>CBDVCR010000220.1:0-1661 GCA_965372535.1 uncultured bacterium | reverse complement strand
CTAAGCTATTATGCTTGCTTATTCAGTGTCCAATCTATCTGTAGGGCGGTGGATGGAGGGCATGGGGTTTTCCCACATCTGGGACGACCTCATAAAATACAACGCCATACTCAGTGTCCTGAACACGAAATATTTAATCGTCCCCGATGAAAAAGTACCGACCGTGGAGGCCGTAAAAGGCAGGGTCAAGAGGGGTGAGAATGGGCGGATGTTTTTTGTCCCTCCCATAGGGCCGGACCTGCCGCCGCGTGAGTCCTACCGGCCCGTGTACGAGAGGCTCTTCCGGTCCGGGCGCGGCGTCGTCTATCGGAACAAAAACGCCTTGCCCAGGGCCTATTCCGTGGCCGAGCTTGTCGAGGCCGGCGGCCTGATGGAAGTGAAGAGAAAGCTTTTCACATTTCGCGTGGACCCCCGGCGGCAAGCGATGGTCCCGGCCGGGGACTTAAAGGCAATCGGCAGAAGGGCTTTCACCCCCGGTGAAGTAGAGATCGTCGATTACAGGCCGGCTCTCGTCAGGATAAGCGCCAGGTTTGACGGCCAGGGCTTCCTCGTGCTGGCGGACCAGTATTATCCCGGCTGGAAGGCGTATATAGACGGGGAAGAGGCCCGAATCCACAGGACAAACGGCGTCCTGAGGGGAGTGGTCGTTCCCCGGGGGGAGCATGAGGTGGTTTTTCGCTATGCGCCTTATCATATTTACGCGGCGATGGCGGCAAGTCTTGCCGCCGCTTTGTTGGTTTTAGCGGCAATTTTCATCCTGAGGAGGACCGATGGCGGCATATGACTCCCTCTCCGTGATTATCCCCGCCTATAACGAAGAGGACAGGATACTCCCCACCGTCCGCAGGGTTCGGGAATACCTCGAAGGCAGGTTCGGGGACTTCGAGATAATCGTAATCGACGACGCAAGCACTGACGCCACCGCCGAGTTGGTGGAAAGGGAAATCAGGGAACCGGGCAACCTGAGGCTTCTGAGAAACGCCGTGAACCTCGGCAAGGGAGGGGCCGTAAAAAAAGGCATGCTTTCCTCGCGGGGCTCTCTCTGCCTGATGTCCGACGCCGACCTCTCTACTCCCATCGAGGAACTGGAAAAACTCCTGCCCTATCTTGAGGGGGGCTATCACATCGCCATAGGCTCAAGGGGCCGAAAAGGGGCGGAGATTTTGGTTAGACAGCCCTGGTACAGGGAGAAAATGGGAAAGGTTTTCAACCTTGTCGTGCGCCTCCTGCTCGTTGGCGATTTCAGGGACACGCAGTGCGGTTTCAAGCTCTTCCGGGGCAACGTGGCCAGGGATGTGTTTGTCAAAACCGCGATAGAGGGCTTCAGCTTCGATGTGGAAGTGCTCTATATCGCGCTGAAACAGGGCTATCGGGTAAAGGAAGTCCCCGTGCGGTGGGTCAACTCCCCGGCCTCCAGAGTCAGGCTGTTCAGGGACCCGCTGATGATGTTCCTCGACCTTCTTAAAATACGGCTCAAGCGGTTCCGGGCCTAAAGCCGGAGGGCGGGTACAGCCGGAAATTCCATGAGCTTTTTCAGGGACACAGAACGTCCCTTAAGATAAAAAATTGGGAGCATAAATCGTCATTCCCGCGAAGCCTGTCCCCACGAAGGCGGGGAGCGGGAGTTCAGACGGAAAAGACTGGATTCCGGGTCAAGCCCG
>CBDVCR010000219.1:0-1728 GCA_965372535.1 uncultured bacterium | reverse complement strand
TTTCGATGCTTTCTGCCATGGCCACCTCCATTCTGATAGCTTATCAGCTATCAGAATGGAGCTCAAAAAAAGAGGAAAGTCAAATTTACCCATAAATATGTCGCAGACCCCGGGCAATTCGTTCCTTTGACATGGTTGCGTTGCGCGTGGGATAATAAACGCTGTTTTTAACGTCCGTTGAGGAGAAAAGAAGTGGAGCTTTTCAGGCTCGGGATTTCGGAGGCAAGGGAGCTTATCGGGAAAAAAGAGGTTTCCCCGAGGGAGCTTCTGGACGCCCTGCACTCAAGGATAGACGCGCTCGACGGCCGCATCAGGGCCTTCGTCACGCTCACAAGGCAAGAGGCCCGTGATGCGGCCTCCTCGGCGGGGGAAGGGCTTTTATCCGGCATTCCCCTTGCCGTAAAGGACAACATGTGCACAAAGGGCGTGCGCACCACATGCTCATCGAGGATGCTCGAAAACTTCGTCCCACCCTACGAGAGCACGGCGACGGCGCGGCTCCGGGATGCCGGCTTCCTCCTGCTGGGCAAGACAAACATGGACGAGTTCGCCATGGGCTCCTCCTGCGAGCACTCGGCGTTTTACCCGACGAAAAACCCCTGGGACCTAAAGCGCATCCCCGGCGGCTCAAGCGGAGGCTCGGCCGCCGCAGTGGCCGCGGAGATGTGCCCCGGCGCACTGGGCTCCGACACCGGCGGCTCCATCCGGCAGCCCGCCTCCCTCTGCGGCGTGGTGGGCCTTAAGCCCACCTACGGCAGGGTCTCGCGCTACGGGCTGGTGGCCTTCGCGTCGTCCTTCGACCAGATAGGCCCCATTACCAGGACCGTTGAGGACGCCGCGATTCTTATGAACGTTATCTCAGGGCATGACGATATGGATTCCACGTCGGCCCCGGTCCCGGCGCCGGACTTTACCGAGTCGGTGGGCAGGGAGATAAAGGGCCTGAAGGTGGGGGTCCCAAAGGAATATTTTGTGGAGGGCATGGACCCCGAGGTCGAGCGGGCGGTCAGGGACGCCGTAAGGCAGCTTGAGGCCCTCGGGGCAACGCCCGTCGAGGTGACGCTGCCCCACACGGGATACGCCATTGCCGCTTATTACATACTGGCAACGTCGGAGGCATCATCGAACCTCGCCCGTTACGACGGGGTGAAGTACGGCCTGAGGGCCGGGGGCAGGGACCTCATGGATATGTACATGGAGACCCGCGCCCGGGGGTTCGGCCCGGAGGTGAAAAGGAGGATTATGCTCGGCACTTATGCCCTTTCCTCCGGCTACTACGACGCCTATTACCTCAAGGCCCAGAAGGTAAGGACTCTCATCAAGCGGGACTTCGATGAGGCGTTTAAGAAAGTGGACGTTATCGCCACGCCCACCTGCCCGGAGGTGGCCTTCAGGGCGGGGGAGAAGACCGAGGACCCGCTTAAGATGTACCTTTCGGACATATTCACCAACTCCGTGAACCTCGCCGGGGCGCCGGCCATATCCGTGCCCTGCGGGTTCGGCTCAAAAGGGCTTCCCATAGGGCTCCAGATTATCGGGAAGCACTTCGACGAGCCCACGGTGCTTACGGTGGCCCACGCCTACGAGCAGTCAACCGAATGGCATAAAAGGAGGCCGGAGCTTTAACCCGTTCATTGCACGGGCACTATGAAAAAAGAGAACAAAAGATATGATAACAATCACAGGCATAGGCGGGGTTTTCCAACCCCGCCGGAGGGCCGGCTCCCG
>CBDVCR010000218.1:0-1764 GCA_965372535.1 uncultured bacterium | reverse complement strand
GACAGGCCCTTCGACAGGCCCTTCGACAGGCCCTTCGACAGGCCCTTCGACAGGCTCAGGACAGGCTCAGGATGATTAAAGAGCAGCAGCGCGGCAGGGCATAGAGTTCGGAGAAACGACAGGATTGGCCGCGGAGATATGGGCCGCGGGCGGGGAACAGGTGACGAAAAAATGTTATCATTAACGACATGTACTACCTTATGGCTGCAACGGCTCTTTATGCCATGGGGATGCTGGGCGGCAGGGCCGGAAGGTACAGCGTCCTCGCAGGCCTCGCCGTGCATGGATTCTTTATAGCCCACAGGTCGCTCCTCCTCGGGAAAATCCCGGTCACGGAACGCCTCGACATCCTGTCCCTTATCAGCTTCCTCATGATACTGGCCATGCTGTTCATAAAGCAGCGGCACAGGACCACGGGCATCGAAAACCACCTCATACCGCTTTCGGCGCTCTTTGCCTTTACGGCGATGTTCCATGAGCCCGTAAACACCGTGGACTTGTTCATGAGAAGCCCCTGGTTCTACCTTTTCAGCATATTCAACATCCTTGGTTATGTGTTCATGGGGGCCGGCACAGCCCTGGGCCTTATGTATATATTCGACGAAAACGAGGCGCTGGAACCACTCCAGCACCAGTACTCTCTCTACGGCTGGACAGCCTTCTCGCTCTCGCTCCTTTCGGGCAGCGTATGGTTTTTCCTCGCATACGGCTCTTACTGGTACTGGACTGCCAAGGAGTTCTGGTCGAGCCTCACGTGGCTTTACTACGCCATATATCTTCACTCGCGTTACCTTGGGGACTTCAGGGGGCGTCCGGCGGCGGTCATCGGGGTGATGGGCTACCCCCTTTTTCTGTTTAATTATTTCGGCATAGGCACTGTAATCAAAAGCCCCTGGAGCCAGTTCTGAGATGCTCCGCTTTTTCACGTCCATAAAGACTTCCGTGGCATTTTTCGTGGCGGCCATATTCTTCTTTTTCGCCGGCGCCCTCATCATCCCCAAGACCATGGAAGCATATACGAACATAATCGACACGGTACTCTTCCGGTGGCTCAAAGGCGCGGGGCTTTCCGAGTCGTGGTGGGTTTACGGCATTGTCTCGTGCATGGCCCTCATGGCGGTCAATACCATAGTCTGCTCGGCGGACGCCCTCGTCAGAAAACTCGGCAGGAAAGACTTCATAAGGACGCTCTCGCCGCAGATAATCCATCTTGGGGTGCTTCTGATACTGATGGGCCATCTCTTCACCTCGGCCTACGGACTGAGGAAGGAAGTCCTGATGTCGGCAGGGGAGACATTCACCATACTCCCCGGCATAGGGTTTGTCGTTGAAAAGATACTCGTTGAGACAAACGAACCTGGTGAGACGGGGTGGGACGTAAGGGGCGCGTGGAAGATAAGCGGCGAAAGGATAAAGCCCCTGCACATCAGGCCGAGCAGGCCGTCGTACCATAAAGGCTTTTGGGTATTTATAAAGTCCGCGGACTCCGACCCCAGCCCCAGGGCGGTGCTGATGATACGGAAGGACGACGGCGCGTACTGGGCCGCATCGGGAATGGCGGTGTTTGCCCTGGGGTGCGCGATGCTTCTTTATGCAAGGGGGAAGACTTATTAAGGGGAGCATAAAATAGATTACATGACGAACATCAGCCTGGAACGAATCGATCCGGCTTCCCCCTTTGGAAAAGGGGGGTATAAATATTTTATGCTCTTGTAGCGCCCTACGGTTAGTTGGACACATTTTAGCGTTAATCATGCCGCCTTG
>CBDVCR010000217.1:0-1769 GCA_965372535.1 uncultured bacterium | reverse complement strand
TGCTCTTGAGGGCCAGCCGCTTGCGCTCCTTCCTCAACAGCCTGTCTATGGTGGCCGGGCTTATGCTCATGAGCTTTTCTCTCGTCTCCTCGTCGAGCTTTATCTCCCCGAACCTCTCAAGAGAAGGCAGCGCCTCCCTGAGGAAGGCGGCAAGCCTTTTGCCGCACAGGTAGTCCGAGACCTCCCACAGGCTCAGCAATACCCTCAAAAACCTCTCGTCGTACTTCTTCGGCCTGGCCCTTCGGGCCTTCTTTTTCAGCCTGCCAAGGACCACGGCCACTGTCTCACCCCTCACCCTCAGATAAACCGTTTTGCCCCAGTTCGCGAGGATATGGCTCGCATAGGAGCGGTTGTAGCCCATGAGGGCCGTAAATTCGTCCAGCATGGCCCCTTATCCTTCTTGGACGCCTTCCGATACCTCTTGGCCGTCTCTGTAGTGACCGATCTCCTCTCATCCATCGTAAGCCCCATTTCCGCCTCCTGAAATTGAAATCCAAGAGGCTATTTTCGTTTAGATTCTTAAATGAGGCAACGAATCGGTTTCGTTTAGATTTTTGATGAGGCAAGTCGTCCTCTTGTCCGGGCCGAGCTCCATCCGGTATCATAAGAAACGCCGCTTTGATAATCGGCGCAACAAGCATAAAAAAATGGGGAAGGCGAGTGCTGATACTCGGAATAGACACCTCCTGCGACGACACCTCGGCGTCGCTCATGGAAGTCTCGGTCGGCTCTTCCACGATGCTGACAAACGTCATATCGAGCCAGTCGGAGATACACGGCAAATACGGCGGCATAGTGCCTGAGCTCGCCTCAAGAAGCCATATCGAAATGATATGGCCGGTGGTCAGGGAAGCGATGGGAAACACCGAGTTGACAGGGCTCGACGCGGTGGCGGTCTGCCGCGGGCCGGGTCTTATCGGTTCCTTGCTGGTGGGTTGCTCGTTTGCCAAGGCCATGTGCTATCCCGCAGGCATCCCTCTCGTGGGCGTAAACCACCTCGAAGGCCATCTGCTCTCGGTGTTTTTGTCCGGCAGGAAACCAGGGTTCCCTTTCCTCTCACTGGTCGTTTCCGGGGGCCATACAGCCCTTTACCGGGTGGACGGGTTCTGCGAGTACATGGAACTGGGGCGCACCAGGGACGACGCTGCCGGGGAGGCGTACGACAAGGTATCGAAACTTCTCGGCCTGGGGTACCCCGGCGGGCCGGAAATAGACGGAAGGGCGAAATTGGGAAACCCCAGGGCCGTGAACTTCCCGAGGGCGTACCTTCCGGAGACCATGGATTTCAGCTTCAGCGGGCTTAAGACCGCGGTTAGGCTCGGAGTGGAGGACAACCCCTCTCTTAGTGCTGACGATATCGCCGCGTCGTTTCAGGCCTCTGTGGTGGACGTGCTGGTCCGGAAGACCGAATGGGCCTTAAAAAAGCACCGTCTCAAGCGCATCGCGCTCTCAGGAGGGGTGGCGGCAAACAGCGAGTTAAGGGAGCGAATGGCCGCAATGGCCGAAAAACGTGAGGCTGAACTCCACCTGCCCCCTGCCTCCCTCTGCACCGACAACGCGGCCATGATAGCCCTGGCCGGATACCACCGGCTGAAAAGGGGCGAGACCTCCGGCTTGGACCTCAATTCCAAGGCCCGCCTGCCGTTATAGCGGGCCAGGGGGTTGAGCGTAAAATCTTCTGTGTAAATTTCTTGAAACAAAAAAAGACAAGGGTATATCCTCCATTGATATCAAATCAACCCTTAAAGGGAAGGAGGAATACACCCTTG
>CBDVCR010000216.1:0-1879 GCA_965372535.1 uncultured bacterium | reverse complement strand
TGAGCCATGGCGCTACGAAAAGGCTTGACATTCAACACAGTTGCTTCGGGCTAACACGGTTAGTTTTATATTCACATCGAACCCTTGAAAAAAGTACATGGCAGCCCCGGCATCGGGATGTGAAGTATTTCATGCCCCCGGCAGTAATTACGCAAGAGCTTGACCAGGGGATTCACTCCGGCCGTTGAAGAGCCAGCCGGCGCAATAAACCTCCCTGCGGCAGAGGCCGGGCCTCGAGCCCCGGAGGCGGTAAATTGTCCTTGACGGTGCTGCCCGGCGCATCTAAGATTTAATCATGAGCCGGGCGCTGGGTATAATCACCGCCTTCCTGCTCCTTCTCGGAAGCTGCGTCGGGGGCGAATACGTGCGGACCGAGGGGCTTGAGACGACGGAGGGCGTCTCCGGCGCCTTCAGGCTGATACTTTTCGGCGGCGCCTACCTCCATGACTTCGAAGCGGTCGCCGTCCTGGACCTCGAAGGCGACGGCTACAGGATTGTCCCCCACGCTCCGGCCCACAGGTACTCCGTCTCGGAGGGGCTTGACGCCCGGACGGCCTTTGCCAAGGCAAGGCATTTTGCCCTGGATCAGATGAAGAGCAACGGGGTACTGCTGAAGAGAGTTCTGGACATGGAGGGGGCCGCGATAGCCTATGAGGTCCGGCCGCTTTACCAGGCCTTCGCCTTCGGCCTCCGGGACATAATGGACGTGAGCTACTACCTCCGTGAGGGCGGCGAGGTGCGCATGGTCGTAAGGCTCAGGGACGAAGTGGACAGAATGCGGGACGAGGAAGGCGAGGGTTACATCTGGGGGCGTTAGCCCTCTTGCAGCCTTTTTATAATCTCCCCCATCACGTTGCCGGCGTTTTCTCTAAACAGCACCGAGGCGATATGGTCCCAGGGAGTCTCCGTGCGGTTTATGAATATAAGTTTCGCCCCCTCCCTCTGGGCCAGCGGGGGGATGGAGGCCGCGGGCTCCACCTGAAGGGAGGAGCCTATCATCAGCAGCAGGCCTGAGCTCATGGCGCACTCGTCAGCCCTCCTCATCTCGTTTTCGGGCATGCTCTGGCCGAAGGACACGGTGGCGGGCTTTACGAGGCCGCCGCAGCCGTCGCATCGGGGGTCGAGGTCCCCGGCATCGAGCCTCCCCTGTATCTCCTCGATGGGCCACGTCCGGGCGCAGGAGAGGCAGAGGGCCCTCCGGTTGGTGCCGTGAAGCTCGATTACCCTTTCCGGGGAGCTGCCGGCCTCCTGGTGGAGGCCGTCGATATTCTGGGTGATGAGGCATTTGAGTTTCCCCATGCGCTCAAGCGCCGCCAGGGCGCGGTGGGCGGCGTTGGGTTTTGCGCCGCTCATCTCCCTGTAGAAGTCCCGTTTCATGCTCCAGTACTCCATGCGAGCCTCCCGGTCCGAGACGAACTCCTGGTAGGTGACAATCCGGTAGCGGTCCCAGACGCCGCCGGGGCTTCTGAAGTCCGCGATGCCCGACTCGGTGGAAATGCCGGCGCCGGTAAAGGCGGCAACTTTATCCGCCGCCTGTATGAGGGCGAGGGCGGCGTCCAGCCTTTGGTCGAGGGACAGCATACGGGTATTTTACAGAAAACCGGCGGGCTTGTATAATTTTTCATGCCGGGACGGCGCGGGAACTCGTGGGACAGCCGAGGATGCGGAGGGGGGGGTCGTCAGGCTGTTCGGCGCGGACTCCACTGAATCAGGCCCTTTTCTTCCGTTAAACATCTGTTTTACATGTGCCCGGTCTAAAACCTGTCTCAAAATCAAAAAGAGGCATGTATCTCTGGAAGACGGCAAAGAGTTCGGGGTTCGGGGCCTTTGGCCCCGAGCGGGGTTTGAGGGGTGAAACCCCCTGGTAAATCAAGGAAAT
>CBDVCR010000215.1:0-1916 GCA_965372535.1 uncultured bacterium | reverse complement strand
CGAATAGGACATTTCTATTTTGCCAAGAATAGGACATTTTTAAATTGGCTTGACAGTGTTCTTTGGGTCTGCGACATAAAAGGGGGTTTCAGGCAGCACGCTGCTCCCAGAAGTCTTCCCAGCGGCCAGAGAGATGACAGCAGCGCAGGGCGATGATGGCGTTTGCACCTCTTACGGTCCATTGCATACCTGATTGCTTCAGGCGCTTGCCTATTATGGTCTTGCAGCCCGCCTCGACAACGCCGGAGCCCACAAAAAGCCCCTGTCGGCGGAAGTCGGCGTAGCGCATCCTGAAAGCGTTTTTCTTGAAGTAAGCCATCTCCTTAAGTATCTTTTTTTTACGCTTCCCTCTTTTTGGCAATAGCCCTTCTGCCTTTTGGATTATCTTTTTCACCTTCCCCTCGTCAAGCCATGTAAGCCAACGAGTCCTCAATCCTACCAGATCGCGGCCGCCACCGGGCACAAGCAGGTTGCACAAATCATGAAGGTGCTCTCTTGCATGGTAAAGGTCGACTATCTCTGTGCAGCCCGGAAAATGAAGTGCCGCTATCTCCCAGTTATAGCGGGCGCCGTCTGCTATGACCACCACCTTTTTGGCATGCTCAAGGCCCCGGCGCACCGCCTCGCCGTAAATCCTCCAGCCGAACTCCTTTGAAGTCTCGATGGCCCCAACATATGTAGTGCTGTCTTCGTCCCGGACGGGACGGCCCTTGTCATCGACCCCGGCCTGGGTAAATACGCATCCCAACTTGACCTCTCGTGTTTTGCTTGAGCCGTCGGGCTGCTTCCCTTTTCTTCCCGCTGTTTCCCACGGCGCCATCGGCACCCCGGTGCCGTCGTAGGAGACATACATCAGGGGCATTGGGGCTTTTGCCTCCGGCATCGTTTCCCCCTCCAAAATTGCAGACAAATGTTTACTCTGCCATTGCTCGACCTCCTGGCCTGTGCCCTCGGCTATGCGCTCGATGTCTTTGGCAGTTACCCGAACCTCTGCAAGCTCCTTTAAATCGTTCCGGCCTTCCTTGAAGGTGTCCCGCTGTCCTGCCCTGGCCATTAAGCGCCGGACACCCGGCGAAAACCCCGTTGCCTGAACATCGAGCAGTTCGTCTCCCGGGAAGCGGGTCTTCCCGCACGAAGGACATACGAACATTGAACGGTTGAAGTTGACATCTCCCAAAACGGTCTTGATATGCTTCTTCCTGAGCCCCTCGCTCTGCATCCTCTGTCCGCATGGGCAAAGCAGGGGTTCTGACCTGCGCCCCGAGCAAACCCCTTCAAGCATTTCTTCAAGGAGCCCTGCGCCGGCCAGGAGCACCGCCCGTCTCAGGGTAAACTCCATGCCCTCCAGGTCAACGCCCTTTTCCCTGGAGGCTCGCTCAAGCAGCCGTTTTACCTCTTTGTCTTTTTCGATGGCCGCCTCTGCCGTTTTTTTTCCTGAGACCCCTCGCTCAAATCCCGCTCTAAATCCCCAAGTCGCCCGGTAAGTTCCGCATACTCATCACAAAGAGACCTGAAACAGTGAAAGGCATCCACCTCGACCTTGAAACGCTCTGCATCCTCCCTGCTCAACCTTTGACCTACCGTCTTACCCCTTTCCTTGCGAGTATAAAGCGAATAAGGCCCCTTTAATTCAGGCTCTTTTTGTCCCTTTTTCTTCACTTTCAGGTATTGCTCGGTAACAGAGCCTTTTCGCATAGCTCTGATTCCTCGAATCTCTTTGAGAATTTGCTTCCTTCGTTCTTCAATGACTGTAATTTCGACCATGTCGACCTCCTATATTGTAGTATGCATACTACAATATCACGGCCCAAAAAAAGAGTCAAGGGGAAAACCCCCTTTCATGTCGCAGGCCCGAGGCAAGTCGCTCCCTGTCCCGCCAAAATGATAATGTCCTAAAGCACCAAAGTAGAAATGTC
>CBDVCR010000214.1:0-2022 GCA_965372535.1 uncultured bacterium | reverse complement strand
GAATCCAGTCTTTTCCGTCTGGATTCCCGCTCCCCGCCTTCGCGGGGACAGGCTTCGCGGGAATGACGATTTATGCCCGCAATTATTTATTTTAAGGTACGTTTTGTACCCTGAAAAAGCTTATGGAATTTCCGGCTGTGCTCACCCTTCGGGCGAAGCTAAAGCAGGAAAGGCTTGAAGCACTAAATCCTGAACAATACCGAATTTCAAGATGCAATAAGGGGAAGAAAGCCCTGGATTTTGCCGTATGAAAAACATAGTGCTTACCGGCTTCATGGGCACGGGCAAGACGACCGTAAGCAGCGAGCTTGCCGGGCTTACGGGGTTCAGCAGCGTGGAGGTGGACGCCGAGGTGGAAAAGTCCGCCGGCATGAGCATTGCTGAGATATTTGAGAAATTCGGCGAGCCCCGCTTCCGCGAGATGGAGACCGGGGAGATTAAAAAAGCAGCGGCCGGGCGGGGCCTCATTATCTCGACCGGCGGCGGCGCGGTCATGAAAGAGGAAAACATGGAGGCCCTGAGACAAGGGGGCGTTATCGTCTGCCTCATGGCGAGGCCGGAGACGATTCTAAAAAGGACAAGCCGCAACTCCGACAGGCCGCTCCTTCAGGTGGAAGACCCCCTGAAGAAGATAAACGACCTCCTGGATGCCAGAAACCCCTACTACGAGCGGGCCGACGTAATCGTGGACACGGACGGCAAGAACCCCCTTGAGGTGGCCCGCGAGGTGCTCGAAAGAATCGGGTGGGATGAGAAAACAAGGTAAGGGCCGCCCCCCGGGCATGGAAAGACTCAGGGTGGAACTGGGCCCGCGAAGCTATGACATCGCCATAGGCCGCGGAGTACTCGATGGCCTCGGCGATGCACTCAAGGACAAGGGGCTGAGCCCCAGGATGGCCCTTTTGAGCAACCCCGCGGTCTACGCCCTCTACGGCGACAGGGCCGGGGACTCGCTTGCCGGGGCGGGGTTTGAGCCTTATAAGATTATAATCCCCGACGGCGAGGAGTATAAGAGCCTCCTCTGGACGGAAAACGCGCTTACCGAGATGCTCAGGCTCAAGCTCGACAGGTCCTCGGCCCTCGTGGCCCTCGGCGGCGGCGTCATAGGCGACCTCGGGGGGTTTGCGGCCTCGGTCTACATGAGGGGCATCCGGTTCGTGCAGGTCCCGACGACCCTCCTTGCCCAGGTGGACAGCTCGGTGGGCGGCAAGACCGGGGTGAACCACCCGCTTGGCAAAAACATGATAGGCGCCTTCTGGCAGCCCTCCCTGGTCTGGATAGACGTGGAAACGCTCGGGAGCCTGCCCCGGAGGGAACTCCTGGCGGGCATGGCGGAAGTCATCAAGTACGGGGTCATATGGGACAGGGAGTTTCTGGACTACCTCTCCATCAACAGGGAGGCGATACTCGCGCTCGAAGAAGGCCCCCTTGCGCATATCATCAGGCGCTCCTGCCAGATAAAGGCCGAGGTGGTCTCAAAAGACGAACGGGAGGCGGGCCTCAGGGCCGTGCTCAATTACGGCCATACCATCGGGCATGCCATAGAGACCGCCACGGGCTATACCCGCTGGCTCCACGGCGAGGCCGTTGCGATGGGGATGCATCTTGAAGCGCTGCTTTCCGTGCAAATGGGCTTTATGGATAAGAAGGAGGCCGAACTGGTAAGGGAAGTCATCGGGAGTTACGGCCTTCCCTTTGAGCTTCCGGAGGGCATGGAGGCGGAGGCGCTCATAAGCGCCATGGAGGTGGACAAGAAGGCCGTCAAGGGACAGATGCGGTTTGTCCTGCCCGAGACGGTGGGAAAGGTGCGCGTGAACGTGCCGGTTGCGAGGGAAGATGCGCTCAAGCTGCTCAAGGGTTCCTTGTAGCGGCACGTCGCCCGGCCCGCATGAGCCGGCCCGGGGGGGGATAGTATTACTCCGGCAATTATTAAGGGGAGCATAAAATAGATTACATGACGAACATCAGCCTGGAACGAATCAGTTCGGCTTCCCCCTTTGGAAAAGGGGGAATGAGGGGGAT
>CBDVCR010000213.1:0-2264 GCA_965372535.1 uncultured bacterium | reverse complement strand
GAATAGGACATTTCTATTTTGCCAAGAATAGGACATTTCTAAATTGGCTTGACAACGGCGATTCGCTCCCTTGACTTTCCTGGCCAGGGACTTTATATTAACAGGTTATGGGTACTTACACTACATACAGGCCGCATAACAGGAAAAGGAAGAGAAAACACGGCTTCCGCTCAAGGATGAGTTCGCCGGGGGGCCGCAGGATATTGCAGAGGAGAAGGGCCAGGGGCCGCAAAAGCCTTACCGTTTAGCGCCCTCGCCTTAAATGTCCCTTTTGCCGAAGAAGCTGGCCGTCTTCCTGATTGACGCTTACAGGCTTGCGATTTCGCCCTTCCTGCCCGGCTCGTGCAGGTTCACACCCACCTGTTCCAGCTACTCCAGGGAGGCGATTGAGCTTTACGGACTCGGAAGGGGCTCCTGGCTGACGCTTAAGCGGCTCCTTAAATGCCATCCTTTCCACCCGGGCGGCCACGACCCTGTCATGCGGGAGCAGCCGCATTCGAAACAGGCTGGTTAAGGCTTAACCGCCTGCCCGGCGGCTGAAAGACATATTAATGGAAAAAAACGCGCTTATCGCCATAGTCCTTTCGCTCCTGGTGCTGATTATGTTTCAGTACCTCGCCCCCAGGCCCGCGCCGAGGCAGGAGCCCCGGCCCGAACCTCCGGCGGTGCAACCCGCCCCGTCGCCCGCCCCTGATACGGCGCCTCCCCCCACGGGGTTTGAGCAGGCCGCTGTCCCTTCCGGGGAGGAGGAAACCGTACGCGTAGTGACGGGGCTTTACCGGGCCGAGCTGAGCTCAAGGGGCGGGACGGTAAAGAGCTGGGAGCTTAAGGAATACAAGGACGAGCGGCTGGAGCGCAACGTCGCCCTTCTAAGGCCGGGCGGCCTCTACAGGGCGCTGGCCCTGGGCGAGCAGGACGACTTTTCCCTCTCGGAAGCCAATTTCAGGGTAAAGGGCGGCGACCTCGCGCTGGACGAAAACCGCCCCACGGGCTCCGTCATTTTCGAGTACGCCTCGCCGCGGCACTTTGTCAAGAGGACCTATACCTTCTACCACGACTCCTACCGGTTCGACGTCGAGGACGAGGTACGGGGGCTAAGCGAGTACCAGGTGACCCTGGGCGCGGACTTCGGCATATTCGGCAAGGAGGGCCGCTACAGCCACGTCGGGCCGGTGTTCCTCGATGAAGTGGACAGGAAGGAAATCAAGCCCAACAAACTGCAGGGCACCCGGCTCCATACCGGCAACATCAAGTGGATAGCCCTTGAGGACAAGTACTTCTTCTCCTCCATAGTCCCGGTCACCGAGCTTCAAACCGTAAAGACGTGGAAGTACCAGGACTCCGCGGCCATTTCCTTCATCGGCAAGCCGGGGGTCAACAAGCTCATGGTCTATGCCGGACCAAAGGTAATCGACGACCTGAAGGGGCTTGGCGTCGGCCTCGAACATATCGTGGACTTCGGGTTCTTCTCGATAATCGCGAGGCCCATTTTCTGGCTGCTCAAGCGGTTCCACGCCCTGGTGGGCAACTGGGGCTGGGCCATAGTCATACTCACCATCGTCATAAGGATACCCTTCATCCCCCTGGTCAACAAGGGGCAGAGGTCCATGAAGAAGCTCCAGATGGTGCAGCCCAAAATGCAGGAGATACGGGAAAAGCACAAGAACGACCCCAAGCGCATGCAGCAGGAGACCATGGAGCTTTACAAAAAACACAAGGTAAACCCCGTTGGCGGCTGCCTGCCCATGCTGCTTCAGATACCGGTGTTCTTCGCCCTGTACAAAGTGCTGCTGATAGCCATAGAGCTGCGAAGCGCCCCCTGGGCCTTCTGGATAACGGACCTTTCTCAGAAGGACCCGTTCTACGTCCTGCCCATCGTCATGGGCATCAGCATGGTCGCCCAGCAGAAGATGACCCCCTCAGCGGGGGACCCCAGGCAGCGGAAGCTGATGATGTTCATGCCGGTGGTCTTTACCTTCCTGTTTTTGAACTTCGCCTCCGGCCTGGTGCTCTACTGGCTGGTGAACAACCTCCTGTCCATCGCCCAGCAGGTATACGTAAACCGCAAAAAAGAAGACTGAGACGCGCATCAAATAATGTCCATTTGCCCGAAAGCGCACTGTTGAAATGCCGGAGGTGGATGGAGTATCCTTAATTTCACTGCCGGAACGAGCATTTACTGCCGGGAGCACGAAATAGTTATTAAGGAGAGCATAAAATAGATTACATGACGAACATCAGCCTGGAACGAATCGATCCGGCTT
>CBDVCR010000212.1:0-2402 GCA_965372535.1 uncultured bacterium | reverse complement strand
ACGGGAGCTATGTCGCCTTTTATTCCGCGGCCACGAACCTCGTGCCCGGCGACACTAATGGTGTTTGGGATATATTCGTCCATGATATTTACGGCGACGGTGACGGCGACGGGTTTGTGTATCCCACAGACTGCAACGACTACGATGGCGCAACCTACCCTGGCGCACCGGAGACAAAGCACGACGGCATAGACCAGGACTGCAACGGCTCCGACCTGACCATAGACATTACTAAAGCCGTCTACACCCTTGCGGAAGATAGTCTCAGGGTTGAAGCCACAAGTGCATTGAATGGTGCAGCCAACCTTGAACTGGTCGGCTATGGCCCCATGACATGGAAGCTCAACCAGACAAAGTGGGTGATTAATGTCCAGCCCGCGGGCGGCAACCCCGGCACGGTGACGGTCTCAGGGCCGGAAGGCTCGGAGACGGCGACGGTGGTAACGGAGTAGTAAGACAACGGTTTTTTTAATAATCTCAAAAGGCCCCGGACTTTGCCTCTGTCCGGGGCCTTTTTGTATTGTGTTATAATTTCCCATTACAATCAGAGGCTTAATGGAATAAACCTCTCTGCGGCAGAGACCGCAGGGTATCCTGAAAAGGTAAGGAGCCGACAACCCCGTGGCAAGACCACGGAGAGTGCACTGGTGCATTGAAAAACCTGAACATAAAAAAACTCGTTAAACCCAACGTGCGCGCGCTCAAGGCGTACGAAGCAAAGGAAATCCCCGCCAGGGTGAAGTTAGACGCAAACGAAAGCCCCTACGGCTTCGCGCTAAAGCCCTCGGCCATCGCCACCAACCGCTACCCCGACCCCGAGAGCAAGGGCCTCAGGCGCGCCCTGGCCCGGCAGCTCAAGGTCCCGGTCTCCAACATCCTTGCCGGAAACGGCTCGGACGAGCTTATCTACTACCTCATCACCACCTTCGGCGGGCCGGTCATGTACCCCGCGCCCTCCTTCGTGATGTACGGCCATATCGCCCGCTCCCTGGGCGAGAAGGCCGTGGAAGCGCCGCTGGACAGGGACTTCGACCTCGACCTCCAGAAGACCCTCCAGGCCGTGAGGAGGGAAAGGCCCAGGCTCCTCTTCATAAGCTCCCCCAACAACCCGACGGGCAACTGTTTCTCCGCCGGGAAGATACTCAAAATCATCGAGGCCTCCCGCGGCATCGTGGTGGTGGACGAGGCATACCAGGCCTTCGCCGGGGGCAAGGGGTTCGTCCCGTTCCTGGGCGATTACAGGAACCTTGTTGTAATGAGGACGCTCAGCAAGATGGGCATGGCGGCCCTGAGGGTGGGCTTCCTGGTGGCGGACGAGGAGGTCCTGGAGGAGGTCAACAAGGTGCGGCTGCCGTTTAACGTAAACACCCTCTCGCAGCTCCAGGCCGAGCACGCCCTCAGAGACAGGAAGGGCCTCCGCCTTTACGTCCAGGCAGTCATACGGGAACGCGACAGGGTGCAAAAGGCGCTGGCCGGGATAAAGGGCCTTACGGTCTACCCCTCTGAGGCCAACTTCATCCTCTTCAGGGTGCAAAACCCCGGCAAGACGCACGCCGGGCTTCTCAGAAAAGGCGTGCTCATACGGGACCTCGACACCGTGCTCAAAGGCGCCCTCCGGGTAACGGTGGGCACGGAGAAGGAAAACAACTTGTTCCTGAAGGCCCTCAAGGAGACGGTAAAAGATGAGAAAAGCAAGGGTAAAAAGAAAAACTAAGGAGACAGACATAACGCTTGATTTAAACCTCGAAGGCAGGGGGGTCTGCGCGATAGACACCTCCGTGCCCTTCATGGACCACATGCTCGAACTCATGGCCGGGCACGGGCTGATGGACATGAAGCTCAAGGCCCGGGGCGACCTCCACGTGGACGACCACCACACGGTGGAAGACGCGGGACTGGCGCTCGGGGAGGCGCTCAAGGAGGCCCTGGGCGACATGAAAGGCATCCGCCGCTACGGCTCGGCCTCGGTGCCCATGGACGAGGCCCTGGCCGAGGTGGGCCTGGACATAAGCGGCCGGCCCTACCTGGTCTTTAACGTCTGCTACCCCAGGCGTTCGAAGATAAAAAAATTCGACGTGGACCTGGTGGCGGACTTCCTCCAGGCGTTCGTATCAAAGGCGGGCGTCACCCTCCATGTCAACGTCCCCTACGGCCGGAACACCCACCACATGGTGGAGGCCGTGTTCAAGGCCCTGGGCAGGGCGCTCAGGGTTGCCGTGGAACGCGACCCGAGGGTAAAGGGCGTGCCGTCGACGAAGGGGAAGCTGTAAGCCGGGAAAAAACGGATAACCCGTTCATTGCATGAGCATTAGGGAAAAAGAGAACAAAAGGCTTGAAAACAATCACGGGCATAGGCGGGAATCCGGACGGAAAAGACTGGATTCCGGGTCAAGCCCGGAATG
>CBDVCR010000211.1:0-2517 GCA_965372535.1 uncultured bacterium | reverse complement strand
CAATACACCTTCATTATACAAGGGTGAGCACAGCCGGAAATTCCATGAGCTTTTTTCAGGGGAACAAAACGTTCCTTAAAATAAAAATGGGATATTCTTCGGAATACTTTGTATTTTCAGGCTTTTGTTCTCTTTTTCCATATGCTCATGCAATGTCCGGGTTAGAAGCGCTCGGGGCTGCCTTCCGGATGCGAATCATATCAGGCAGCGGGTCCCTGGCGGGCGCGACTTCGAGGGTAAAGCCCCTCGCTTTACCAGTTACCTTGACGCTTACCGAGGGGAGGTGCTTGCCGTCTGAGTACCTGGCGCAGAGGCCCGCGGCGTGCAGCAGGTCTTCCTCTGGCGCGCCGCCGTCAATCAGCGCAAGGGGGCTTCCGAAACCTACCACGTCCAGGAGGTAATCGCCTGGCTCACTCAGCCCCTCTATCTTCCGGTTTTCCTGCTCGTCCCTGCCGACGACCACCTTGCCGCCCCCCGCGAGCCTGAAATGCCGCCCCACCCTCAGGAGATGGAGTTCCTTAACCGAGGGGTCGGGGTTGTGCTTGAGGAGTTCCCCGAGCCTGCAGGCGAAATTGGGCTCGGTGAGCAGGCACCCCCCGGCCGGGGCGGGGTAGTCCGTAAGCCCGAACTCTCTGGCCAGCGCAATCTGGGGCTTTCTCGTGCGGCCCGAAAACCCGCGGAGCCGTTCGCGGTCCACCATGCCTTCTGCTTCCGGAAGCGTTGGCTTCAGGAGCCTGGCGCTCAAGGGCCTCAACACCCTGCCTTTGAGCCCGGCTTCCCTGTCGATAAGGGGGAAGGTCTCCCGCCTCTGGCTCATGGGCCTCTGCCCGAGGACCTCGCCGGTTGAGACAAAATCCGCCCCTGTAATCTCCATGAACTCCCTGGCTTCCCTGAGCATCAGTATTCTGCAATCTATGCAGGGGTTCATGTTCTTGCCGTGGCCGTACCTGGGGTTTTTGACTATCTCGATAAATTTTCCGGCAAGGTGGCAGAGTTTTACCTCGAAGCCGTACTTTGCGGCGTTGGACGTGGAGTCGGAAGAGCACGAGGAAGAATCCGACATGTCGCAGCCAAAATGCATGAGGAACGTAACGGCGGTGACTTCAATGCCCTGCCTCCTCAGAAGGAGCAGCGCCAGCGTGCTGTCGAGCCCTCCCGACAGCAATGCTATCGCCCTTGCCAAGGCTAAATCCTCACGCGTTCCGTCTTTAAATTCGAGGCTTTTATCGACTGCCTCAGCTTTTCGGGAGAAGCGCAGGCGGTGCCGACCTCGCCGACAACGATGCCGGCGGCATGGTTTGATATTACCGCCGCCTCCTCAAGCGTTGCGCGGGAGGCGTAAGCGAGCGTAAAGGCCGAGACGACCGTGTCGCCCGCGCCTGTTACGTCGTAAACCTTCCTCGCAAGAGAGGGGATGTGGACGGCCTCCCTGCCGTGGAACAGGCTCATCCCGTCCTCGCCGCGGGTTATGAGCAAGGACTTGAGGCCGAGTTTCTCGATAAGCTTCTTGCCGGCCCTTATCAGGGTCTTCTCGTCGCTTATCTCCATGCCGGAGCCCTGGGATGCCTCCAGCAGGTTCGGGGTTATCAGAGAGACTCCCTTGTAGAGGTGGAAATGCCCCGTTTTGGGGTCCACCGCCACGAACTGCTTCGCCCCGGCGGCCCTGACCACGGCGTTGACCACCTCCCTATTTACCACGCCCTTTTTGTAATCCGAGATTATGACCGCGTCGTGCTCATCTACGGCTTCCTCTATATTTTTGAGGATGTTTTTCAGGACCTTTCCGCTTATGTAATCCCTGTTTTCCTGGTCGAACCGCACCACCTGTTGGCTGTGGGCTATGACCCTCGTCTTTACCGTGGTGGGCCTTTTGTCCTCCACCGCAAGGAAAACAATCCCCTGCTCGGTCAGGAGGTTTTCCATTGTCTCGGCGGCCCTGTCCCTGCCCACCACGCCCATTACCGTGGCCCTGCCTCCCAGGGAGACTATGTTGTTGGCCACGTTGGCCGCCCCGCCGAGCTTGAACGTCTCGCCGGTAACGTCCACCACGGGGACAGGGGCCTCGGGGGATATCCTGCTGACCCTGCCCCATACATACTGGTCAAGCACAAGGTCGCCGATGACCAGCACGCTGTGGTCCCTGAACTTCTTAATCACCGATAGCAAGTCCATGATATTTAAGGATAAAATAGAACCCGCTGAAAAAGCAAACAGATATTGAAACCAAAGTCGCACGCGCCGAACCCCACGCGGCATATTGGAATCCACTATTAAGGCGGCGATAATGAGTGCCTTTTTAAAGCCATGGCGGCGCTTTCCGGTTCGGCTTGTAATTGACTCAAAGCCGTTGTTATCATGTAATTTAAGTATTCGGGGCGTGGCGCAGTCCGGTAGCGCACCTGCTTTGGGAGCAGGACGTCGGAGGTTCAAATCCTCTCGCCCCGACCATTAAAATTTGCCTTCAGAAGTGGCCCGGGAAAACTGGACAGGGCGATAAGTGATAAAGCTGCTCTAAAA
>CBDVCR010000210.1:0-2702 GCA_965372535.1 uncultured bacterium | reverse complement strand
TTTTGCCGATTATCCAAAGGCTGTTTGAAGCTGTTTTCTCTGTTACCAGAGTGCAGTCAACTTGCAGGTTGCTCCTGTCAGCCTGAAACCCCGACTTTTTCAGGGACGACTACATAGACAGGGTCTTTGAAAAGGACGACAAAAACCCCACCCCCGCAAAGTCGGTCCAGGATACCCGGGACTTCGTGCCCGGCAGATGGCCCGTGGTGTTTTCCCACCACTTCTCCTCAATTGCGGGGGCAGGCCCGATTGTCGGCCCGTCCATCGCCGTCATATACGGGTTTTATCCTTCATGGCCCTGGGTCCTTCTGGGGGCGGTCTTCGTCGGCGCTGTGCATGATTTTACCGCCCTCTTCGTAAGCATAAGGGAGCGGGGAAAGAGCATCGCCGAGGTCGCCCATAACACCCTCGGAAAGGCCGGATATATTCTTTTCATCGTCTTTGTGCTTTTCATGGTGGTGCTCGTAACGGCCGCCTTCCTCGGCCTTACCTCCACGGCCCTCACCTCCCTGGCCCCCATTAAGACACTGGGGCTTGAGGGGCCGGGCATATTAAAGACCGTTACCGACCCCGCGACCGGGCAGGTGAAGGCACGGATAGGAGGGATTGCCTCCACCTCGGTCATCATAATCACCGCAATCGCCCCCCTCCTGGGGTATCTGCTTTACAGGAAAAAACTGGGCGTCGCTGCCGCAAGCGTAATAGCCGTTGCCACTGCCGGATTTTCAATAGCCGTGGGCCTCAAGTACCCCATCGGCATCAGGCCGGAAATCTGGACGGCCATTATTTCGTTCTATGTGCTCGTTGCCGCCGGCCTCCCTGTCTGGGTTGTGCTCCAGCCGAGGGACTTCATCAACTCGTTCGTCCTCTACGGCGGGATTGCCGCCCTCGGCATCGGCATTTTCTCGGGCGGCCTCTCCGGGATGTCGGTAGGCTTCCCCTCGTTTAACATAATCCAGGGGAGCGAGAAGCTGGGCTATATATGGCCGATGCTCTTTATCACCGTGGCCTGCGGGGCCATCTCGGGCTTTCACAGCCTGATTGCAAGCGGCACCACCTCAAAGCAGGTCTCCAGGGAGTCCCACGCCAGGAGAATCGGCTTCGGCGGCATGCTCCTTGAGGGGCTTCTTGCCGTGGCGGTACTCCTTACGATAAGCTCGGTACTCGATTTCTCCGATTACATGAACATGGTATTCCCCGCGGAGGGGAGGTCAAACCCCGTGCTTGCCTTCTCGCTGGCAATGGGGCGGATACTGCATGCATCCACCGCCCTGCCCGTATATGTCGGGACGGTATTCGGGATTCTCCTCGTCGAGGGCTTCCTGGTCACCACGCTCGATACGGCGGTGAGACTCAACCGCTACCTCTTCGAGGAGCTCTGGCGGATACTTTTCGCGAACCCTCCCCGCATCCTCCGTTCTTATCTCTTTAACGCAGGGCTTTCGGTGGCGCTCATGTTCCTCTTTGCCTACAAGCATACGTTCCTTTCCCTGTGGCCGGTCTTCGGCTCGGCAAACCAGCTCCTCGGAGCGCTCACGCTCGTCACCGTCTCGGTATGGCTCCTGAAGCGCGGCAAGGGCGCCTTGTTCACCGTGCTTCCGGCAAGCTTCATGACCGTGACGGCGGTTGCCTCCCTTGTCTACCTCCTCGAAACAAAGTACCTGCCCCAGGGAAATATCGTGCTCATCGGCCTTGCGGTCGCGCTTGTCCTGCTCTCGGCCGGAGTCCTGGCCGTAGCGTGGAAGAAGGTGGCGGCGAGGGAGGCCCCGACGATTCTTGCCGCACGGGAATACGAGGAATAATCTCCCCTGCGCCCGCTAAAGGACATAATTCAAAAGCACGAACCCGCCGATGAGCAGCACCATGAAGGCCACGGTGAGGACGTTGAAGTACCGGTCGATAAAGGACTTAATCGGCGGGCCGAAAAAGTATATCAAACCGGCCACCACAAAGAACCGTAAGCTCCTGCCTATGGCCGAGGCCGCAAGGAAAGACCAGACGTCGAAGCGGAAGAACCCGGATGAAATGGTGAACACCTTGTAGGGGATGGGCGTAACGGCGGCGATGAGCACCCCGAAAAATCCGTACTCCGAATACAGGAGTTCGACCTTGCCCATGATAGCCTGCCCCCTGTAAAACTCTATGATGGGCATGCCTATGGCCTCGTAACCGAAAAACCCGATTGCATAGCCCGCCATCCCGCCGACCAGGGAGCCCGCCGTGCAGAGCAGGGCGTACCTGAAAGCCCTGCTCGGGATGGAAAGCGCAAGCGCCATGAGCAGCACGTCCGGCGGTATGGGGAGGAACGAGGACTCCGCGAAGGCCAGCACAAAGAGCGCGGGCGTCCCGTAGGGCGTCTCGGCCCAGTGGAGCACCCAGTCGTACAGGCGTTTGAGCAATTTCATGGTCTACGATTATACACCATTCCAACCGGCCAAGCCGATATTCTTTCCGTCATTGCGAGGTAAAGCCGAAGCTATCTCGCCTTTTCTCCCCCCACCTTCATCCTGAGCTTGTTGAAGGATGAGCTACTTTCTTCGAATTCTCCGTGCCTCAGTGTCCCTGTGGTCAATCCGTAAGCTTCCCTGTCAAGTAGACAGTTCAGAAGTAGAGTTTTCGGCATAGTTCTCCATGTATTCGACTGGCATCATATCCCCAAGCGCATCGTGGGGACGTTCCTCGTTGTATGCTATTCTCCACCA
>CBDVCR010000209.1:0-2811 GCA_965372535.1 uncultured bacterium | reverse complement strand
ACCGCTATCAGGCATGGTTCAATTATGGTATAAGAGTCAGCCAAAAGTCTAGAGCTATTTTGCTCTTTATTTTCAAGTAGTTACGGCATTACTCTACTGAAGTATTAGTCTGCAGCCAAAGCAATTCTCATGCTGAACAGTATTGTGGGACTCCCCTTTATTTGGCCTGGACAGCCCCCTAGTTCCTGAGGTTTTTGAGGTTCCTGAGCTGGGTGGCGGCGGTATTGAGGGCCTTTTTCGCTTCCTCGTTGGCGGGGTCGAACCCCGGTACCTTTTCCCATGCGTCTATCGCGTCCTGGAGCGCCCCCTTCCTGTAGCTTAAAAGCCCCTCCTCCATGAGGTTCGTCGAGCATCCGTCTATCAGCGCGACTATCTCGTCGGGGGAAAATTTCACCCTGCCCCGTATGCCGGACGCCGAGGGGTAGCTCTCAAGCGCCAGCCGGAAGGACAGGCCCGCGGCCTCATACTCTCCGGAGTAATAATGCCCGGTTCCCTTCTGGAGCAGCCCGTTCAGCGCGTCCACGTACTCTGCTCCGTAGTAAAGCTCCGGAACGCCCTTTTCAACGTCGGCGATGATTGATTTTAATGCCTTTTCATACTCTTTCCGGCCCAGGTGCGCGGCTATGCGCTCCCTTGCGCCGCTGTCGCCCGGTTTGACGCTTTTTTGCCCCGCCGGTTTGCCGTGCGACGGCAGCCCCGGCCAGGCGCAGGAACAAAGCAGCGCGGAAAGCATGAGCAGCGCAATAAAGTTCCTCATGTCCGTGCGGTTCCGAGAAAGGTTTTTACGGGCCCTCCCTCATACGTTTTAAGTATCTCAACGAACGCGTCAACAATGTGGGGGGCAAACTGCGTGCCCCTGCACCTGAGGAGTTCCCGCTCCGCCTCTTCCCTGGACATCGCCCTCCTGTAGGGCCTTGAGGAGGTCATGGCGTCGTAGGCGTCCGTAATGGAGATTATCGCCGCCTGAAGGGGGATTTCATTGCCCTTCAGGCCCTCCGGGTACCCGTTTCCATTATACCATTCATGATGGTAAAGGGTGGCGGGTATGTGCTTGTGCAGGGAGTCCACGACCTTCAGTATCTCCGCCCCGTCCACGGTGTGCCTCATCATCAGGACGAACTCGTCCGGGGTCAGGGGGCTTTCCTTGTTAAGGATGTAGTCCGGGGTCCGTATCTTGCCCACGTCGTGGAACATGCAGCATATCTCCAGGTCCTTGAGCGCTTCCTCGCCAAGGCCCATCTTCTCCCCCAGAAGTATGGACAGCCTCCCCACCCTGGTGGAGTGCCCCAGGGTGTAGCTGTCCCTCGTGTCGATTGCCGTTGCAAGGAGCCTGACCGTGGCCACGTAGGCTTCCTCGAGCTCCGTGGCCTGCTGCCTGAGCTCCTGCTTCTGCTGCGTGATGGTCTTTGCCATGGTGTTGAACTTTCCGGTCAAATCCCCCATCTCGTCCCTTGAGGAGACCTGTATGTCCTCGTCGTAGCTGCCGGCGGAAAGCCGGAGGACGCCCTCGGTGAGCTTTTTTATGGGCGACGTAAAGGCCGAGGACAGGTAGAATATCCCGACCACCCCCAGGAGGAGGACCGCGGCCGAGACGAGCAGTATCTTAATCCTCGCGCCCTGTTGGGCGACCTTCAGGGCGTGGGCGTCGAGGGCCAGGTAGATGTCGCCGATTTTTTTTCCCGAAAAGGCCACCGGCATCCTGAACTCGTAGTTCAACACGCTCGCCCTCACGGCCCTTCTGACGGTGGCGCCGTCCTGGAGGGTCCTGATGACCTCTCCTTCGGCCTCCGGCAGGGGCCTTCCCACGCGGCCGATGGTGCTGTGGGCGACCACCTTCCCGGAGTTGTCCACCGCCGCCACGAAGAGCACGCTGTCTTCGATCTCCCGGAGGCTGGCCGCAAGGGTGTCCAGCGCCAGTTTGTCGTCGGAGAGCATGTTGTAGGCAGCGGCCGTGGCCGCGCTCCGGGCCATGGAAGCCCCCTTCTTGATAAGCTCCTCGAGGATGAAGCGGTCCATTATGTTCATCACTATGACCGAGGACGCCGTCGTTATGAGGGCCACCAGAAGGAATATGACCACGGAGAGCTTGAACCTTATGCTTCTTAGCATAAAACTCCTCGCCTGTTACCTGTTAAACGTCACTGGAAAAAAATACGATGTATTATATAACAAAACAGTGAAATCTTGGTATGGAATTTCCGGCCCGAGGAAAAAAATTTTTTCAGTGGCCGGCCCCTCTCCGCGCCGGCTCGATTCCGTGGTATCCTTGAAGGGCATGGGAAAGCGTTTCCTTCAAGTCCTCGCGGCAGTCGGCGCGGCCGCCTGTCTTCTCGCCGCGGGCTGCGGCGGCGGCGACGGGGGCTTCGACACCAGGCTCGTCCTGCTTGAGGAAGGAGGAGGCCCGGCCCGTGAATTTTCTCCCGGCGCGACGGTGACCTTCGAGCTTTCCGTAACCAACCGCGATAACAAGACCCGCTTCCTCACGCTGTACACACCACTTGAGTTCGAGATTCTGGTCGCCCAGAACTTCGGCTCTCTCGTGCTCTGGCACCGGTCTTTTGGAGTGATATTTTCCCCTGTGCTCACCGACATGGTCTTCTCCCCCGGGGAGACGAAGACCTTCCGGGCCGAGTGGAACCAGGTGACCGACGATAACCTCCCTCTCACGGGCGGCTACTACGCCCAGGGCTTTGTCGCCACGCCTGAGGAATGGAGGGTCGAACGCATCGCCCCTCCGACCCCGACGCGTTCACGGGCGGTGTTTTTCACCATCAAGTAAGGGCCGCGCCCTCCCCGGCCCTCCCCGGCCCT
>CBDVCR010000208.1:0-2827 GCA_965372535.1 uncultured bacterium | reverse complement strand
AATTATACAATATTTACCCCTGATTTGTCACCTATTTAATGACCGGATTAATATCGTTACCGCGCTAAACCGGATAAGCATTTTTTATTTCAAGGGACGTTTTGTACACTGAAAAAGCTCATGGAATTTCCGGCTGTGCCCGCCCTTCGGGCTATCGGTATCATCTCCCGGAAATACTAAGGAATAAAATTTCGCAAACAATCGACCGCAAAGCAAAACCATGATAATCTGAAATTGAAACTTGCAGGGAGAGGTGTTTCCTGAACTCCGCAGGGAGTCCATTACCTCAAAAATGAAGGTTATAAGCATAAATCCACATCATCGCAGCTCATAATCTCACCCATAATCTCCAAATCCTATGGGGAGTACCAGGCCTCCCTGTTCCTTGACAGCAAACTTAAATAAGTTTTACGTTTAATTTAGAGGAGCCGCATATATAGTGGATCTATCCCGTTGCTATTGACATTATAGCTTGAAACAAGTAGACTAATTTCAGGAGGCTTGACATGTCTACTACAACGGTGAGAATCCCCGAGGACAAACGGGATACGCTCAAGATCATTGCGAGCGTCGAGAAAAGGGATATCAAGGAAATACTTTCGGAACTGATCGATGAGTATATAGAGCGGCACAAGGAGACCCTGGATATCCTCTCCCGACCCGACTGGCTTACCGCAATCAATGATGGGTTGAACGCCTCGGAGAGGGGCGAGACCGTCAGGTGGCGAAAAAAGAAGTCCGGGAAATAGACCTCACAAGACCCGCGGAAAAGGTCTATGACAAGGCTTCCATGGACGTCAGGCGGAGGCTTGATGAGTGCTTCGAAAACCTTGAACAAAACCCCCTGTATGGCAACAACATTAAAGCTTTGACCGGCAAACTTAAAGGGCTCTGCCGTTACAGAGTCGGTGACCGGCGGGTTATTTACAGACTTAGAGAGCAACAGGTTGTCGAGATAGTAGCGATACTTACAAGAGGTGATGCTTACAAATGACGCTCCCTGCGGCTTCAGCCCCGCCATCGCCGCGGTATTTCCTTCGCGGGTTCGGGCTTGTAACCTGAACCTGATATTTCTCTACCCTTTGAGGGACAGGAAACTCCGGGTTCAAGTTGCAAACTCGAACCCGCAAAGTTCTTGACGGAGGGCGGAGAGGCTGCCTCGGCGGCAAGTCCCCGGACCGGCTCGCCGGCCACGGCGCGGCCCGTACAGGGAGGTGGGGGTTAAGGACAGTATCGCCATATCGAATGCCCGCAACAGCATATTTTCTTGACATTCAACTTTGAGGGGTGATATTCTAACGGCACTTCAAGGCCGTGGGGCGACACCATAAGCGGCACGGACGCCAATTACTACTCCTCCGTGGACGCATGGGACAACGACACATCGCCGGTCGGCAACTACGCCGCAAACGGCTACGGCCTTTACGACATGGCGGGCAACGTCGCGGAGTGGGTGAACGACTTTTTTAATGCTACGTATTACAGCACGAGCCCGACGAACGACCCGCAGGGGCCTGCCGGGCCGCTGGAGTATCGCGTTATACGCGGCGGGGGCTGGATAGACAATACAAACTACATGCGCGTGGCGCCCCGGCTCGCAGTCTCTCCGTTGGATGTCTACAACCACGTAGGCTTCCGTTGCGCCCGGGACTGAGTTACACTTTGGAGCTTTTACGCTTCCAAAGCGGGGCCTTTTGGCCCCGCTTTTTTTTGCGCGCCCTGTCTCGTGTGGCAAAATAACCTCCGGCATAACTCGGAGATATCTGGCGAGATATGATAAAATACCTCAAGAAGGGAGGTGTCGTTTATGCCGAAGACCCTGGAGGCGATATATGAGGACGGGGTGCTTCGCCCCCTGAGCCCGATAAAGGGACTTAGAAAGAGGCAAAAGGTTTCGATAACAGTCGAGGTGCCGGGCGAGAAGCATCCGCTTGCGGGGCTCTGCGGAATACTCCCTGACGAGGACGCCGCCGATATGCTCAAGACAGTGGAGGAGGAGTTTGAAAAGGTAGACCTCAATGAGTGGTAGGGTGGCCCTTGACTCCGGTGTCGCCATAAAGGTTCCTTAACGGCGACAGGCACATCGAATCCCTCCTTCTTTCATATTCCGAGTTCCCCCCCCGTCGTTGTAGTGGGAGAGCTTGTATACGGCGCCATGAACTCAAGGCGCGTGGCTCAGAACCTTGCAAGGCAAAGGAAGCTTGTCCGGAGATCGAAAATCCTGGACGTCACGGAGGCCACAGCCACAGTTTATGCCAAGACGCGAATAGCTCTCAAAAAGACAGGCAAGCCCATCCCCGAAAACGACCTGTGGATTGCTTCGATATGCATTGAAAACAAGCTCCCGATAATAAGCGGAGACATCCATTTCACGTACATTGACCACCTGAAACTGGTGCGGCCTTAGGCAGGGCCATCGGCCTGCCATATCGAGAAAAAAAGCGCCCTCGATGGCTTTATCTGACCTCATCCCCTCTTGGTATCGGGTAGGAGGCGGGGTCACCCCCGCCGTCCTCCCACACCACCGGGCATACGGTTCCGTACCACGGCGGTTCCTGCCATCGCTCTTGATGGCGACCTCCTTGCCTGCCGTCCTGTAAGCGCCCAGCCTTACCTCGTGGATTCCGTCCACTACTTCCGGCTTCAGGCCCTCTTTCGAGGCATCTGCTCATAACGGTCAGAAATTCAGTCCAAGACCTCTGACAGGTTCGGGCCTTCATCCCGCTTGTGGCGAGACTACTATGCCCTCTGCTGACTTCTGCCGGCCCGTCCCGGCGGACAATCGCAGTCGTTACGGACATTGGGAAGGGGACTCGCTGGTATCGAG
>CBDVCR010000207.1:0-2863 GCA_965372535.1 uncultured bacterium | reverse complement strand
CCGGCTCCCGGCGGGACTGGAAAGTCCCGCCTATCGGGAGGGTGGATGTTATATCAAAATAATATCAAAGTGTTCCGAAGAATATTCTATTTTATTTAAGGGACATTTTGTACCCCGGAAAAAGCGCATGGAATTTCTGACTGTACTCACCCTTCGGGCGAGCCTGGGGGTCACGGACCCCCGCGAATTTCCGCATTCGCGGCGTTGCGGGCCACTCGCGGTATTGACAGTGCCGGGGGACGCTGTCGCCCTTCGCGTCCCGCGCGCCTTGCGCCTGCGGCAAACCAGACTCGTGCACTATCCGGGTTAGCCTTGCTCCGGGCCCTCCTGGTCGAGCCGGGGAAGGTCGTGCTTGCCGAAACCGGGACGCCCCGGCCCGGAAAGGGCGAACTCCTCGTCAGGATAAAGGCCGCCCTCACCTGCGGCACCGACCTTAAGGCGTTCGTGCGCGGGCATCCCCTGATACCCATGCCGGGCCCCTTCGGCCACGAGTTTTCGGGAGTGGCGGCCGGGACGGGCAGAGGGGTGAAGGGTTTCAAGGAAGGCGACGAAATCATGTCAGTCCACAGCGCGCCCTGCCTGAGGTGCGGCTACTGCAAGAGGAATCTCCATAACCTCTGCGAGGACATCATGCGGAGCAAAGTGATGGGCGCCTTCGCGGAATACATACTGCTCCCCGCCCATATAGTGCGGCAGAACGCCTTCCGGAAGCCGAAAAAACTGAGCTTCGAGGAGGCCGCGTTCCTTGAGCCCCTGGCCTGCGTGGTGCACGGCGTCGAGCCTCTGGGGATAAAGCGCGGAGAGGCCGCACTTGTGATAGGCTCCGGCCCCATCGGGCTTCTGCACGCCATGCTCATAAAACAGAAGGGCGCCCTCGTCGCGGCGGCGGACATAAACGCCGCAAGGCTGAGGAAAGCGAAGCGCCTCGGCGCCGACCGGGCCGTGGACGTCTCAAAAGAGGACCTGGCCGGCGCGCTTGCGGGGCTAACGCCCGGCGGCATGGGGTTTGACTATGTGTTTGAATGCACGGGGAGGCCGGAGGTCTGGGAGTCCTCCGCGGCCTACCTCCGGCGCGGGGGCACGCTGGTGCTCTTTGGGGGCTGCCCGCCGGGCACGCGCGTCACCTTCGACGCCCGGAGGCTCCACTACGACGAGATAACCCTCAAGGGGGATTTCCACTACACGCCGGAGGACGTAAGGCGGGCATACGGGCTCCTGGCCGGGGGGAAGCTCGATGTCCGCGAACTCATATCGGGCAGATACAGCCTCCGAAACCTCAAAAAGGCGTTCGATAAACTGGCCGAAGGCAGGGGTATAAAATACGCCATCGTGCCGTAAAGAGGCTTCAGGCAACCTCTAATAATTCCTTTCTGCTGCAAACGGCTGCAATCGCCGCATGCTTTGTTGTCAGGGTAAATTTGTCCTCAACGCAGCTATGGACACGTTTCCGGGAAATTTCCCCTTCCGCCGCGCCTGCTGCGATTTCGCCCGCTTTCGCTACGAAAGCTATTATTAGAGGTTCTTTAGCTGGAAGTGGATGACAGCCGAATTTCCGAACGCCTGGAAATAACGCAAAAGACGGGACAATGGCGGGCAATCTCGTTGTGGCGGCAGGACAAATAATTGCCCTGCGGGTGCGATTACGAGTTTGCACCCGCGGGGCCTTGACAAGGTAAGACAAAGGTAGTATATTAGTAGCATGAAAGTCAAGACTTCTATAACACTTTCCGAAGAAGTGTTTCGGAGCATCGACGCCTTGCTTGGAAAGAAAAAAAACAGGTCGGAATTCATAGAAAGCGCGTTAAGGAACTACCTCGAAAGTCGGGTCGCGGAGGAAAGAGACGCTAAGGACCTCGACATCCTCAACAAAAAAGCGGACAGGCTCAACAAGGAAGCGGAAGAAGTATTGTCTTACCAGGTGGATTTGTGAAACGGGGTGAACTCTACAGGGTTCATAAAGCCACTTCCCACGACCCGAAAAAATTCCGCGTTTTTGTGATTGCAAGTCGCCAGACGCTTGTTGACTCAAGATTCTCCACGGCAATCTGCGCTCCTGTTTATTCACGGTACGATGGGCTTTCCACACAGGTTAAGATTGGCATTAAGGAGGGCTTAAAGCACGAAAGCAGCGTCCACTGCGATGAGCTTGTAAGCATCCCTAAATCCGCTTTAAGGCATTTTGTGGGATCTCTTTCCCACGAAAAAATGGAAGAACTGGACAATGCGCTCGGGGTCGCGCTGGGTCTTGCCTGAGCAGATAAGATGACAGCCCCGCAATATGAAAGTCGCCAGGCTCCATAGCTTCCATGACATACGCATAGAGGACGCCGCCGTCCCGGAGGTGGGCCCGCGCGAGGCTCTGATGAGGACGCGGGCCTCGGGCATCTGCTCCGGCGACGCGATGCCCTGGTACATAGAGAAAAAGGCCCCATTAGTCCTCGGCCACGAGCCCGCCGGAGAGATTGTAAAGGTGGGGAGCGAGGTCGCCTCTTTTAAAGAGGGCGACAGGGTCTTCGTGCACCACCACGCGCCGTGCTTTGGCTGCAAGCGCTGCCGCAGGGGGGATTACGTCCAGTGTGCGGCGTGGAAAAGTTCGGGCATCGTCCCCGGCGGCCTCTCGGAGTATATACTCATCCCGGAGACAAACCTCGAAAACGACACCCTCGCCCTCCCCCAATCGGTAAGCTTCGAGGACGGCACGCTGGTCGAGCCCCTGGCCTGCGTCATAAAGGCCCTTAAGAGGGCCAGGATAAGGCCGGGCGACACGGTCATGGTAATCGGCCTCGGGGTCATGGGCATGCTCAATATCCTAGTGTGCTGTCCCTAACGCTTCTTTACACTTATTAACCTTTGATAGAATGGT
>CBDVCR010000206.1:0-2869 GCA_965372535.1 uncultured bacterium | reverse complement strand
CAAGGCGGCATGATTAACGCTAAAATGTGTCCAACTAACCGTAGGGCGCTACAACCATGTCAAGAAGGTCGCCGAAATCATTGAGTATAAGGGGGTCGTAGCCATTGAGCATGCTGACTTTGCGCGTAATCGGCAGAAGGTCCTGTGTCCTGCTGCCGTGTGAGATGAAAACAAAGGCAGCCCTTCCGGGCTGTTTGCTCAGAAAATCAAGGGCCCCGGCGTCCTGCCGACGGGCTATCTCGCTTATTTTCGGCAGTGGCCCGGTTTTTCCCTTAAAGTAAAGGGCCTCGCCGAAAAGCAAGGCGGCAAGCACGGCGGCAAGCACGGCGCCCGACGCTTTTTTGAGCCTTAAAAACAGCAGAAGCACAGTAGCATAAGCCCCCAGTATTAAAAGAGGGACGAAAATCGAGGGCGCCGCAAGGCTTGTTTTTGCAAAGAGCAACTCGGGCCGCACGAGGTCAAGCGCCCGCAAGTCAATATGTCCCTTAAGGGCCGCGACCGCAAGGCTCGCGAGCACGGCAAGCCCGGCTATGCCGCCAATCGCCATGAGGGACGCTTTTATAAACGGCCTGTCCTTATCCATTACGCGTACAAGGCCCAGGCCGAACAGAACGGCCACGGCTAGGTCTACCTCAAGGAAGTGCCTCACGGGAGCCCGGAAAGAGTTCACCACCGGCACGTGATAAAGGAGTTTGTGCAGAAAAGGCAGATAATCGCCGAGCGAAAGGACGAAGGCGATTACGAATATCATCCCCCAGACCTTGACATGGACGTCAGCCCTCCAGCGCTTCAGCACGACCACCACTGCCATCAAAAGGGGCAGGGCGCCCACGAAGCCCTCCGCCAGGCGCATTACGTGGTCGGGCCCCCAGTACTCGCCCCCCTTGCCCCAGAGGAAAGGAAAGAGCAGTGACGGCAGCAAATGGGGCGGGAAGGAAAACTGGGAGAAGAATTCATAGGAGAGGGTCTTTCTGAACGCCAGGGTGGAAAGCTCGTATGTCGAGACGAGCTGGGGCAGGGCAAGCACCAGACCGACGGCCACCGAGGCGGCGCTCCGGACAGCAAACCTCAACCCCGCGGAGCGCCCCGCAATGAGCGCGTGCGCCAGGACATAGAACGAAAGGAGCATATGGCTCTGCACCAGCGTCTGCGGGTGCCCTGCGTAGACCTGCAAGGCTATGGCCAGAGAGGCCGACAGGCCGTACAGCATCCTGCCCTCGACCCTGAGTTTCTCGATGAAATACAGGATGAGAGGCAGCCAGACCGCTGCGTAATAGATGGGCACGTGGTTCAGATGGCACTGGATGTAGCCGAGGAAGCCGAACGCCATGCCGGCCATTACGGCAGGGAAGTCTCTGCCGCATAAGAGCCTCGCGTAGAGGTATGCAAAAAATCCCGCCAGCGTGCTGTGGAGCAGGGTGGAGAGGTTTAATGCCAGAGGCGGGGACAGAAAAAGAAAAAACGCGCTCAAAGGATAAAAAACCGAGGGTTGCATCGAGCCGAGGAGCGGAAACCCGATAAACATGTAAGGGTTCCAGAGCGGCAGCCCCCCCTGCCTGATAATCTCGGAAGCCAGTACCTTGAGGGGGTAAATTTCCTGAATTCCGTCCTCCCAGGTGAGGAGGAGACCACGCGACCAGTCGGAGAGGAAATAAAGAAGGGACAGTCCGGCGAACAGGAGGAGGAAGCTGAGGTTTTTCTTCATCGGCATATCTTATCAAATACGTTCCCGGCTTTACAATAAAACCGCTTAAATGGTAGATTTCTAATATGAAATACGGCAAGCGCGCAATAAAAAAGGCAGAACTCGAACTCTGGGACAACCCCTCGCCGGACAGGGACTACGAGATAAACCTGAGCTTCCCCGAGTTCACCTGCCTCTGCCCCCGCTCCGGCTACCCCGACTTCGCAACTATTCTGGTCAAATACGTCCCGGACAGGAAAATCGTCGAGCTAAAGGCCCTGAAGCTCTATCTGAACTCCTTCCGCGACACTCACATCTCCCACGAGGAGGCGACCAACGCCATCTACGACGAGTTGAGGAAGAAGCTCAAGCCCCGGAAGCTCGAAGTCGTGGGCGACTTCAACCCCCGCGGCAACCTCAAGACCGTCATAAGGGTGGGCGACAGGGTTTGATTCGCCGCGGGCTGTTCAGCGCAGCCCTGAAAACGGCTAAGGCGGACATTGCACGAGCACTATGGAAAAAGAGAACAAAAGGCATGAAAACAATCTCCAGGCAAATCAACATCAGGAATCCAGCCATTGTGTCTCTGTTTCTTGTCTAACAAATCAGGCAAATAATCTCTCAATGCCGGATCCGCACTTATCCATCTGCTTACCCTCGGGTCGTAATACCTCGCCCCGAAGTAATACATGCCCGTCTCGGGGTCAAGCTCCTTGCCGGTGAAGCGGTATGGCAGGTTGGTCTGGTTCCGCTTCTCGTCCACCCAGGTCTCGCCGTAGGGGAAGTACTCTATGTGCTCGTAGTTGCGGCCTTTTTTGTCGGTTATGACGCTTGACGAACCCAGGTGGTCGCCGTGGTAGTAGTAGATGCCCACCTCGTAGGGGATGTTCTCGCCGGTTCCCGAATCAGAACCGTCGCCGTCTCCGGGCTCACCGCCGCCACCGCCAGCAGGCACTATATCGCCGTCCACCGTCACCTCGTACCCCATGCGGTCAAGACGCTTGTAGATGCCGTACTTGTGCCCCTTGCCGTGCGCAAGGGCGTTTTCAAGCCCCTTCTCGCTCTTGCCGGGCAGGTTCGTGTCCAAAGTGCCTGTAGACTGGCTGTTGGACCTTGAAGGGTTGTCAAACCCCCCCTTGCCCCCCTTTTCTAAAGGGGGGTTTCCTTGGCCGTGTGCCTGTCCAT
>CBDVCR010000205.1:0-2888 GCA_965372535.1 uncultured bacterium | reverse complement strand
AGACTGGGCAGGTGGATTCTTTGCTTCTTGACATCTGTCAGCCATATCGGATTCCTATGTTTACCCGACTTTTCCCGTGAATTCCCACGATTATTCTCAAACTGTATGTCCCAAATTCCCAAAATACTTGACCAATCACAGTTACAATGCTTTTAAAGGAAAGGCTCTGAACATATAAAAAAGAGCGCGGCAAACGGCAGGGTTCAAGGATTCCAGAATAATAATCCCCCCACGCCCCTCTTTACGTCCTTCGGCAGGCTTAGGATGAATAGAGGGAGAAAAGACAGGATTGCTTCGGTCCTTCGGCAGGCCCTTCGGCAAGCTCAGGACAGGCTCAGGATGATTACAAAGCGGCAGAGCGACAGGATTCAAGGACTCAAGAAAAAATACGCCCTCCGGGCGTTCAGAAGCTTATCCCGAAATCGGGGAAGTAGCCCGCCAGGTCCCGCACCCGGTTGGTAAGCAGCAGGAGGCCGAAGGCGATGAGGAGGAGGCCGCTTATTATCATTATGGGCCTCATGTACCGGTAGATTATCTTCGTGTAGCTCAGGAAACTGTTGAATGCCACCGCGGCCAGGAGAAACGGCACGGCCAGCCCGGCGGAGTAGACCGAAAGGAGCTTGACGCCCTCGACGGCGGAGCCCTTTGTGGAGGCCACCACCAGTATGGAGCCGAGAATAGGCCCTATGCAGGGCGTCCACCCGGCGGCAAATGTCATGCCGATGACGAATGCGCCGGCATAGCCCGCGGGCCTGCCCTCCAGGTGGAACTTCCTCTCTTTCATCAGGAAATCGAGCTTGAGAAAACCCGCTATGAACAGGCCGAATACGATGACCAGCACGCCGCCGATTATCCGCAGCCAGTCCTGGTAATCGAAAAGCCACTGCCCAAGAAGCGAGGAGGAGGCCCCGAGGGCGATAAATACCGTGGAGAAACCCGAAACGAAGAAGGCGGAGTTTTTGAGCGTGGCGAGCATCACCTTCCGCCTGTCCTCCGTGGAGGTGAGCCTGTCGAAGGAGACCCCGGTCATGAACGTCATATACGACGGCACCAGCGGCAGCACGCACGGCGAGAGGAAGGAAAGCACCCCGGCGAGAAACGACAGCGGGTATGTGATTTCGGTCATCGTGCGCAGTCCTCCATGCTGCCCTTTATTTTCTCTATGGCGTGGGGCAGCGCCTCTAAAACCGCCTCGAGGTTTTCCCTCACGGCCTTCGGGCTGCCGGGCAGGTTTATGATGAGCGCCTTCCCCCTCACTCCCGCGACGGCCCGCGAGAGCATGGCCCGTTTCGTCCCGGCCATCCCCGCCGCCCTCATGGCCTCGGCTATGCCGGGCACTTCGCGGTCTATCACCGAGAGGGTGGCCTCGGGGGCGACGTCCCTCGGCGAGAGGCCGGTGCCGCCCGTGGTGATGACGAGGTCCACCGTCTTTGAGTAATCTACCAGTTTTTCTTTTATTTTATCCAGCTCGTCGGGCAGTACCTCGTAGAAGTTGACCCGGGCCCCTATGCCCCTGAGCATCTCCTCGATGACCGGGCCGCTCCGGTCCACGCGCTTTCCGGCAAAGCCCCTGTCGCTCAACGTAAGCACGCAGACGGTAATCATAAGGGCCTGACGGCGTCCCCCGGCCTGAGTATGCCGCCCCTTATGACCTTGACGAATATGCCTTCCCTGGGCATCACGCAGTCGCCCGCCTGCTGGTAGATGGCGCACCTTGTGTGGCAGACCTTGCCTATCTGGCTTACCTCCGCCTCTATGTCCCTGCCCAGGACAAGCCGCGTTCCCTTCGGGAGGGCGAGGAGGTCGATGCCCTCGGTGGTGACGTTTTCGGCGAAATCGCCGGGCCCGACCTTGAGGCCCATCCGCTGCATTTTACTGATGCTCTCCACGGCGAGCAGGCTCACCTGCCGATGCCAGTTGCCGGAGGCGTGGGCGTCGCCCTCTATGCCGAACTCCTCGCGGAACCGAGCCTCCTTGACCGGCTTTTTGCGCACGCCCTTTTTATCGCTTATGTTTATGGAGACCACCCTGCCTTCCATCGCCCGGTGTTAGATATTACCATAACCTCTGGCTGGAGGGCTTTCCCCATTAAAAAAATAAAGACAACAGCCGCCGGGGGGATGCTTTTTCCGGCAAAGAAAAAGGGCCGGAACGGCCCTTTTTATCCGAAGGATTATTACGGCAACTATACTATTGGGCCAGGAGCTTTTCCTCTTCCTCCTGCTCTTCCTTGCAGACTATGCAGAGGTTGGTCACGGGCCTGGCCGCAAGCCTCTGAAGGCCGATTCCCTCCCCGCAGGTGTCGCAAATTCCGAAGCTGTCGCCGTCTATCCTCTCAATGGCCTCTTCTATCTTGTTAAGGAGCCTCTGCTCCCTGCCCCTCAGCCTGAGCATGAAGTTCCGGTCGGTCTCCGCTGATGCCTGGTCCCCGAGGTCGGGGAAAACGGTCTGCTCCGGAAGGGCGTTCATGGCGGACTCCGCCTCCGAGAGCAGCGCGTTCTTCTGCTCAAGAAGCGTCTGCCGGATTTCGAGGAATTTCTTCTCCCGCCGTGTGAGCTTTTTGCCGCTTTTAACCGACGGGCTTACGTTTTTTTGGGCCGCGGTTTTATTTGAAGCCGCCGTTTTTTTCGCAACAGCTGTCTTTTTCGTCGCAGGATTCTTTTTCGCGACGGCCTTTTTGGCCGCGCTTTTTTTAGTCGCTACGGTTTTCTTTTTGGGAGTTCTGGCGGTTTTTACCGCCCTTTTCTTCTGGGCCATAATTACCTCTAAGGATTTTGCATAAAAGTTAAAGATACCAGATTTGCAGCCGGTTAGTCAAGCTTCAGAAACCGCCTTGTCAAGCCAATTTAGAAATGTCCTATTCTTGGCAAAATAGAAATGTCCTATTC
>CBDVCR010000204.1:0-2907 GCA_965372535.1 uncultured bacterium | reverse complement strand
GACAATTCAAGGGATTGCTGAATCAACCGGATAAGCATAAAAAAATAGAATATTCTTCGGAATACTTTGTATTTTCAGGATATAACATCCACCCTCCCGATAGGCGGGACTGGAAAGTCCCGCCTGTGCCCGTGATTGTTATCATGGCCTTTTGTTCTCTTTTTCCATAGTGCTCATCCAATGTCTGGCTTAGTGGAGACGACCGGACGCTACCCCTCCCTGTCCAGCACGTCGTCCAACCAGCTTATGGCGGCCGAGACGGTGGGAAACCCTATGGTGCTGGTTATGAGGAGCAGGGCGTGGTATAGCTCCTCGGGCGAGGCCCCGGCCTCAAGCGCCCGCCGCGCGTGGGAATGCACGGCGCCCTCGCTCCGTATGGCCGCGGCGGCGGCAAGCTGGACGAGGTGGCCCGTCTTCTCCTCAATGGGGCCTGCACTCCTTGCGGCCATGCCCAGGTTTTTCAGGGCCTCGTGGTAGCCCTTGAACTTCTCTCTCAGGTATTCGTACTGCTCCGGCAGTTCGCCCATTTTCAGCCTCCCTTCGGTTTCCGTTAATCTTGCCCGGCCAATTCCCTTCCCGCCTCGAAGGCGTCCCTGAGGGCGGTGGGGTGTTTGAGTATCGCTTCCCTGGCGTCCACGCCGGTGTAGCTGAGCGTCGTGTGCTCCGGCACGCTTATGCTCCTGAAAAACGCGGCGGCGGTGGCCTCGGAGCACCGGACGCCCTCCTCGCGCTTCATGCCGCCCACCAGGAGGAGGAGCCCGCGCCTGCCGAACTCGCCCTCCGGGAGGGGTTTTTTAAGCAGGTATTTTTCGCACCAGAAGGACTGGCAGCGGTCCACCATGGCCTTGGCCTGCGCCGAAAGGCCCATAAAATAAATGGGGCTTGCGAGTATTATCCGGTCGGCCTCCCTGATGGCGGCGTAGATTTCGTTCATGTCGTCCTCAAGGATGCACACGCCCGCCTCCTCGCACCCCCCGCAGTTCTGGCACGGGATTAAGTTCATCCCGTTAAGCTCAAAGAGCCTGACCTCCCGGCCCGTGCCCCTGACGGCCTCCCGAAGCAGCAACTCGGTGTTTCCCCCCTTGCGCGGGCTTCCGAGAAAGGCGACCACGTTCACTTGCCGCGGCTCTCCTTAATTCCAAGCTTCGTCTCAATGTGGTCGCGCATCTGCTGGAGGTTGGTGGTAAGCCCCCACCAGCCGTACTTGAAGGCCACATAGTCCTGCGCCCCGGTCATGGCCGAGGCATAACGGGCGGTGTTTCCGTAGAAGAGCCACTGTTTTATCCATTTCCGCTCCAGCGCCTCGTCAAAGGGGTTGGCCTTGTCGGCCAGGCCCTCGTCCCACGCCTTCGTGATGAGCTTCGTGGCCGCCAGGGTCATCCTGTCGGTCTCCGCAAGCGTGTTGTCCATTTTCTTAAAATGCGCCTCCACCCAGCTCGTGCTGTGGCAGCCCTTGCATACCGAGGTCATGCGGGCCATTCTCTTTTTCTGCTCCTCCGGGCCTATCAGGAACTTCGAGGCCGGCTCTCCGGCAAACGTGGTCGGAAGCGGCAGGCCGTCGGCGTTCCTGATGACGGAGGTGTCGCCCTTCCTGGGCTGCGGGTGCGTATAGATAAGCCCGAATATCCTGACCCAGAGCCTCGATGCGAAGTCGTGTGAGCGCCCCGCGAGGACCGAGCCGTCCGGCTTTGCGATGAGGCTTACGTGGCAGGCGGCGCAAGTGGGCGTCGTGAAGTCTTCCCCCAGTTTCCATGGCACGGCGTCGAAGTCCCATTCCCGTTTTTTCGACGCGTAGATGTTACCGTGCTTGCTCTCCATGTAGACGTTGTAGGCGGGCACGTCGGGTTCGAGGTGGCACTGGCCGCAGGTGTGGGGCTTTCTGGCCACCTCGATGCTGAAGGCGTGGCGGGCGTGGCAGGGCGTGCAGGCGCCCCGCGAGCCGTCGGGGTTTATTCTTCCCACGCCCTGGTTGGGCCAGCCGGCAAGGTCGGGCACTCGTATCGCGCCCATTGCGGTGTCAACGGACTTCATCCCCCTGACCTTTATCTCCGTGCCGTGGCAGGCGAAGCATGCCTCCTGTCGCGTGTAGGCCGACGGCTCCTTTGAGGTTATCCTGAGTCCCTCGACTTCCTTCTCCCCTATGACGGACGCGACAAGGGTATGGTAGACCGGGTTTTTGTCGAGGTTTCCCACGGCGTGGCCCTTTTTGCTTTCGCCGTACTGCTCGACCTCCACAGGGTGGCAGGTGCGGCAGTCGTTGGGGGAGACCACGATGTTTATACTGAAACCATAGTGGTTAAAGTTGTCCGCGTGCCCGTCCGGGTTGAGGCCGTGGCACTCGTAGCAGCCCACCGCCTTGCCCATGAGCCCATCGGGGATATTTTTGGCCGAGACCCTGCGCTCGACAGCGGGTTTCCTTATCGCCTCATCGGGTGCGGTGTGGCTGTGCCTGCTGCTCCGCCAGTCCCGGACGATGCCCGGTGTCGCGCCCTCGTGGCAGCCCAGGCAGGACTTTGTCTCGTTCCCAACGGGCGCCTCCCCGGCATGGAGCACGCCCGCGGCAAATACCGCAAGAACCGTCAATGCAGTTTTTTTTAACATAAAGGCCCCCTTAATGAATCCTCCCTGCGGCAAGCAGGCTGTCCGACAATGCAAAAATAGCTGGTTTTGTCATTCTGAATTTATTTTATTTCAGAATCTCGTATTTTCAATATTTACAGCTCTATACAGATCCTGTCTATACAGATCCTGAAACAAGTTCAGGATGACAATTGTCGGACAGCCTGCTTGCCGCGGGGTATCCGAATATCTCCCCTCCCGTGAGGGGAGGGGACCAAGGGGAGGGTGGTATAGAAACTAGATACTAGATACTTGAGACTAGAATATTATGGAGTATTTTTTTCCAGT
>CBDVCR010000203.1:0-2992 GCA_965372535.1 uncultured bacterium | reverse complement strand
ACCGGATAAGCATAAAAAAATAGAATATTCCTCGGAATACTTTTATATAACATCCGCCCTCCCGATAGGCGGGACTTTCCAGTCCCGCCGGGGGCCGGTTCTCCGGCGGGGTTAGGAAACCCCGCCTATGCCCATGATTGCCAACATAGCTTCTTGTTCTCTTTTTCCATAGTGCTCGTGCAATATCCGGGTGTGCGAAGCTGAAAGGGAATCAGCGTATGCAGTGCTTCCCGGCTCAGGAGGAGGCCGGGACCCCGGCGTCAAAAGACCGCGTCTTCAAGGGCTTTGAAAGCACATATTCGGAGTGCGCGTTCAGGACTCCGGTGAGTTCCGCCACAATGGCCTCCGGGGCCTTTATCCTGCCCGCCTTCTCAAGTTCCCATGTGCGCAGGGTCTTATGGAGCCTGACGCTTCCCGCGGAAAGCGTTATCCCGCCGTCGTCCTGTCCGGAGCCGGCCCTTGCGTAGCACGACGGGCACATTACGGAGCCCTGGGAGACGTAAAACGTCCGCGTCTCCCCCCCGCAGCGCGCGCAGCCGTCGAGGCCGGGAAGGTAACCCTTGAGCGCCAGGAACCGTATCTTGTAAAGCAGGGTGTAGAGGGCGCTGCAGTCGCGCTCCATCATCTGGAGCGCCCGCATGAGGAGCCGGAACGCCTTCTCGCTCTTGACCCCCTCCTGGAGGAAATTAAGCGTAAGCTCCGCCATGCCGGAGGCCAGTAAAAAACATCCCAGGGCTTCGCGGAGCCCCTGGAAGGGCTGTATGATATCGGCCTGGGTAAGGCGCGGCAGGCTCGCGTCCTCTCTGCCCGTAAAGCCTATCTTCGCATGGGTAAAAGGCTCAAGGGAGCTTCCGAACCTGCTCCTCGTCTTGCGGGGGCTTTTGGCGAAGACCTTCCTGATGCCGAAATCGGTGGTGAGGAAGGTCACGAGGAGGTCCGCCTCGCCGTAAGGGAAAGTTTTAAGGACAATGCCCTCTGTCCTCTGGAGCATCAGGCCGCGCTCCTCCCGGAGAGGGTCTTGTGCGATGAGGTCGATAAGCGGGAAGGGGGGGAATAACGGGTAAAGGCCACGTTACATGATGTTGCCGAAGTCCTCGGGCTTGAGGTTCTTAAGCCATTCCTCCAGTTCGTCGGTGTTTTTCTTGCTCACGACGTCCTCGTCCACGAAAATCGGGGCGTTCGAGCGCAGGGCCACCGCCACGGCGTCGCTCGGCCTGGAGTCCACGGGCACCTCCCTCTTTCCGTCGGTTATGTAAATCAGGGCGTAGTAGGTGTTGTCCAGTATCTGCGTGACCACCACCCTTGTGACCTTGACCATGAGGGAGTCCATCAGGTTCCTGAACAGGTCGTGGGTAAGCGGCCTGGGTGTGGCGACCTTGCCCAGGGCAAGGGCTATGGAGTCAGCCTCGGGCTTTCCTATCCAGATTGGCAGGGTGTCGTTGCCGTCCATCTGCTTAAGGAGCAGTATGTACATATTGCTCCTCGGGTCAAAAAGCAGGCCTTCCACGTTCATCTTCAAAAGCATCTTACAAGTACCCCATGTCCGATAAAGCCGATTTGTCCGTTCTCCAGTGTTTTTTTACCTTGACGAACAGGCTGAGGAAAACCCTCGTTCCGAGCAGGTCTTCGATATCGGCCCTGGCCAGGGTACCGACGCGCTTGAGCGTCTCGCCCTTGGTCCCTATTATTATACCTTTTTGGCCGTCTTTTTCTACATAAATATTCGCCCCGATAATAATTTTGCCCTTTTCATCCTCTTTCCACTCCGTTACTTCCACCGCCACGGAATGCGGCACCTCCTCATGGGTGGCCTCCATGAGCTTTTCCCTGATTATCTCGGACGCCATGAACCTCTCGGCGCTCTCGGTCACCATGTCCTCGGGATAGAGCTTCGGGCCGGGCGGAAGGAGCCCGGCCGTGCTGTCAAGCACCTCCTCCAGGCCCTCGCCCCTGAGGGCGGAGACCGGGAATATCTCGTGAAACCCGTGGAGCCTGCCGTAGGCGTCGATAACGGGCAGGAGCGAGGGTTTTTTCACCCTGTCCGTCTTGTTGATAAGTAGTATCACCGGTTTTTCGAGGTGTTTAAAGGTCCTCATGATGGCCCTGTCGCCCTCGCCGGGGGGGCGGGGCTCGACCATGTAAAGCACGGCGTCCACGTCCTTTATGGCCCGCCTGGCCACCCGCACCATCTGCGCGCCAAGGACGTGCCTCGGCCTGTGGATGCCCGGGGTGTCCACAAAGATTATCTGCGCGTCCTTCCGGGTCTTTATCCCGATAATTCTGTTGCGGGTGGTCTGGGCCCTTGAGGTGACTATGGAGACCTTCTGCCCGAGCACGGCGTTCATAAACGTGGACTTTCCCACGTTGGGCCTGCCGGTTATGGAGACGAAGCCGGAGCAGTACTCCTCTTTATTATGAGCCTTCTTCACGCTTCCCTTCTGTCATTGCGAGGCATCCCGAGCCTTGAACCCACCGAATCCTGTCTTTTCTCTGTGTTTCTGCGCCTCTTTGGTTAAAAGCCTTGCCGATTCCCCGAACTGTCGCTCTGCCGCTCTGTAATCATCCTGAGCCTGTCCTGAGCTTGCCGAAGGGCCTGTCGAAGGACGCTCTGTTTTTTTATAGTGTTCAAAGCCGTTCCTTTAAAAAATCCTTAAGATATTGATTTTAATTAAAACTCTTTCCTTTTTTTCCGTTCACGCGTTCAATCTCCAAGGCCCTCGCCTTCGGCTGTCTCACGTGGGCCATGCGTCTTCCGGGAGCCTCCGCGGCGAGCCGCTTCCCACCTGATACTATAAGGAGGCCGAAGGAACCCGTCAAGGTGGAGGTGTTCCGGGAAAAAGGGATGGGGCCGGAGCGGTTAAGGGAGAGAAGTCATTGATTTCACGCTCCCGTGCGGGTTCAATGCTCTGGCTTGAACCCCTGAGTCCTATACGTATTCCCTAATCCACCATCAAAGAAATAGAAAAACCTCGTTGGCCCCGTAGATACGGGG
>CBDVCR010000202.1:0-3059 GCA_965372535.1 uncultured bacterium | reverse complement strand
CAGACAGGGCACGGGGGGAGGTCCTGCCCTGTCTGGGTTGGGGATAATGCCGCTTCGGTCAGTATCTTCATGGGGGGGCAGACAGGGCACGGGGGGAGGTTCCTGCCCTGTCTGCTTTGGGGATAATGCCGCCTGAATAAGCGCTTATGCGCTTTATCAGGTGAAGAAGCTCTATTTTTTGCTCCGCGTGCATCCCGGCGGACTTTGCCATGAACTTGAAGTCCGGCCCGGTAAAGAAAGCGATGCTTTCCTGCCTGTGCCTTTCGTCCCAGAGGTCCTCGATGCACTGGAGGATTATGGACTCAGCAAGTCTTTTCGGCACCACTGCAAACTTCCTTTCCAACAAGGGTCTCGACGGTGCCCAACAGCATGGCGGCGCTCAGGGGCTTTCTCAGGTAGCCCACCCCGCGCTGCACGAGGCGCGCCATGTTCCACGGAGCAAGGGCGGTGATAACCAGGGCCGGCGGCCTCATGTTTTCCCGCTCAAGGTTCAGCAAAAGCTCCTCGCCGTTCATGCCGGGCATTGCGTAGTCCACCAGCAGCAACTGCACTTTCCTCTTCTTCAGGAGTTTCATGGCCTCAATACCGTTTGCCGCGGTGATGACCTCGTAACCGGCCACCCTCAGTATCTCCCCCAGAGAGTCCCTTATGTCTTTTTCGTTGTCCACGACCATTATGGTATTCATACAAATTTTAAAGCAGTATTCGTGCCAGCAATAATCAGCCGCAAAACAAGCACTTTTGGCAAGGGGATATGTTTGATGCTGGACAGTATGACGTAAACTGTACAGTATTGCCATTGCATGGATATTCGGCGCAATAAGGGGGTATAATTTTTACGTGGCAAGGACCCTGACGCTCGGCCTTTCGCCGTGCCCCAACGACACGTTCATCTTTTATGCCCTCCTAAGCGGGAGGCTCGACACCGGGGGGTTGGCCTTCAGAGAGAGGGTTGAGGACGTAGAGACCCTCAACCGGCTGGCTTTTGAGGGCGCGCTTGATGTCACAAAGGTCTCCTACGGGGCCTTCGGCTCCCTGAGGGAGGGCTACTGCCTGCTGCGCTCCGGGGGCGCCCTGGGCCGGGGGTGCGGCCCCCTCGTGGTGGCCCGGAGGGCCTGCCGGCTGGAGGACTTGCGGGGCCGCCCTATAGCGGTGCCGGGCCTGAACACAACGGCGCACCTGCTCCTCAGGCTCAATGACCCCGCGTTAGGCGAAAACGTCCTTGTGATGCCTTTCCACGAGATAATGGACGCGGTAAGCGACGGGACGGCCGAGGCGGGCCTTATCATACACGAGAGCAGGTTTACGTATCCAAGCTACGGGCTTCTGGAGGTCGAGGACCTCGGCAGGTGGTGGGAGGAGCGGACCGGGCTTCCCATTCCCCTGGGGGGCATAGTGGCCCGAAGGGGCCTCGGCAAGGAGCTGAACGAGCGGGTGGAGGCCCTGGTGAGGGAAAGCGTCCTTTACGGCATGGCGCACAGGGACGAGCCCTCCGGGTATATAAAAGAGCATTCGCGGGAGCTTGAGGACCGGGTCATCGAGGACCACATCGCCCTCTATGTAAACGACTATTCCGTGGATATGGGCCGGGAGGGAGTAATGGCCGTGGAGGCGCTTTTTAAGATGGCCGAAGACAAGGGGATTATGCGGGGCGCCTCAAAGCCTCTTTTCATGTAGAACCTGTCTTGAAATCAAAAAAATCCCTGGAAGACGGCAAAGAGACGGTGGTTCGGGGCCAAAGGCCCCGAGCGGGGTTCAAGTGGTGAAACCCCCTTGATAAATCAATGAAATCAATGAAAACGCCGAGGAAAAGCTTGCGGAACTTGCGGGTCTGCACCCGACTTACATCAGCGACATAGAAAACGGCAAGGTCAACGCTTCCATTTCAAGCTATTTCTTGATTGCAAAGGCTTTGAATATGCCGTTGTCGGAACTTGTCAACCTTCCTGCCGGCAAGGCCGATCAAAACATGGAAAATGAGATAGCCGAGTTGATAGGTCTTCTAAGAAACCTTACCAGGAAAAATCAGGCGATTTTTCTGTCTGCCGCAAAAGGAATGTTAAAAGGCTTTGAAGACAAGGGGTAAGGGTTTAGGTGTCCGCGTTGCGGGTTCAGGTTTGTAACCTGAACCCGTGGTTGGGTTAAGCGAAGCGCAACCCAACAAAATCCCTGTCAAGTCATTTGGCACTGGGTTTCGGTCGAATAGACCTCAACCTAACCTACGTTTACTAGTGGTGTTCACTTTTTTGTAACTTTCTCTTTGAGGGGGAGGGGGTTACAAATCAGATGGGAGTTGCGGATTGCAGTTACGAAGATGCAAAAATTACAAAGTCTAAGGAGTGAAGATTTCTAGAACAAATGAACTCCCTTTTTTGTCTGAATGACCAATGAATTGTCATGTCATGTGCTTATGGGCGCTCTAAGGAAAACTTCTTTAGAGATTCTATTTGATTCTCGGCTGATAGAGCATAGTCCGTAACGTATCGCAGGCAGAACTTGGCTTCTTCCTCTGAATATCGCGACTTTTTGTCTCTTGCCCTGAAAGACCCCTTGGATCCCATCGAGACACGAGGGATTGTATCTTTGAACTTCATATAATCATCGATTTTAACTTTAAAAAGGGATATTATTAAAAGGTCTTTGACAATGTTTAAATATTCAAATATGTAGGATATTGCATCTTGTACGTCATCCGAAAAACCAAAAGTATCATTTACATCTAGGGAAAGAGGCGCCATGGCCAGACGTTTCTCGTCAACATCGGGAATAGTGTGAGTTATTGCAAAGGTAATAACTTCTGATGCCTTAGCGCATTCAATCACACACTCTCGGAACTTCCGTTCAGAGAAAAAAAGTTCAGACTTCTTGATAGTATCTCTTATACTCACATTTTCAATAAGATCCGCAAATGAAACCTCGTCCAGGTTCTTGCCGAAAAACGTCATCATACCTTTACTCAGGAATTGCTCTGTATTACTTTCATGCCTCAGGGCGTCTTCATAGGCAGAAGTGGCCCGGGAAAACTGGACAGGGCGATAAGTGATAAAGCTGCTCTAAAA
>CBDVCR010000201.1:0-3158 GCA_965372535.1 uncultured bacterium | reverse complement strand
CCATGTTATACCGCCTCAGGCCCATCAGTTTACCCACACTCTTCCACGATGAGCCATTTTTATTTTATGTTTATCCGGTTGACTCGGCAATCCCTTGAATTGTCACCCTGAACTTGATTCAGGGTCTTGGATGCTGAAATAAATTCAGCATGACATTTATCATTACTGAGCTGACCGGATAAGCATTTTTTATTTCAAGGTACGTTTTGCACCCATAGAAAAGCTCATGGAATTCCGGCTGTGCCCGCCCTTCGGGCTAACGGCGGTTTACGCCTCCTCCTCGAACTCTTTGACCATGCCCTCTATCACCCGGAAGCCGCTTCTCCAGAACTCCCGCTCCGCCACGTCTATGCCCGCCTCCGCCAGGATACGGGCCGGCCTTTCCGAGCCGCCGTGGGCGAGTATCTTGAAAAACGAGGGTTTGAATTCCTCCCCCTGCTCCCTGAAGCGCTGGTAGAGGCTCAGGGAGAGCAGCATGCCGAAGCTGTATGCGTAGCAGTAAAACGGCGTGTGGAAGATATGAGGGATGCTCACCCACTCGTGCCTGAACACCCCGTCGATGTCCACCGAGTCGCCGAACTGCCTGCCGAGGTTTTCCACGTAGGCTTCGTGCAGTTGCTCTATGGTGCTTCCCTCCGCGGCCATTCGGTGGGCCTCCCGCTCAAAGAGCACGAAAAACGCCTGCCTGAGCACTGTGGCGTAGATATTGTCAATGGTCTCGGCCATTATCTCGCGCCTTGCCTCCGCGTCCTTCTCAAGCGAAAGGAGGTGGTCGGTAAGGAGCATCTCGGAAAATACCGAGGCGGTCTCGGCCAGGGGAAGCGGGGCGTGGAACGTAAGCACCGAGTGCTCCCCGGCCATGAGGGAGTGTACGGCGTGGCCGAGTTCGTGGGCCAAGGTGGCCACCTGCCGGGGCTCGCCCGTGTAATTTGTGAGCACCCAGGGGGCGAGCCCGGGCGTTACGCTCATGCAGAAGGCCCCGCCCCGCTTGCCGGGGCGGAGTTCCGAATCTATATGGCCCTGCTCGAAAATCAGGCGGGCCATGCGGCAGACCTCCGGCGAGAAACGCTCCAGGCCCTCAAGCACCATGTCCACCGCGTCCGGGTAAGGTATTTTCCTTGCGGCCTTTGTGCCGACGGGTGCGTAGAGGTCGAACCGCCTGAGTTTCGCAAGGCCCAGCCACCCGGCCTTGAGCCGGAAATAGCGGTGGAACACCCCCGCCGCCTCCTCGCAGACCTCAAGCAGGGCGTCCACCACCCCGTCGGGCAGGTCGTTTGACAGGTTTCTGACGGCAATGGGGGAGCCGAAGCCCCGGAGGCCCATGTTCTCGCTCCTCCAGTCCCGCACCCTGCTCATGTAAATCTGCCCGAGGACGGTGGCCTCCCCGCCGTAGACCCGGTAGAGTTCACGGTATGCCGCCTCGCGAAGCCCGGCGGACGGGTCGCGCGCATACTGCGTCAGCTCCTCGCGGTTGAGGCTCTTTTTCTCCCCCTCCACCTCGAGCTCAAAGGCGAACTTGTTTGTAATCATGTCGTAGAGGGTGTTCAGGGCGTTTGCGCCGTTTACGTCCTTGAGGCTTACGATTTTCTCCTCCGGCTCGCTGAGGGTGTGTGGCTTGAACAGCCGCTGCCTGAAGAGGTAGTACTCAAGGTCCCCGGCCCCGGCCATCAGTCGTCCGGCCGCCTCCTCCCCAAGCCCCCTCCACCAGAGTTCGACGAATAGCACGCGGTTATGCGCCTCGGTGAGCAATTGTTCGGCCTTGCCCATGAACGCAAGGGCCTCGTGGTCCTGCGTGTCCCCGGAAAACCGGAGCCCTCCGTAGGCCCCGATGCGGTGGGCTGCCCCGGTAAATTCCTCGATGGCCTTAAGAAGCGCCTTGAAATCCCGCGGGCTTATCCCGTCCGAGAGTTTCGGGCGCACGGCCTCAAGGGCCGCGGTCTTCTCCTCCAGCCCGGCAAAGGCCTTATTGACTTCCCTCTCGTTAAACTCCGGCAGGAGTTCCGTAAGACTCCAGCCTGTTTGCCCGTACTGTTTCTTCTCCATCAGCTCCTCCGTGTCCCTGAATCATGGCCGGGAGCATGAAATACTTCACATCCCAATGCCGGGGCTGCCATGTAAAATAAGCTTTTTTCAAGGTTTCAATGTGAAGATAAAACTAACCGTGTTAGTAAGATTATACATGACGGCTCCCGCGCGGTTCATGCGGTATACTATTTCATGCGCGCTTTGGTACAGAGGGTCGGCGAGGCGTCGGTCAGGGTAGACGGCGAGATGGTCTCCTCCATAGGCCGGGGGCTTCTGGTGTTTTTGGGGGTGATGAGAGGCGACACTGCAAGGGACCTTGACTACATTGCCCGCAAGGTGGCCAATTTAAGGGTATTCGAGGACGAGGAGGGCAGGATGAACCTCTCGGTCAGGGACGTGGCGGGCGGGGCGCTGGTGGTGAGCCAGTTCACCCTGGCCGCTGACACGAAAAAAGGCAACCGCCCGTCGTTCGTGGACGCCGAGGAGCCGGAAAGGGCGGAGGCCGTTTATCTTGAGTTCATGGAAAAGCTCAGGGCCGGGGGGGTGGCTGACGTGCGGGGCGGCAGGTTCGCGGCCCGCATGCGGGTCTCGCTCGTAAACGACGGCCCGGTGACGATTATGCTTGAGAGCAGGGGGTGAAACCATCGGCGTCATTAGACAGGAGAGAATTACTGCCGGGAGCATGAAACAGTTATTACCGGGAGCAGAAAAAAGGCGACACGGCAAGGTCCATGCGTGGGGCCACCGCCCTCTTGCTCCCACGCTGGGCGCTGAAGCGCCTCGCTCCTTTCGGTCACTTGGCCTCTGCTGCATATCGGCTTGTTTTATAAAGGGGGAGGTTTATGATTCAGATCATCCTGGACAGCAGTGGTTTACTTTTATATTTTCCGGTTTGAGGGCATAGGCGGGGTTTTCCAGTCCCGCCGGAGGGCCGGCTCACGGCGGGACTGGAAAGTCCCGCCTATCGGGAGGTTGGACGTTACTGACGGAAGCATGAAACAGTTAACATTAAAGAGTCTGTTGCACGAACATTTTCCATTGAGCAATTTTCATAAAACGAGGGGATATCTTCGGGGGGACAGTCTTGTTACAGCTCACTCTGTTGTCCTCATTTGATCATTGAGCATGGCAAC
>CBDVCR010000200.1:0-3168 GCA_965372535.1 uncultured bacterium | reverse complement strand
ATCGGTCTGCCACGCCCGCAATACACCTTCATTATACAAGGGTGAGCACAGTCAGAAATACCATGGGCTTTTCCAGGGGTATAAAACATACCTTAAAATAAATAATTGCGGGCATAAGTCGTCATTCCCGCAAAGCCTGTCCCCGCGAAGCCTGTCCCCGCGAAGGCGGGGAGCGGGGAGCGGGAGTTCAGACGGAAAAGACTGGATTCCGGGTCAAGCCCGGAATGACATGCAAAAAATAGAATATTCCTCTGGACATTTTGTATTTTCAAGGTATAACATCCGCTCTCCCGATAGGCGGGACTTTCCAGTCCCGCCTATGCCTGTGATTGGTATCATAACTTCTTGTTCTCTTTTTCCATAGTGCTCATGCAATGTCCGGGTTCAGGGGAACTCCTCCCCTCCCTCTTCCGCCTTTTCGCCGCCTATGACCGTGCCGGTCCTGATGGCGGCCGTGACGGGAGGCAGCGCCACTTCCGCGCCTTCATGCTCAAGGACAAGGGTTATCCTGACGGCCGAAGGCAGGTGTTCCCTCTCCTGGCCCGGCCACTCGTTAAACCAGGCCTCCTCCTCCCCTTCGCCGGGGCCGAGGTACTCAAAGCGTATTTTCCTGACCGAGGGGTCCAGCAGGCTCTCGCTCGCAACGGCGTCCTCTTCATCGAGGAAATATACTTTTTCGCTTATTTTAAGCCCCTCCTCGTCCACGTTTATGCCGACCCACTTAAGCCCGGCAACGTCCTCGGGGCCGTCGGAGTACGAATCCACGCTCGTGGTCACAAACCCCACCCCGGACTCCGAGCCGGAGAAAAAGAGTTTCGTCTCGTCCGCGGTCCTGACCACGTAAGGGTAGGCGCCGCGCAAAAGCCAGGCGAGCCTGTCGGAGAGTACGCGCATGCGCTGCGCCAGTTCCTGCCGCGACTCGCCCTTTTCCTGCGAGCGCTGCCCGAGCCTCAGGGCGGAAAGCAGGAGCACGAATACGACGGAGGTGATGGCGATGCCGAGGAGTATCTCAAGGAGCGTCAGGCCGCGGTTATTCACTGTCTTCATATACCGCCTTCGTCCCCGCCAGTTCGAGCGAGCCGGACGGGGGCCAGCTTACCTTTACCCGTATCTCGTAGAGGAAAACCTGCATGGGCTCCTCGACCGCTGATTCCCCTCCCTCCGCGGTCGAGACAAGGGCCACCGTCCTTTCCGCACTCATGCCGTCCTCGAAATCGTGAAAGCCCTCAATCCCCTCGACGCCGGGGGAGGAATATGCCTCATCAAGCAGCGAGCGGGCGTGGATGAGCGCCCTTGAGTAGTCCTCGGATTTCCTCACGGTCCTCAGGCTCGACGAGAAAAGCTCAACAAGGGCGACCATCGCCGTGCTCAGGATGAGCAGGGCCACGATCACCTCCATGAGGCTAAAGCCTCCTGAGTTTCGCCTTGCCAGTAACAGGGTCGACCTCAACCCTAAACCCCCTTTTGCGCCGGTCCTCAAGGGTAATTGTCCCCCCGGTGCTGCTCCCCTTGGGCATGAATATAACGGCCTCGCCGCTTATCCGCACCCCTTCGGGAAGAAACCTGGCCTCTTTCCAGCCCTTGCCGCCCTTTTCGAGCCGGTAGGCGTTGCCTTCCCCGTCCGGGATAAGCGCGACGGGGATCCTCTCCATGAGAGAAGTTTCCCTGGCGTACATGAGCGTGCTCCTCAACCGGGCCGCCTCCTGCCTTATGACGGCCTTGTCTTTTGAGCGGCCAAGGGTGGAGACCACAAGCGACATGGCGACCCCCACGATGGCCAGGACGACGACGAGTTCGATGAGGGTAAAGCCCCTATCAGATGGGTATCTCATTTATGCTGAAGACCGCAAGGAGCATGGATACGACTACGAAGCCCACGATGACGCTCATAAACAGTATTATAGCGGGCGCGACAAGGCTCACGGTCCTGTTTATCATGTATTTGCTCTCGGTCTCGAACCTCTCGGCCACCGTAAGGAAAGCGTGTTCGAGCCTTCCGGCCTCCTCTCCCACGGCTATCATCTGCCCCACCACCGGGGGGAAGACCCCGCTCTCAAGAAGAGGGCCTGCCACTCCCCTTCCCTTCTGAACGCCCTCCTCCATGCCCCTGAGCTTTTCCTCCACGACCTCGTTGCCGACCACCTCCCTGGAGACCCGGATGGCCTCCAGTATGGGCACGCCGCTCTGCAGCAGGGTGCCGAGCGTCCTGGCGAACCTGCCGATTACAAGCTGCATATGGAGCCTCTTTGCCACCGGGAGCTTGAGCTTGAGCCCGTCAAGGAAAGTCCGCCCCTCATCCGTCGAGGCATAAGACCTGAGGAGCACCGCCGCGCCGGCCAGGGCGCCGGCAATCAGCCACCAGTAGGCGAACAGGAAATCGCTTATGTTCATAAGCATAAGGGTGGGCGCGGGAAGGGCCTGCCCCATGTCCTCGAACATCCCCGCGAAGCGGGGCACTACAAATAGCATGATAAACACCACCGAGAGGCCGCCCACCACGGTCAGAAGAGCCGGGTAGATGAGGGCGGAGGCCACCTCGTCCTGAAACGCCACGGTGGTCTCCAGAAAGCCCGCAAGCCGCCTGGCCACCTTGTCCACCATGCCGCCCATTTCCCCGGCGTTTATCATGTTTACGTAGAGCTTGGGGAATATGCCGTGCCTGGACATTGCCTGCGAGAGGGACTGGCCCCGCTGGATGTCCATGTAGACCTCCCTGAGGATGGTCCTCATGGCCTCTTTCTCGGAATACTCAGAAAGCACGTAAAGCGCCCTGTCCACGGCGAGGCCGGACTCAAGGAGGCTGGCCAGTTCCTGAGTGAAGACCAGGAGGTCTTTTTTGCTTACCCTTCGGGAGGCGAGCAAGCGCCTGGCCTTTGCGGCCTTCACGCTCAGGGGCACAAGCCCCCTGTCCTTGAGCTGCGAGATTACCGCGGTCTCGTCCTGGGCCTCCACGGAGGCCCGCACCTTTTTGCCGGCCCGGTCCGCGGCTTCGTAGGTGTAAAGAGGCATATGTTACTGTATCATAGAAAACATTGAGCAGACAAGGCGTTTTCAGTGGCCAGGAGTTCCCCCATTTTTTTGGTTCTTCGTCCATCATTGCCGCTTCCCTCTTTCCGTCATTCCCGCGCAGGCGGGAATCGTGCGCCTGAGAGTGTGCGGAGTCGGAGG
>CBDVCR010000199.1:0-3329 GCA_965372535.1 uncultured bacterium | reverse complement strand
GGAATTATCCGAAGGGCACGGAAGGCGATAAAATGAACGCCCTGCCGGCGGCGTGTGGGTACAACCTGAGAAAGCTCATAAGGGCTTTCTTTTTGCCGATTATCCGAAGGCTGTTTGAAGCTGTTTTTTCTGTTGCCAGAGTGCAATCAATTTGCAGGTTGACCCTGTCAGCCTGAAACCCCGGCTTTTTCAGGGACGACTATTTAGAAAGAGATTCCGGTACAGAGAAGTGTGTTTCGATAAGCCGTTAGGGACCAGGAGAGGGGGTTCCCATGAAGGCCGGAAGAAGGTTGTCCTTACCTTGCTTGAAGGCTCAGTTTATGCGCTGGGCAACTGTTTTGCTGGCGGTCGCGGCGGCCTCGCTTCTTGGATACAATGAGCTGCCGGAGACAGGGGAAGCCGCTGCCAGACCTCTTGCGGAAGCTCCTGCCGACCTGAAATCAATCCATCTGGAAAGGCTCCTGTCGCCCGTTCGAATTACACCGGGGAGGCCCGGGAGGTTGTTCCTCACCGACCATCTGGCGCAGGCCGTGGTGGAACTCGAAAACAGGGGCGGCGAACCGGCCGTCGTCAGGGCCCTGGCAGTCCCGGGGGCGCCGCTTGGGGTCGCCTGGGCGAGAAACCTCCTGTTTGTGGGCAACGCCTCTACACAGAGCGTCGATGTCTACCTGGCCGCCACGGGACAGTGGCTCTACTCCCTCGGCGGGCAGGGCGCCATAGCCGACCCGAAGGACATCGCGGTTGACTCGAAGCTGGGCCTGGTCTTTGTGCTTGACGGGCAGGCGGGCGTGGTCAAGGTCTTCCGGTTGGGCGGCCGGGAGTTGCTCTACACCGTCTCCGGCCGCGGAACCGCCCAGTATGACCTTCAGAACCCGACCGCCATTGCGCTGGACCCGGTCCGGCAGGAACTCCTGGTAAGCGACTACGGCGACCCCCGGCTCAGATGGCTCCCCCCCAGCGTGAAGATATTCAGCTACGAAGGCGCGCCCCTGTCGATTATTTCCGGCAGGTTGGGGATGTTCGGCCAGAGGTTCTCTCGCCCGCAGGGGTTGACCGTGGACGGCGCAGGCCGCATACTGATGACCGAGGCGGTGGCCGGCGAAGTGCAGGTGCTTGACAGGCAGAGCGGCGCTCTTTTGGGAACCATCGGCAAATGGGGCCAGGATACGGGCGAACTGCGGCTTCCGCTGGATGTGTTAGTCGACAGGCATCAGAGGGCAATAGTCCTCAGCAACGGCAACAGGCGGGTGGAAGTCTTTGACCTGGGAGGTTATGTCCAATGAGATGGCCCCGGGTATCGCTCCCACTGGCGACAGCCGTCGTCCTGGCGCTGCTTGGTCCGGTTTTCCCCGGACATTCCACCCATGCCCAGGCGAGGGTGCATGAATGCAGCTATTGCCACGGGGTCCACGGCGCGGTCCCCGGCTCGGATACCCCCCCCTCGGGCAGATGCTCGTCATCGAGGACCTCTGCATGAGCTGCCACGGTCCCACCGGCCCTTCCACCCGTAAAGCAAACGTCCACCTGAGCGAAGAGGACCCGAACTTCGGCATCACATGCCTCGTCTGTCACAACCCCCATTCAAACGAAATAAACCGTCTGGGCACTGATAACGTCATGCTGGTCAGGAGTCTGATTTTCACCGCCCGGGGCGTGGACGCGGAGGTGGTCTTCACGAGCCGGGGCAGCGGCAATGACGAGCCCCAGGCGCAATCATTTTGCGACGACCTGCTGGAGATTTCCACACCGGACGGCAATGTTTCCGACAGCATCTGCGACGTATGCCATACCGAACCCCGTCCGGGCCGCCACCATTTCGACGCCACCACCGGCCATCATCAGTCAGGGTCAACGTGTACCAAGTGTCATACACATTTAAACGGGTTCGTGCGTTGATATACTTTAGGCACCCTCTAAAAATATCTTTTTACTGCAAGGGGCTGCAATCGCGGCATACATCGTCATCGGGATAAAAACGTCCTCACCGCAGCGCTGCTGCGCCTCCGGGCGTTTTTCCCCCGCTTCCTTGTCTGCCGTGATTTCGCTCCCTTTCGTATACAAAACTTATTTTCAGAGGCTGCCTTAAGTAAAAAGCATATCCCGCCCGTTGCGGGACTTGACCGAAGAGGGCGCGGAGAAAACAGAGGGGACATTCCATGAGCTTTTTCAGGGGTGCAAAACATCCCTTGAAATAAATAGAATATTCTTCGGAACACTTTGTATTTTCAAGCCTTTTGTTCTCTTTTTCCCTAATGCTCATGCAATGTCCGGGCTACGTCTGAAGCGTCGACTCGCATATCCGGTCCACGTACTCCTTCAGCCCCCGCGTTATGGGCACGGCTATGCCTTCGGGGACGGAGCACCACCTGGTCTGCCGTAATTTCCTGCCTGAACTTGTGGACAGGGGTCTGAGAGGAGGCAACGGCTGCCTGATGCAACGGGCACGGGGCCGATACAGAATCTCAACTAAGCATAGGAATTCGTTAACTCTGATATACCGGATATGCTTTAATGCTGGCAGGGGGAGAATACCAAAGGAGAGGAGGAGCCATGAAAAAGACAATTCTCATGGTGTTGGCCCTCGTGTTAATCTTCAGCGTCCTGGCCTTTGCGCTGGAGTAGCCGGTTTATCCCGTAAAGGGGAAACACAAAGGAGGCGATGTAACACCCGAGCAGGCGTATGAGATGGTAAAAAAGAACCCCAAGCACACCTTACATAGTGGACGTAAGGACACGTTACGAATACCAGGACATAGGACATCCTGCAGGCGCATTTAACATCCCGTGGCTTTTCTACACCACCAACGCGGGGGAAAAGGGATACTTAAAAGTACCCAACAAGAACTTCTGCAGGGACCTGAAGGCCAAGTTCAACCCCAGGGCCGACACCCTTCTGCTGCTCTGCCGGAGCGCGCAGAGGACCGTTCCGGCCGCAACCGCGGCCGTGGACTGCGGTTTTTCCGAAGACAGGGTATTCAATGTGCTCGGTGGCTTTGAAGGCGACAAGGTCAAGGACAAGGCCAGCCCCTTTGCAGGCAAGAGGATGATCGGCGGATGGCGGCTTGAGGGTCTGCCGTGGACCTACAAGTATGGACCCGAAGCTCATGTACCAGCCCGACATCAAGAAATAGCATTCGGCTGCCCGGCCCGTCTGTCCCCGGGCCGGGCGGTACTGCCTGTACCGGAAATATTTTATTGATTTTATCCCCTGAAACCCTAAAGCCTTTTTGTTCTCTTTTTCTTCATCTTGCATATCGGATTCCGGGCTTGACCCGGAATCCGATATGGCTGACAGATGTCAAGAAGCAAAGAATCCACCTGCCCAGTCT
>CBDVCR010000198.1:0-3415 GCA_965372535.1 uncultured bacterium | reverse complement strand
GATGCGGGAGAACCGCATGTCCGGTTCGGAGGGAGGGGAGGCGAATGCCTTCCCTCCCCCTATCATTTTTTTCTATATAAACCTGATAAACCTGCACATGAAAGAAAACTTTTACGTTTACATTCCATCCAGCCAAAAGAGAGGGACCCTATAGGTGGGAGTAACGTCGAATTGAGGAGCATAACCCCGAATGGGCGGATTTGTATGACGGCTTGACGATGTAAGAAGATTGGATTCCCGCCTGCGCGGGAATGACGGAAAGAGGGAAGCGGAAATAACGCTTGAAGCCAAAAGAATTGGGGAACTTCGGAGGGCAATTTAGCTTGACTTTTCCGGAAAATCTTGTTATTCTGTCTCTTTGCCTGATGAATTCGGCTTAATTTGACAACGTAGACCAGGAGGGAGATTTGCCCACGATAGCGCAGTTGGTAAGGAACGGCAGGAAGAGCATGGCGAAGAAGACCAAGTCGCCAGCGCTCAAGAACTGCCCTCAGAAACGGGGCGTCTGTCTCAGGGTTTACACCACCACCCCGAAGAAGCCCAACTCCGCGCTCCGGAAGGTCGTGAGGCTAAGGCTTACCAACGGCATAGAGGTGACCGCATACATCCCCGGCATAGGCCATAACCTGCAGGAGCACTCCATCGTGATGATACGCGGCGGCAGGGTCAAGGACCTCCCGGGCGTCCGCTACCATGTTATAAGGGGCACGCTCGACTCGGCCGGAGTGGCCGAGCGCAGGCAGGGAAGATCCAAGTACGGAGCGAAGAGGCCCAAGTAAATGCCCAGAAGGAGAGAGGTCCCCAAAAGAGAAGTGCTGCCCGACCCGAAGTACGGCAGCAAGCTTCTGAGCAAGTTCATCAACATGATGATGCGCGACGGCAAGAAGTCCACGGCCGAGAAGGCGTGCTACGACGCTCTGGAGATGGTGAAGAAAAAGACCGGGGACGACCCCCTTAAGGTATTCAAGACGGCGATTGACAACGTAAAGCCCTTTTTAGAGGTCAAGCCCCGGAGGGTGGGCGGCGCCACGTACCAGGTGCCCGTCGAGGTCAGGCAGTCCAGGAGGACGGCCCTGGCCTTCCGCTGGATTTCCAATTACGCCAGGGCCCGGGGCGAGAAGACCATGAGCGAAAAGCTCGCCGGCGAGATACTCGACGCGTTCAACAAAACCGGCTCTTCCGTCAAGAAGAGGGAAGACACCCATAAAATGGCGGAGGCCAACAAGGCCTTTGCGCATTTCAGATGGTGATAGGGACGAAAGGGATAGAGAGGATACGGGAAGGTGCGGCAGTCTCTGAAAAATACGAGGAATATCGGCATCATGGCGCACATAGACGCCGGAAAGACCACGACCACGGAGAGGATACTCTACTACACCGGGGTTACGTACAAGATCGGGGAGGTCCACGAGGGCACCGCGGTCATGGACTGGATGGTGCAGGAGCAGGAGCGGGGCATTACCATAACCTCGGCTGCGACCACCTGTTTCTGGAAAGACCACAGGATTAACATAATCGACACGCCCGGCCACGTGGATTTCACCATCGAGGTCGAAAGGTCACTCAGGGTGCTGGACGGGGCGGTGGCGATCTTTGACAGCGTGGCGGGAGTGGAGCCGCAGTCCGAGACGGTCTGGAGGCAGGCCGACAAGTACGAGGTGCCGAGAATCGCCTTTATGAACAAAATGGACAGGGTGGGAGCTGACTTTTTCATGAGCGTAAAGAGCATGGCCGACCGTCTGGGGGCACACCCGGTGGCGGTGCAGATACCCCTCGGGGCCGAGGAGAACTTCGTGGGCTCCGTGGACCTCGTTCGCATGAAGGCCGTTTATTACGACTCCGACACCCTGGGCGCCGCGTTCAGGGAAGGACCCGTCCCGGAGGAGCTTCTGCCGCAGGCCGCGCAGTACCGGGAGAAGATGATAGAGGCCCTCTCGGACGTGGACGACGGCATAATGGAGAAGTTCCTCAATGGCGCGGAACTATCCGAGGAGGAGTTAATCGCGGCGCTTCGCAAGGGCACGGTCGAGCTAAGGCTTACCCCCGTGCTCTGCGGCACGGCGTTTAAGAACAAGGGCGTGCAGCAGTTGCTGGACGCCATCGTCGATTACCTGCCCTCGCCCCTGGAGGTCAAGCCGGTCGAGGGAATCGAGCCCGGAAAGCCGGACGTAACGCTCGCCAGGCGGGCCGACGACGACGAGTCCTTCAGCGCACTGGCCTTCAAGGTGGCGACGGACCCCTTCGTGGGGCAGCTTACTTTTATAAGGGTATATTCCGGCGTTCTGTCCGCCGGCTCATATATATACAATTCCACCAAGGACAAGAAGGAGCGGGTGGGCAGGCTTCTTAAGATGCACTCCAACAAGCGCGAGGAGATAAAGGAAGTCAAGGCCGGCGACATAGCCGCGGTGGTGGGCCTCAGGGACACCCTCACCGGCGACACGCTCTGCGACCCCAAGGCCCCGGTGATACTGGAGGCCATAGAGTTCCCCGTGCCTGTCATCTCCGTCGCCATAGAGCCCAAGACCAAGGTCGACCAGGACAAACTCTCCCAGGCCCTTCAGAAGCTCGCGCAGGAGGACCCGTCTTTTAACGTGGCCGTTAACGACGAGACGGGACAGACGATAATCTCCGGCATGGGCGAACTCCACCTGGAGATAATAGTGGACAGGCTCTTGCGGGAGTTCAAGGTCGGCGCCAACGTCGGAAGGCCCCAGGTGGCCTACCGGGAGACCATAAGGGCGGCGGCCAAGTCCGAGGGCAGGTTCGTAAGGCAGAGCGGCGGGCGCGGCCAGTACGGCCACGTCTACATCACGATTGAGCCCAACGAGCCCGGCGAGGGCTTCGAGTTCGTAAACAAGATAGTGGGCGGGGCCGTGCCCCGCGAATACATAGCGCCGGTCGAAAACGGCGTCAAGGAAGCCATGGACACGGGGGTGCTGGCGGGCTACCCGATGGTGGACATCAAGGTCACCCTCTACGACGGCTCCTACCACGATGTGGACTCCTCGGAGATGGCCTTCAAGATAGCCGGCTCGATGGGGTTCAGGGCCGGGGCCTTAAAGGCCAACCCCGCGCTGCTTGAGCCCGTGATGAGCGTGGAGGCGGTAACCCCCGAGGAATACATGGGCGACGTAATAGGAGACCTGAACGCCCGGAGGGGCAAGATACAGTCCATGACGAAAAGGGGTTCCGCCCAGGTCATAAACGCCCAGGTGCCCTTGAGCGAGATGTTCGGGTATGCCACGGATTTGAGGTCCAAGACGCAGGGGAGGGCGACGTATACAATGCAGTTTGCCCATTACGAGGAAGTCCCCAGGAATATCTCCGACGCAATTATTGCCAAAGCCAAAGGCGAATAGGAGGAGTACAGATGGCAAAAGCAAAATTTGAAAGGACGAAGCCCCACGTCAAC
>CBDVCR010000197.1:0-3422 GCA_965372535.1 uncultured bacterium | reverse complement strand
CCTTCGCGGGGACAGGCTTCGCGGGGACAGGCTTCGCGGGGACAGGCTTCGCGGGGACAGGCTTTGCGGGAATGACGATTTATGCCCGCAATTATTTATTTTAAGGTGCATTTTGTACCCCGGAAAAAGCTCATGGAATTTCCGGCTGTACTCACCCTTCGGGCGAGCCCGGGGGTCACGGACCCCCGCGAATTTCCGCATCCGCCGCGTTGCGTGCCGCTCGCGGTATTGATAGTGCCGGGGGACACCGTCCCCCTTCGCGTCCCGCGCGCTTTGCGTCTGCGGCAAACCGGACTCGTGCAATATCCGGGCTAAAGGAGGCAGGATGAAATCACATTACCAGGTGCTTATCATAGGCGGCGGGAACGCGGGCATCTCCGTGGCCCGGCAGCTTCTGCGGAAAAACAATAAACTGGACATTGCGATAATCGAGCCGTCCGGGAAGCATTACTATCAGCCCGGCCTTACCCTTGTCGGCGGAGGGGTGTTCAATATCAATCAGATAATCCGGGACGAAGCCGATTATATCCCCCCGAAAACAGCATGGATAAAAGGCAGCGCCGAAAAGTTCGAGCCGGAAAACAACCTGGTGCTCTTGAAATCGGGCGAGCGGATAACGTATGACTTCATGGTTGTCTGCTGCGGCATTCAACTGGACTGGCATGCAATAAAGGGGCTGCCCGAGACGCTTGGCAAAAACGGCGTCTGCTCCAACTACCATTTCGACATCGCCCCCTATACGTATGAGTGCATCAGCAACTTCAAAGGCGGCAGGGCGATATTCACGCAGCCCGCCTCGCTCATTAAATGCGGCGCCGCCCCGCAGAAAATCATGTATCTGGCGGCGGACAACTTCAGAAGGAGGGGGATACTGAAGCAGGCGGAAGTTTCCTTCCATACCGGAAAACCGGGCCTTTTACGCGTGAAGGAAATAAACGCCGCGCTTTTAGGGGTAGCCCGGCGGTATGGGATTAACCTTGCCTTTCAGTCCAGCCTGGTTGAAGTCAGGGGCGAGGCAAGGGAAGCCGTGGTTGAAATCGCAAGGGAAGGCGGAAACGAGAGGGTTACCGTGCAGTATGACATGCTGCATGTGGCGCCGCCTCAATCCGCCCCCGATTGCATCAAGCGCAGCCCCCTGGCCGTCGAAGGCGACCCGCAAGGCTGGGTGGACGTGGATATGTATAATTTTCAACACAAACGTTACAAAAATATTTTCAGCCTGGGAGATGCCGCGAGCCTCGGGGACACAAAAACCGGCGCCGCCGTCAGGATACAGGCCCATCTTTTAGTGAATAACCTGCTGGCCGCCATGGAAAAGAAGTCCCTGGCGGACATGCCCGGATATAACGGCTACACCGCCTGCCCCCTGACCACCGGATACGGCAAGCTGCTGCTGGCGGAATTCGACTACGAAAGCAGGCTTACCCCCACGTTGCCCTTAAACCCGCTCAAGGAGCGCCGCAGCATGTGGCTGTTCATGCGGTATGTAATGCCCTGGGTATACTGGAACAGAATATTGAAGGGAAAGGCCTGAGAGGCTGATTATGGTGCAAGGGAAAAGCATTTTCCGGACTTTGCTCATGGTATCCGTTCTTTCTGTTTCGGTTATAACTTTCACTTCGACGGCCCTGGCCGGCAACCTTGCCGATGCGATAGCGAAAACTCCGGCGGGCATGGGCGAAGGGCAGATAGACCCCAATGCCCCGAAGGGGTTCGCCGGCATCCCCGGGGCGCCGGAAATCAATTATCTTCTTGCGGTGCTCTGGGCCGTATGGGTCGGCTGGATTTTCTCGACCGTGGGGGCCTTCGGGGGCATCATGGCCGGGGTGGGGCATATCACCATATTCGGTCTCGGAGACTATGCCAAATCGTTCAAGGAGACAAACCCCCTGCTGGACAAGCTCCTCACCGATACCATCAGGGCTTCGAACCAGTATCTGGTGGGGCTTGCCTCGCTTATCTCGGTGGTGAACTTCCACAGGATGAAGCGGCTCGTCCTCCCGCTCGGCATGGCCCTCGGCGGCGGAAGCGTTGCGGGGGCTTTGTTGATTCCGTGGCTGACGGCGGGAAAGGTCAGCCTCAGCCATTATATAGGTTATTTCGGCGCCGTCGTCCTGGTTATGGGAGCTTTCATATTCTACGGCACTACAAGGCGCGGGCGGGAAGGACAGAAGAAGGCCAGGGAGGCTTCGGCGTCCTTTCAGGGAGCCATGAGGGAAAAAGCCCCGGAAACGCGGCATGGGGTGCATGTCACGAAACTCGGCCTGAAGAGGGTAAGCTTTACGTTCTTCGGCACGGAGTTCAGCTTCAACCCCCTGCTCCCGGTGCTCGGCGGATTCTTCATTGCGTCCATTTCCTCTTTTCTCGGCATCGGAGGCGGTTTTCTCTACGTGCCTTTCATGACAAGCATTATGGGGCTTCCGATGTTCCTCGTCGCCGGCACCTCGGCCCTTGCCGTGCTCCTGAGCATGGCGACAAGCATATTTTCCTATGTGGCGATAAAAGGGACGTTCATCAGCTGGTCGCTGGTCGGCGTGGAGATGGCGGGCATCTTCGCCGGCGCGATGATAGGCCCGCGCACACAGAAGTATATCCCCGACATCTGGCTCAAGCGGATATTCGTGCTGCTTGCCGTCTACGTGGGACTTCGCTATATCAGCAAGGGTTTCCTCGGGCATAGCTGGCTCCCGCCGTACTGACATGGATTCCCTCCTGCTGCTCCTGGACAGGCACCTTATCCTTCTTTACAGGGTAACGGGCAACCCGTTGCTGGATTACTTGACCGGCACCTTTCTGCTTGCGCTTGCATCGGCGGCAATGGGGGAGGTCTCGGCCCTTGTCCTGCGAAAGGCGAACAGGTCGCATATTGAGAAACTGGACAGGGAGCTGTCCGAAAAACACTCCCTGTCTCTTCTGGCGAAACGGGAAGGAGACAACGCCGCGTACAAGCACCTGAACAGGGATGCCAACGACGCCTTCGGACGGGTGTTTTTCAACATGTTCACATTCTCCGCCGCCTCCCTGTGGCCCGTGTTTTTTGTGCTTGCGTGGATGCAGTTCCGGTTCATCGGAATCGAGTTCCCGCTGCCTTTTTCGTTTCCTCTGCTGGGGGAATCGGTCGGGTACGTTTTCACCTTCTTTTTATGTTATGTCCTGGCCCGGATTTTAACCAGGAATGTAAAGGCGCTGCTCAGGGCATAAAAGCGGTTTCGTCTTCCTGTTATTAAGGGGAGCATAAAATAGATTACATGACGAACACCGGCCCGGAACGAATCGAACCGGCTTCCCCCTTTGCTAAAGGGGGGGTGTAAACTGTTTTATGCTCTGAGTAATAAAAGTATTCCGAAGAATATTCTACTTTTATCTATATGCTTATCCGGTTGATTCAGCAATCCCTTGAATTGTCACCCTGAACTTGATTC
>CBDVCR010000196.1:0-3444 GCA_965372535.1 uncultured bacterium | reverse complement strand
AAGGTCTGCTAACTAAAACGGGCATCATGATGAGGCAAAACCAGATTGTATCTAAAGGTTTCCGTAAAATCATTGCCATCTAAGTCCGACAGGCTCTTAGGGCGGCCCTTCCTTTCTTGACCTTTGCACCGCGCTAACCGCAATATAGGGCACGGATGTCATCAGTCCGTGAAAATATCAACAGGAGGCGGGAATTGATGAAACGTTTATTCATGTGCTTTATGATTGTCGCCGTGTCCTGCGGCATTGGCCGGGCAGGCGAGATGGAGCACGAAATCCGGGAATCGAAAGAGCGCAAGGACATGGTCAGCTACAGCCTCGGATACCAGATTGGCGGGGACTTCAAACGGCAGGGCCTGGACATCAACGCCGAACTCGTCGTCAGGGGCGTCCAGGACGCGGTTTCCGGCACGAAACCCATGTACGGCCATCGTGAGATGCGGGACGTTCTGGTGGACCTGAAAAAGAAAATGGTAACGGTCCAGCGCGCCGAACGCAAAAACCAGGCCCAAAAGGGCATGAGCGAAGGCAAGGCGTTCCTTGCGGAAAACGCGAAGAAAGAAGGGGTAAAGACCCTGCCGAGCGGCCTTCAGTACAGAGTGATTAAGGAGGGCGCCGGGGCCAAGCCGAAGCCCGTTGACACCGTTACGGTGCATTACCGCGGGACCCTGGTTGACGGGACCGAGTTCGACAGTTCCCACGGCAGGGGCGAGCCCGCGACGTTCAGGGCCGACCGTGTCATCGCCGGCTGGAAAGAGGCCCTCCAGATGATGAAGGAAGGGGCCAGGTGGGAGCTATTCATCCCGCCCGAGCTTGCCTACGGCGAGCGCGGCGCGGGAAGGCTCATCGGGCCCAACAGCACGCTGATATTCGAGGTGGAGCTGATTTCCGTCAAGGCCGCCGAGTAATCAGCCTCCGCCGCCGCGGATTTCCAAAGTGCGGGCCGCCTCGCTCTGGGCCATTCAAAACGGCACTTCAACCAACGATTACGCCAAAGACATGGCGGTCGGCCCGAACGGAAACGTCTTTGTAACGGGCTATACCGAAGGCGCGCTCGACGGCAACGAAAATGCCGGCGCCAGGGACATTTTCCTGAGCAAGTTCGACCCGGACGGCAACAAGCTTTGGACGATGCTGTCCGGGTCAGTTGCGGATGAGGAAGCAACGGGGGTGGACGTTGACGCGGACGGATATGCCATTGTGGTGGTTACACGACGGGAAGGCTTAAGGACAACAGCTATCTGGGCGGCGCCGGCTACTTCGTGCCGAGGTACAAGGGCTATTGACGGACGGCCTACTCGCCAATCACCTGCACGATTATTTCCCTGTTCCTCCCCCTGTTGTCGAAGTCCAGAAAGACCACCTGCTGCCAGGTGCCGAGGGCGAGCTTTCCGTCGATAATCGGGACTGTGAGGGAGGGTTTCATGAGCGCGGCCCGCACGTGCGAAAACCCGTTTCCGTCGCCCCATCGCCTGTCGTGCTCGTAGGGGACTCCGGAGGGGGCGAGCTTTTCGATTGCCCGCTTGAGGTCGTTTATCACGCCGTCTTCGTACTCGATGGTGCTTACCGCGCCGGTCGAGCCCCGGCAGAAGACCGTCGCCTGCCCGTCGCGCACCCCGGAGCGCGCCGAGACGGAGGCCACCTCGCCGGTGATGTCTATGATGTCCGTAAACCCCTTCGTGCTCAGGGATATTGTGTCCGTGTAGACCATGCCGTCATCCGTCGCCGGGTTCGCATAACTCCTTCTTAATTTCCCCCACGCATATGCCGCGGGCGAAAGCCTCGATAAAAGCGCCCCTTCAAGCAAGGGCTCCCCTGCTATTATAACGCTCCGGCCAATGTCCTGTCGCGCTGTTTGGCCTGGGCCATGGGCGTGCGAATATTCCAGGGCCCTGCAGCTGTTTCGCTCAGGCAGCGGGCGCGAAATGGGCGGAGGCCCGAGACCTCCGGCCTCTTTTTTTATTGCGATAAGCAGCGGGGCGGCAGGGGCCGACGCCCGCCCTCCGTGTGATATAATGTCCGATGCCTCTTAAGCTCATAATCTTCGACCTTGACGGGACCCTTGTCGATACGAGCGGGGACATCACCAACGCCCTGAACGCCGCGCTCGGGCCCGCGGGGGCGCCGGCTCTCGGAGTCGCAGAGGTTACCGCCCTTGTGGGGGAGGGCCTCACACGGCTCGTGGAAAAGGTGCTGGGCCCCGAAAGGGCGGGCCTCAGGGACGGCGTGGTCCGGGTTTTCCTCGATTATTACTCGGCCCACATCGCGGACTTCTCAAAGCCCTACCCCCATGTGCGGGAGACGCTCCAAAGGCTCGGCGGCGTGAAAAAAGCCGTGCTCTCAAACAAGAAGGAGGCGCTTTCAATAAAACTCCTCGATGCCCTGGGCCTCCTCGGCCACTTCGACCTCGTCGTGGGAGCGGACACCACGGCCGAGAAAAAGCCCTCCCCACTGCCCGTCCGCCACGTGCTCGACCGGATGGGGGCGGAGGCAGGGGAGGCAGTCATGGTGGGCGACAGCAACTACGACATCGAGGCCGCCCGGGCCGCGGGGGTGAAGGCGGTGGCCGTGACCTACGGCTACAGGGAAAGGAGCATGCTCGCCGGGGCCGAGCACATGATAGAGGGCATGGACGAACTCATCCCCCTCCTTCAGGCACAGGGCTATCTTGCCGAGCGGAGGAGGGATAGACGTTATCCGGTCCCGGACATCTACCTCAAATACATAAGGGTCGAGATAAAGCGGGAGGGCGGCATCCTTATGGCCGAGACGCTCGGCATTAGCGAGCGCGGCCTGAAGCTCAGGACGGATATTCGCCTTGAGCCCGGCTCCACCTTCCGGTGCGTACTGAGCGCACCGAAGTCGCTGCAGAGAGAGATAGAGGCAACAATTAAAGTCAAATACTGCTTCGAGGACGAGGAGGGCGGGCATGTCGTTGGAGCGGAGATAGAAAAGGTGGAAAGCGAGATATGGTTCAAGGTATTAAAAAACATCCTCCGGTTCATGGCCGAACGACAGGGAGAAGTCTATTAAGAAGCGCCACAGGCGCTTCTTAATTATACATGTAATAGGCGAAGACCCAATAAAGAAAGGCGGCGGGATTCGATTTAACCCCACCGCCTTTCCGGCAATCCTGTTTGAGAACCCGTCTCAGCTCAGATGCTTATTGACCAGCTTGATCATCTCGAACATGGAAACCTGTTTCCTCCCTCCAAACACCTTCAACAGGTTTTCATCGGCGTTTATATTCCTTTTGTTCGCCTTGTCCTGCAAATTGTTCTTCTTGATATACGCCCACAGCTTCTTGGCGACTTCGGTCCTCGGCAGCGGTTTGGCGCCGATTACCCTTGAGAGAGCCTCGCTCGGGTTCATGGTTTTCATGAAAGCCGCGCTCGGGGTTCTCTTCGCCGCTTTTTTCTTTACGGCAGCCACCTTCTTCTTGAC
>CBDVCR010000195.1:0-3482 GCA_965372535.1 uncultured bacterium | reverse complement strand
AGCCATTTTGCTCTTTATTTTCAAGTAGTTACGGCATTACTCTACTGAAGTATTACTCTGCAGCCAAAGCAATTCTCATGCCGAACAGTATTGGATGTGTCCCTCTTTCAGTTAGCGTCCGTATCCCCCTGTTCCAGGTACTTTAAGAGTTTCTCCACCGTGGAAGGCAGCACGCTCCTTAAGGCCCTCTGGACGGCCTCGGAGTAGTTAAGGTGAGTGGATCTCCTGTTTTCAGACACCTCTCCCACTGATACTCCCGCCTCGGCGTCCACCACCGAAAGGGCCACCGTCGACCTGGCATAGACCCAGTCGGGATGTTCGATATCAACGGGTTCAGCGCGGACATCTCCTTCTATAATCACGGCCGCCTCACTGCGGTCCCCTGCGACCACGAAACCGGCCTTCCCCAGGGCCTCGGCCACTTTCTCCGTCAGAAGCCCCGCCCCTTCGCCCTTTATGTCAAGGAATACCTGCATGCGGACCTTAAGCTCCGCAGCCTCCCGGAAAACGCTCCTTATGTCGTAAGCCCCCGTGCCCGGCGATTTAAACCCGAGGACGGTTATCCTGCTCTCAAGCACCTGCCTTTTGAGCCACAGGTCAATGGCCCCCCTGAGGGACCTGTACCTGAGGAGACTGCCCTTTAATCCCCCCATGGCATCGAGCCCGCCCAAAATTTCGCTGTCCAGTCCGGATATCTCCCTGAGCCAGTTTTCACGGGCCTTTGACCTCTCAAGCACCGCCAGGGCGTGCCATGTGCCGTTTTCCTTCCATGTCCCCGGCACCTCGACGCCTTTAAGCTCCACCTCCGACAACACATGTATGCGGGAGTCGAATTTCTGCACGGTGGTCTCCTCGCCCGTGGATTTGGCAACGAGGTTTACCCTGTCCAGGGTCTCGCTCCCGACCTTGGACTCGAATATGCGGGAAAGCTCCGAGACGGCCCTGTTTCTGGCCTCGCTCTCGGACTGGCCGATGCCACGGGCCGTGAGAAACCGCGACTCCGGGTACACCTTGTGGGCCTTTCTTGACGAGTCGCCTCCCGCGCACCCGGCAATTACAAGGAGGATTGCCGCGTAAATTACTGTCTTGACCGTACGCATCATGCCTCCAATGAATGCTCCCCGCAGCAAGCCTCGGGGTATCCGAATATCTCCCCTCCCTTGAGGGGAGGGGACTAAGGGGAGGGTGGTATAGAAACTAGAAAATAGATACTTGAGACTATAATATTATGGAGTATTTTTTCCAGTCTCTAGTTTCTTGCACACCCCCGCCCGGCCTCCCCCCTCAAGGGGGAGGAACTCAAAAATGTAACCCTGTAGCAAGCTACAGGGAATAGTCCGGTTAAAAAACCGTATCTAACAGGACAAACTTCGTCTCCCCCGCCTTTACGTCCACCGTTTCGACCTCGGCTCTGTTGAACCCGCACCGTTTGGCGTACACTTTATAGCGCCCTTCGGGGACGAACATCCGCGCCATGTATATCTCCGCGGGCAGCGTCCTCCATGACCTGGTGTCCGCCCTCTCGACGAGGATGTTCAGGAGGTTCAGTCCGAGCTTTGTAAGCTGCCTCGCCCCTTCGTTCTTCATCTGGTTGGAGGCGGCGTTGATGGCGGCCTGCTTCACCACGGCCCTGGCGATGGTCTTGGCGATTACCCTGCCCTTTCTGTCTTCGAGGTTCTGCGTGGCGATGCTCGTGATGTCCTCCACAAGCTCGGCCCCGGCGCTGAAGGTCCGGGCGGGAGACTCCGCCACCACCTCGGTCGTTCGGCACCGGGGACGCTTGACGACGTATTTAGGAAAAGCCAGTGTAACGGGTCCGCCCTTTGTGGCAATTATCAGCCTGTCCTCGTCCTTCACCGGGGCGCTGCCGTTAAGGTGTATGAAGACTATCTTTCCGAGACTCCTTGCGTCCTTGTGGCTTATCCATTTTATTCTGCTTCTGCGGCCGAGCTTCCTCTTGGCCTCCCCGAGCCTGTCAGCCGCCTGCGCAATCCGCATGTAGTCTTCCGCCAGCGCACGGGGCATGGGGGTCCCGTACTTTTTCGCGTAGTCTCTGTAGACGTCCACCGCCCTGTCGTAGTCGATAAAAGCGCTGTCGATGTTTTCGAGCCTGTCAACGCCGTCGGCCTCGTAGATCATGCCGCTTAAATAGCGGCCGAAGGCGTCCTCCCTGTAAACGTTCTTCTCCCTGTAGCGGTCGTTTAACTCGGTGAGTTTCGTGTTAAGCCTCCTGCACTCGACGAGCGCCTCGTCGTAGTCGCCGATGACGGAATAGTTCAGGGCCGAGAACATGTTGATGAGCGCACGCTCAAAGTCCTCGCCAGCGTAAGGCGTGGTGTAGTCGTTAAGAATGAAGGCCGCGGCCTCTTTTGTGATGCTCCTGGTCCAGAGGTCCTGTGCCAGCCGGTCGGCCTCGTGCAGGTAGGCGTTGCTGCTTTCGTACCGTCCGCAGTACATGTTGACCGCCGCGGCGTCCATAAGAAACAGGAGCTTTTTATTGGCGCCGTAACTGTCTTTTTTCTCATCGAGGTAAGAGGTGGCCACCGAGCAGTCGCCGGAGCCCATGCGCTGCCCCAGGACGTCGTAGTCCACCCCGGTGGCGCAGCCTGCCGTAAGAAGAAAAAGCGCGAGGACGGCGGCCTTTTTTTCGATTCGGACCATGCTGTTCGGCAGCTCCTTTGTCCTAAAGGCCGAAGCGGAACTGCTTTATATACTTCTTTATCTTCTTGTCGCCTATCCAGACCTTCTTGTTCGTCTCCAGGTCGATAAGCTCAAGGTCTATCTGGTAGAAGACGACCTTCTTTCCGCCCTCCTTGTCCTCTATGCTGTTGATGGAGCCCTGGAGCATGTAGTCGGCGCCTATTTCCCTGCCGTGCTCCTTTGCCGTCTCCTCGGATGCGTATACGGCCTGGTCCTTGCGCTCCTCGCGGACCTCTTCCCTCTCGCCCCTGCTCGCCACGAATTCCACCTCGCCGGAGTTTATGAGCAAGCGTTCGAGGTCCTTAACGAAGGTCCGGGTGTTGATGTGCTCATGGCTGCGGTTCCTCACGGCGCCCACTATGACCACCGGCTCCTTTCCGTGCTTGCGCTTGAACTTCTCATGCCAGGGCCGGTCCAGTACGTCCTCGATCATGGCCTCCGAGACCAGGCGCGAGTCCGTGTCGTTCCACCTGCCGCTGAGGTCTATCTGCTCCTCGACATCCACCCTTTTTACGCTCTTTGCGCAGCCCCCGGCGAGGAGCCCGAGGCAGAGCAGAAAAACTAAGACAGCGGTTTTTTTCATGACAAATACCCTCCTTGGTATTTTATTGTTTTTCAATCTAACTTGCTGCGGGCCGCCGGAGGCGCCCGACGAATAAGTTTAACACATTTCCCCCGCCTTTAAGGAGAATTTAAGAGCTCATGTCAAGCCAATTTAGAAATGTCCTGAGTCTGTTGCACGAACATTTTCCATTGAGCAATTTTCATAAAACGAGGGGATA
>CBDVCR010000194.1:0-3499 GCA_965372535.1 uncultured bacterium | reverse complement strand
CACGCCCGCAATACACCTTCATTATACAAGGGTGAGTACAGTCGGAAATTCCATGCGCTTTTTCAGGGTGCAAAATGTCCTTTAAGAATAGAATATTCTTCGGAATACTTTGTATTTTCATACCTCTTGTTCTCTTTTTCCATAGTGCTCATGCAATGTCCGGGTTAGGCATGTCCATCATGGCCTCTCAATGCCGGGTTCCGAAGCCCCGGGGGCGGTGTGCCTTCGGCCCTTGAGCCTCTTGCGGCATCCCCGTTTGGCGACAGGAAGGAGGAGGCGTTTAAAAAACGGGCCGTTATAATGCCTCCTCAGATACCCGCAGGGGTCGCCCCCGGCGAACCTTCTGGTGAGATAGCGGTACCCCGCGTTTCCTAATTTCTCGAAAAGATACCTGTTTACCAGCGACGTTTCGAGCATGGGCTTGAGCCGCCTTTTCCAGAGCGCGTCGTAGTCCGCCCCCTCGATAATGCTGCTTGCGGCCAGCCCGCCCGATACCATGGCGTAGCGAAGCCCGAACCCCCAGAGGAAGTCCTGAAACCCCGCCGATTCGCCGACAAGGAGCTTTCCGCCGTCTGCCCGGGTGCCGCTGATGAAGAAGTCGGCGAAACTCCCGAACCTCTTCTCGTCCCTGATATTGAGGCCGCTTCTTTCCGCGAAAAACCGCTTGGCTCGCTCGAAACACTCGTTCCCCTGCCTGTAGTCCCGGTAAAGCACGCTTGCCATGGTCCCGCACCCCTGGTTCACGAGCAGGTAGGCGTACCCCCCGGGGGCCAGGTCGTCGCCGAAGGCAACCGCCGCCAGGTCGCTTGCCGTGGTGGTAAAGGTTATCCCCACGGCCACGACGTTTGCCCTCGCCGGGCCGGTCCCCACGATGGCCCCGCCCTTTACGTCCCCGACGCGGCGGTTAAAGATTAGCTCGGCCCCAAGCGCCAGGGCCTGTTCCTTAAGGGCGGTGTCGAGTGTGCCGGGCATGGAGCCCCTCTTTACCAGGTAGAATATGGGCCTTGCGGATTTTATCTCAACAGGGGCCGTCCCGGGGGCGTACACCGTCCCGCCGTAATAGGGCACGCAGGGGAAGTCCAGCTCCAGGCCGGTTTCCTCAAGGGTTTCCGTTACGTCCTTTTCGGAACTCCAGTTTTCAATCCCCTGGAAGTCCCCGTTCAGGCGTTGCCCCACGTCCGGGGACTTTTCGTACACCGTAACGGGAACGCCGTGCCTCCGGAGGACTATGGCGGCGGTAAGGCTTGCGGGACCCGCCCCTATTATGGTTACCGCGCCGTGTCCGCCCAGCTCAGCCCCCTTCCGCCCGGAATTTCCGCATGAATTCCGCCGTGCTCTCCGGCATGGCGGTGTTTATGTAAATGCCGGAGCCGAGCTCGAACCCCGCGGTCTCCGTCAGCCGGGGGATTATCTGCACGTGCCAGAGGTAGTATGACTTGCGCTCGTCGTCCACGGGCGAGGTATGGATGATAAAGTTGTAGTCCGGGTCGTCGAGGGCGGAACGCAGCTTGAACAGGGCTTCCTTCAAAACGAGGGCCAGTTCCCCCGCCTCCTCGTCGGAGATGTTGCCGAAGGAGGACTTGTGCTTCTTCGGCACTATCCAGGTCTCAAAAGGGTAGTGCGAGGCGAAGGGGTGCAGCACCAGGAAGAGGTCCGTCTCCCTGACGATTCTCTCGCCTGATTCGCCCTCGTCAAGCCGGATGTCGCAGTAGAGGCACCTGCCCTTGTTGTCGTAATACTCCGTGGCTATCTCGAACCTCCTGCGGATGAACGGCGGGACGATGGGGGAGGCGACAATCTGCGTATGGGGGTGGACGACCGACGTGCCCGCTTCCTCGCCGTGGTTTTTAAAGATGATAATCGTCTTGATGTCCGGGTCCTTCTTGAGGGCGTGGTAGCGGTCCCTGTAGACGCCGATGAGCCGCTTTACATGCCCGACGTCCATGAAGGGGATGGGCCCGTTATGGCGGGGGGTCTCGATGACGACCTCGTGCCTTCCGTAGCCGTGGAACCTCCTGAAGAGCTTTTGCTCCTTTCTGGAGGTGTCGCCGTCGGGGGTGAGGGCGGGGAACCTGTTTGGGATGACGCGTATCTCCCATCCGTCGCCCTCTCCGTAGACGGCCGCGGCCTCCGGGGTGCGGTGCTCGTTTCCGGGGCAGAAAGGGCAGTCCTCGCTGAACTCGGGGAGGCTTTTGCCGACCCTGGTTTCCCTGAACTCCTCGGGCCGCTTCTCCCTTTCCCTGGCGAAGATTATCCAGTCGTTGGTCGTGGGGTCCTGCCTCAGTTCGGACACAACGCCTCCGCAAAAGTGTAAATTTTCCTACATGATAGCACGATTTCCCCCGAGGTGCACGGGGCATGGTGCGTTCCATGCGTAGCCCCTGACGGCGGATTCGGAGGGGCGATGAACTTTTCCTAATCCGGGTGCATTTGCTATAATATTGCTTCGGCATCGAGGCGGTGTAGCTCAGGTGGTTAGAGCATGCGGCTCATATCCGCAGTGTCCGGGGTTCGAATCCCTGCACCGCCACCAAGCCTTTTTTCTTGGGCTCCCTGTAGCCGATAACCCGGAGGAAATCGTTGACCCGGATGTCCAGTGCCCACAGGAGCTTAAGGGCCGTTTCGAAACCGGGCTTGTGTACGCCGTCCTCGATGAGTTTGATTTGAGCATGGGAAACCCCTGACATCTCCCCCAGAGAGCGGAGCGAAAATCCCTTCTTAAGACGTTGCTCTTTCAGATATTCGTGGCCTGTCATAATGTCCACCTCCTTGTGCTGTAAAGTATACCTTACTTTTTGCTTGACAGTCAAGGGACAAAACATGTAAGGTAAACCTGACATGGTACAACTATCATTCCGCGAGAAATACACCCGCATACCCCACGAGCTGATTGACAATGTGTTTGCCAAGCAAAGTTTCCCCCCTTACGAAATGCGCATCCTCTTGGTGATTATGCGGCTTACCTGGGGCTGGTCACAGCGTGGCGAGTACATCTCTTACCGCGCCCTGGCCGGACGTACACGCATAAACCTACGGCACGTTGTCCGCGCGATAAAAAGCCTGGAGGGCAAGCACATATTGCTGACCCGGAAGGGCCGGAAAAAGACATGGATGGAGATAAGCCTCGATTATACGACGTGGAGGCTGTCGGAAAAGGAGTCCTTATTTACCAGGGACTCGGCAGAGGAGGAAGCTGCCGCGAAGGAACATATTGCCGAATTTAGGGCGCGTCTTGGGTGGTGAAGGTGTTGCCACTACTGGCAACGGTGATGCAACGCGGTGTTTGGACCGCAAGCACCCCCTGGAGTTCCCGCCCAGGGAACACCCCCACAAAAAATGACCAAGAAAAAAATAAAACCATAAAAAGTGTCTTTATCCCGTAAATTTAAGGGGATAAAGACACCATTAGTAACCATATAACAAGTTGTGTGTAATGTTTAAATAAAGTAAAATGAATGTTACTGTTGATTATAAAAGTGATGGAAACATATTAATAAGG
>CBDVCR010000193.1:0-3525 GCA_965372535.1 uncultured bacterium | reverse complement strand
TCCCCTCGTTTTATGAAAATTGCTCAATGGAAAATGTTCGTGCAACAGACTCTTAAGTTATTTAAGGGGAAAAGATAGGTTAATCTGCTCCCGCCTCGCCCCCTCCACCGCCATACATACCAACCACCCATCCGGGGCGGGGGCAAACTTCGCCGGGCTGGAAGAGAGCGGGCCTTTAAATCCCCCCTTACTAAAAGGATATAATCTCTATTATGTCATTCCGGGACTGCCCCGGAATCCAATTTCTAAAACATCAAACTGGATGCCCGACTAATACACTCGGGCATGACGGAAAGAGGGGCGCGGGAATGACGGCATCAAGGCAATGAATTGCCGGAGTAATACATACAGCGGAACGGTGAAGTAAGAATTGTTGGGTTTCGCTTCGCTCAACTACCCTTTTGCTTTTACTGTATTTCTCCGATTTCAACATTTTTTTCTTATAAAAAGGGGCCTTTCGGCGGTTCCGCGGGCGTCCAAAAAAAATATCCAAATTTTCCTTTCGGAAAGTGTAAAATAGTAAAGTTTCTTCTTATATCCCATGGGTAAGACAATCGCCATAGCGAACCAGAAAGGCGGGGTGGGAAAGACCACCACAGCGGTGAACCTCGCCTCCTCGCTTGCCCTTGCCGGCGAGCAGATACTCATCGTGGACACCGACCCGCAGGGCAACTCCACAAGCTCCCTGGGCATTGACGGGGACCCCGGGCTTTACGATGTCTACACGAGGGGCCTTCCCGTCGCCGAGGCCGTAAAACCCACGGAAATCGAAAACCTCCATATCATGCCCTCCTCGGTGGACCTGCTGGGCGTGGAGGTGGAGCTTATCGACCGGCAGGACAGGGAAGGCGTCCTGATCGGGTTCCTGCGGGAAATACGGGACCGCTACCGGTATGTCCTGATCGACTGCCCGCCCTCGCTCGGCCTTCTGACGATAAACGCCCTGGCGGCCGCTGACTCCGTGCTGGTGCCCATGCAGTGCGAGTACTTCGCCCTCGAGGGGCTGGGGATGCTGACAAGGACGCTGCAACTCATCCGCAACTCCTTTAACCCGGCCCTTGAGATAGAGGGCATACTGCTTACCATGTACGACCCCCGCAACACCCTCTCTCGCCAGGTGGCCGAGGAAATTCGGAAGCATTTCGGCGCGAAGGTCTACGAGACAATTATCCCAAGGAACGTCACCCTTGCCGAGGCCCCGAGCCACGGCAAACCCGCGCTCCTTTACGACGCCCGCTCAAGGGGCGCGCAGAGCTATCTTTCACTGGCAAAGGAGATATTAAGTGAAGCCGGCGCTCGGCAGGGGGCTTGACTCCCTCATCCCCCGGAGCGGGGGGCAGGAGATTGTGGAGGTGGACATCGAGCGGGTCGTCGCCTCGCGCGAGCAGCCGAGGAGGATTTTCCGCGACAACTCGCTCCGCGAACTTGCGGCCTCCATAAAGCAGAAAGGGGTGCTCCAGCCCGTGCTCCTCAGGCGGATGGGCGACGGCACCTTTCAGCTGATAGCCGGCGAGCGGCGCTACCGCGCCTCCATGATGGCCGGACTCAAGAAAATCCCCTCTATCATCCGGGAGGACGGCCCGGAGGACGCCCTCGAAATTGCCCTCATCGAGAACATCCAGCGCGAGGACCTCGGCCCCCTCGAGACAGCCCACGCCTTTGACAGGCTCATCAAGCACTTCGGCCTGACGCAGGAAAAGCTCTCCGAAAAAGTCGGCAAGGACCGGGCCACGGTCGCCAATTACCTGAGGCTCCTCGGCCTCCCGGAGGAGATTAAAAAGCACGTGGACGAAGGCTCCCTGAGCATGGGCCACGCAAGGGCGCTGCTTTCGATGGAAAACGCAAACGCCATGAGGGCCGCCGCGCGAAAGGTCATTAAAGAGGGCCTGAGCGTCAGGGAGGCGGAACGGCTCGCCAAGAAAGCGGCCCACCCCGCCGGAAAGAAAACAACGCCTACGGCCAGGTCTGCCGAGACGGCCTCGCTCGAGGAAAAACTCATTAAGCACCTCGGCACAAAGGTCAAGGTAAAAGACCGGGGAAAGCGGGGGAGCATAGAGATAGAGTACTACTCCCTCGATGAGCTCGACCGGCTGCTCGACGTGCTGCTCGGGTAATCAGGAACATGGCGAAAAAGCGCATCAGGAAGAAAAAGGCCAGGGCCGCCGCTAACCTCCCCGCGATAAAGAAAGAAGCGCTTCCCTCTGTTAAAGAGGCCAACCTGCCGGAGACAAAGAAGGCTCGCCCGCTGGAGAAGAAGACCCCGAAGCCCCCGATGAAGCAGGAGGAGTAGGGGGCTTTCAGAAAAAGCTTACCAGCATTGTCCAACAGGAGGCTTTATGTTCTGTCCCGAGTGCGAGTTTGAATACAGGGACGGTTTTAACGAATGCTCTGTTTGCAATGTCCTGTTGGTCCATGAGCTTCCATTAAGGCATTCGGAACCATCCGTCTCACGGGCCGGTTCACGGGAATTTGTTGATTTTGAAGAAGTGCTTTTTACCTTCAGCCCCTTTGACATCGCGATAATAAAGTTCATTCTCGATACCGAGGGGATAACATATTTTTTCAAGGGAGAACATTTTAATTACGTAAGGCCCCTGGGTGAACCGGCGCGCTTGATGATATCAATCGAGCAGGTTCGGGAGGCAAAGGAGATTCTTAAAGACCTCGACCTGACCATCGGTCCCGCCGGCATGAGAGAAGAGGAAGAAGAGGGGTGACGGCATTTCCGGCACGCCGACTGGAGCGGCGGTAAACATACCCTGGTAGCCCATGCATATCCTCATCACCGGCCCGCCCGGCACGGGCAAGACGACGCTCATAAAAAAGATTGCCGCAAGGCTCCCCGATGCCGTGGGATTTTATACGGAGGAAATCCGCGAGTGCGGCGTGCGGAAGGGGTTCAGGCTCGTAAGCATCGGGCCAGGGATTCTTTCTGGCAAGGAAAGCGTCCTCTCCCACGTGGACATAAAAAGCCCCCTCCGGGTGGGCAAGTACCGGGTGGACGTTGAGGGGTTCGAGAAATTTTTAGGCCGCATTCCCCTTGAAGGCGCATCCACCGTCGTAATCGACGAGATAGGCAGGATGGAGTGCCTGTCGGCGGTTTTCCGAACCATGATAACGGAATTGATGGGAGCGCCGGAAAAGACGGTGGTCGCCACGGTCGCCCTTAAGGGCACGCCCTTTATCGAGGGGCTTAAGAAGACCCCCGGGGCAAGGATATTCGAGGTGACGAAGAAAAACCGCGACGCCCTCGCCGGGGAGGTGGCTTCCCTCCTAAGACCCACCGGCCTCACCCCTGAACATTAATACGTTTATCCGTTTTATGCGCCTCGCATCCTTCGACAAGCTCAGGATGATTCGACAAGCTCAGGATGATTCGACAAGCTCAGGATGATTCGACAAGCTCAGGATGATTCGACAAGCTCAGGATGATTCGACAAGCTCAGGATGATTCGACAAGCTCAGGATGATTCGACAAGCTCAGGATGATTCGACAAGCTCAGGATGATTCGACAAGCTCAGGAT
>CBDVCR010000192.1:0-3598 GCA_965372535.1 uncultured bacterium | reverse complement strand
ATTTCTCATGCATCTATTTTACGCTACAGTTATCGCTAAGTCCGACAGGCTCCTAGGAGGTTTTTAGGTCATGCCCTTTTATTTTTTACCGGACACTACTGTGCTCAGCCCACAAAAGAAAAACCCGGAGCGTGCAGTAGCCGCGCGCCCCGGGCCCTCCCCTTCTTGAGTATCCTGCTACCCGAGTATCCTGTCCAGCCGCTCGAGGTCGTTAATCACCTTCCACTCCCCGCCGCCTTCCTCGATCTTGGTGCTCCACTCATCGAGCCTGTCGAGGTATTCGCGGGGGTTTACGTTGTCGGCGCGAAGCTTCGTCACGTTCAGGGCGAAGACCTTGAAGCCATTAAGCTCGAAGGGGATGTCGCGGACATAGCCCTTGGGGAGGTCCTCCTTCATGTCGGAGAAAATCAGGATGAACTTCTTCCCCGCCTCGGTCTCGTTCAGATACTCCATCGCCTGGAGCATCCCGCCGCTGATGTCCGTGTACGAACTCCCCTTTACCTTGTTGATGTTTTTGTCCACCTCGTCGCGGAACTTGAGTTTCTGCTTGTTAGCTACCGAGGGGCGGCTGTCGAAGGTCATCTTCGCTATTATGTCTTTTTCGCTGAAGCTCCCGCTGTCGATGCGGGCCACGGCCAGCGAGTCCCCGGGCTGAAGCGTGCCGAGGAGGTAATTTATGATGGTCTGCCCTTTCTTCAATTCCTCGGTATAAGTGCCGGACGTGTCCAGGAGCATGTACACTCCGGTTGCGTGGCTCTTGGCATCGACACATCCAAGAATCACCGCCAGGGACGCAATAAGCGCCATACAGACAATAAATGTCTTTCTCATTGTGCCGTATCCTCCTTTATTCTGTCTTTGACCGGCCTTCCTTTGTCACGGACGATCCCTTCCACCCACAGGAGGGGGAACGCCATCAGGTCGTATACGCTGATTATGATGTTGCCGGCATACAGCACCGCAACGCCTGTCAGGCGAAGCAGAAAAGCCAGTGCCCGCAACATCCACGCCATCACCAATCCGAGCACCGTGCGTGAGGCATACACAAAGGACTCGAACGGGATGGCGACAAAAGCCAGGGCAAAGGGCAGGATGAAGCCCATGACCATCTGCCCCACCATGGGTATCCAGGTCATGGCCGACGGGCCCGCGGTTTCGGTTTCGCCGGCCAGGGACTGTATGAGCGCCTGCTTGTTAATGACAATGATGTCTCGCATGAAGGCCAGAGAAGACTCGATAAGGGCCATGATGAGCAGTATGCTGAAAGACGCCCACATGAACCCCTTGCGCTTCCGGTCCTCCATGGTCCCGATGATGGGGAAAAGCCGGGTGATGCGCAGCGACTCCATCAAATAGATGCCCGTGGCCGTCTCGATGAGGATGATGACCAGCGCGGCCACATTGGACATCTTGAACGGCCCCAGATAGGTGCCGCCGCCCACCATCTCCGACATCGGCAGGGCTATGAGGTTGAAGTTCACTATCGCGCCGCCGAACGCAATCAACAGGACCAGGCCCGAAATGAAAAACTGCGTAAGGGACGAAGACGAGAGCATCCGCTCGGCCTTGTCGGACCTCGAAAGTATCTCCTCGTAATGGGACATTTTTTCGTCGATTCTTTGCGAGCGTTCAAGGAGGCCCTTTATCGTCTTGTCAATGCTCTCCAGGGTATGGGAAAGCTTGCGCCAGTAAGGCATCATCTTTTTGAGAAGCCCGTGCCTGGTGGAGCTGGCCTGGCGGTACTCGTCAAGGAGAATTTTGTGGTTTTTGGTGACGGACTTATTCACCGCTCCGAGCATGTCCACTACGAGCGTATCGTCGGAAGACGGTATCTTGGAGACCGCCTCCACGGCTCTGAGCCAGGCAGGCGGCGTTGGCGGCACCTCGGCGCTCTGGCGGTAGTCCTCGTCAATGGCCGTTACGAGGTCGGCCATCGAGCGCTGGAGGGCCGGATATGCCTGCAGGTCCTTCATGACCACGTTGCTTATACGGTGAAACTGACGCTCTATCTGGCGCTCCACATACTCTTCGCCGGAAGAAAGGACGACTTCGCGGTTGCGGCGCACGAGCCGTGCCTCGGCAAGCATAACCGAACGGGCGGACAGCCGCAGGGCGTTATGGACCAGGCGGCTTGCGGACTTGATGAGACGGTGGACATAGGTGCGCGCAAGGAAAAGCACCACCATCGTCAGCAATACCCAGACAAACATGGAGAGCCCCGGGTTGCCGGGCCATATCAGGAAAAAATCGCTGAAATTCATACTCCCTCCTTTCGATGCACCAAACTATTATATTCGAATAATTTCAAACGTTCCGTGAAGACAATCACAAGTTCAAGAATAACTATTAACAATTATTGCTTCCTTTATTGCTTCCTTTTCCTCGGCCCCGCGCCTAAACGGACATCCAGAAAGAAAACCCACAGCATAATCTTATCCACTATGGCACTAAAATATCAAATATTAAATAAGGGGCAGCCTATAAAAAGCAAGGGCCGCCGGAAAAGGGGCATTTTCCGGCAAAAGCTTTACAGCCTCGCGGGCAAACGGGTATAATTGAAATCATGGCTGAGAAGACGGTCCACTATTTTGAGCAGCCGGGCAGGGAAAACACCCGGAAATGCCTTGATGTCGTTAAGTACGAGGTGGAAGCAAACGGATACAAGAACGTGGTCGTGGCGTCCACCACGGGAGAGACCGGACAGCTCTTTTCCGAGGAGCTCAAAGGCAAGGGCGTAAACCTCGTCGTGGTGACCCACTCGGCGGGGTTTAAAAAACCCAACACCTCGGAGATGCCGGATGACGTCCGGAAAAAAATCCTCGAAAACGGCGCTACCGTCTTTACCGGCTCCATGGTCACCCATTCCCTGGACACCGCCTTTGTGGGGAAGTTCAACGGCTCGCACCTTACCCAGATAGTGGCCCAGTCGCTCCGGCGGTTCGGCGAAGGCGCCAAGGTCTGCTGCGAAATCGCCATGATGGCCACCGACGGCGGCCTCGTGCCCGAGGGGGTGGAGGCCCTGACGGTCGCGGGGACGGCAAAGGGAGCTGACACGGTCATGGTGGTGAGGGCGACGGCCTCAAAGAGGTTTCTGAACCTCAAGGTGCTCGAGATACTTGCAAAGCCCAGAGGGTAAACGTCTGCCGTCAATTACGGCTCAGTGCGGAATATTCCCGATTTCGAAAGCATGCCCTTCAACACAAACCGTCAGGCGATGATGCGGGGATTTCGCTGCCTCTCGGCGGCCCCCTGGTTTGTCCCGGACATTGCATGAGCGCTATGGAAAAAGAGAACAAAAAGATATGAAAGCAATCACAGGCATAGGCGGGGTTTTCCAACCCCGTCTATCGGGAGGGTGGATATTATATCAAAAATAATATCAAAGTGTTCCGAAGAATATTCTATTTTTAAGGCTCTTCAGGAAAATTTGTGGGTAAAATAGATAGCGGTTAAGTTGTTACAGGGGGCTGGCCCATATGTCGGCCATAAACTGCTCCTCATAATAACTCTTTTACTAAGCAAAAAGTTCCCCCATTTTTTTGGTTCATCCGTCATTCCCGCTTCCCTCTTTCCGTCATTCCCGCGCAGGCGGGAATCC
>CBDVCR010000191.1:0-3673 GCA_965372535.1 uncultured bacterium | reverse complement strand
AGGTTTAATTATTGGGATGACAGAAAGGGTTACATAATCCTGAATGAATATGTAAAAGCTCTTGAAAGCAAAGGATGGGATGAGAAGGGGATTCTATATGACTTAGAAAATGAGGTGATTGAGAAAACAAAGCAAGCAAACAATTGGACAGAGTGGAGAAATCTCATAGACGGATGGACAGAGGATATAAAGACATGGGATGAAAATGAGCATGAAAGCATAGAAGAAGATGACGTTGAGTATACTGTGGAAGAGATTAAAGAGATGGCTACTAATTCTATCTCAGTTCAAAGAGATATACTTACAGCCATATCACATATTGGTGAAGCTTTTGAAGACTTTGATAGGGAAGCGTTTGAATATAGCATTTTTGAACATGCATTAAAGTTCCTTGAAGTAATCAGGGATAGGTGCGAAGATAGCTCAAGTGGAGAAAAGTATTTTTCAACTTGGTCATACATTCATAGAATGGGATTAGAAGAATATTTCAAAATTAACTCCGCAAAGAAATCTTGGTTAGACGATGCTGCAAAAGAACTGATTCATCAGTTTTTATCAGAAATTAATCTTGATGAATTGGATGGATATAAGAATATAAAGGATATAGAAATCTTCATCGCTGCTTATAAAAACGGATTAACATCCTAAATTGGTACACAGTTTGGTACACAAAATGTGCTAAAATGGACCCACCTGAAAGAGCCTTTAGAAAAATTACCTAATTTTTCAGGTCATTAGCCATTAGAGGTTAAGTGTGGGATCAAATCCCTGCACCGCCACCAGCCCCCCTTCCTTTATGCCCTCAAAGCACGCGGAGCAGGCCAGGGAAGGCAAACGAGCCGGACACACGAGCAGGGCGTGATATCGGGCAGGGACACCCTCTTTTTTTTGTGGTTTCACCGCAGGCATGAAAACCAGCCGGTCGGTATCTGGATAAAGCTCCTCCGCCTCCCCTATAATGGTGTATCCTGCTTTTGGAAGTTTTTTTACCCAGGGAGAGAAGATGGAGTTTCTTGAAGTGGTCTTTCCGGTTTCAGGCGTGAAGGCCAACGTGCTCCTGCCGCCGCTTGTGGCCCTGGCAATATCGTTTTTCACCTCCATGGGCGGGGTGTCGGGGGCGTTCCTCATCCTGCCCTTTCAGATGAGCGTGCTGGGCTACGTAAGCCCTTCGGTGTCCGCCACGAACTTCGTCTATAACATCGTGGGCATACCGGGCGGGGTGGCCGGGTACATCAAGGAGAAAAGGATGCACTGGCCCCTTGCCCTGCTCATCATCGCCGGGACGCTTCCGGGGGTGTTCATCGGCTATTATCTGAGGGTAAGCCTGCTGCCGGAGCCGGCAAGGTTCAAGGTGTTCGTTGGGTGCGTGCTCCTTTATGTCGGCGCAAGGCTGTTGCATGACGTTATGAAAAGGCGCGGCCCTGAAAACGCGGCCCACGGCTCATCCGCCGTCACGTCCGTCTTTTCCGGACCTCTTAAAGCAGCGTTTACGTTCGGTGGCCGAAGCTACGGCTTTCGCACCGTGCCTCTTTTTCTGCTTGCCTTTTTCGTGGGCATCGTGGGCGGGGCGTACGGCATAGGCGGCGGGGCCATCATCGCGCCTTTCCTGGTGACGGTGTTCCGCCTGCCAGTCCACGCCGTGGCAGGGGCGGCGCTCCTGGGGACGCTCGTCACATCGGTGGCCGGGGTGGCGTTTTACAGCCTCATGCCCTCCTCCCTCAACACCTCGCCGGACTGGCCCCTGGGGCTTTTGTTCGGGGCGGGCGGGCTTGCGGGAATGTACCTCGGGGCGAGGGCGCAAAAACGCATGCCCCAGAGGGCCATAAAGGCCATGCTCGGAATAATGATACTTTCGCTTTCGATAAAATACGTCCTTGAGGTCTTAAAGTGAAAAGAGTCTTGCTCATGGCTTTCGTGGCGCTTCTTTCCGCCGCATCTCCCTCCCCAGCGGGGGAGAGGGTCATATGCGCCTCCACCACGAGCACGCAGAACTCCGGCCTCTTCGAGCACATACTTCCCCTTTTTGAGAAGAAAACCGGCATTTCCGTGCACGTAATAGCCGTTGGCACCGGGGCGGCCCTCGAAATGGGCAAGCGCGGCGACGCCGACGTGGTGCTCGTGCACGCCAGAGACCTGGAGCTTGAGATGGTTAAAGGGGGATACTTCACCGACCGGCATGACCTCATGTATAACGACTTCGTCGTCATAGGCCCCCCGGACGACCCGGTACATGCGGGAGTGGAGAAGTCCGCGGCGGAGGTGTTAAAGAAAATCTACATAAACTCCCACCCCTTTGTCTCGCGCGGGGACAACTCCGGCACCCACAGGAAGGAGATGGCTCTCTGGAGGGCAACGGGCCTCGACCCGGCCGGCCGCTGGTACCTTGAGGCAGGGCAGGGCATGGCCAAGACCCTGCGGATTGCCAACGAAAAGCGGGCCTATACCCTCGCCGACAAGGCCACCTGGCTTTCCGTAAAGGACGGACTGGACCTTGGCGTCGTATTCGAGCACGACCCCGTGCTGTTTAACCAGTACGGGGTCATGGCCGTAAACCCCTCGCTCCACGGGCACGTCAATTACCGGGACGCCGCGGCGTTCGTCAAATGGCTCTTATCAAAAGAGGGCCAGGGGGCCATAGGCTCCTTCCGGGTAAAGGGCAAGGCGCTCTTTCACCCCAACGCGTATTGAAAGGCGCGAATTGAAAGGCCCTGGCCGCCCCCTTTCCGCCGGCGCCCGGACGTGATACAATCCGGGTTATGAAGCGCGCTGTCGGAAAAACCGTTGTCTCGCTCTCCACCCTTGCGGCCCTGACGCTTTCCGCCGCTCCTTCCGTTGCCCACGAGACGGTCCTGAGGGTCAGGGACCGGAGCTTTATCTCCTTCGACCGGATGCTCGTCGAGATGGACGGCGTGGACCTCGTCTTCATCGGCGAGGTCCACGACAGGGCCGAGCACCATGCCGCCCAGCTCGAGGTCATAAGGGCGCTCAACGCCGCCCGCGCGCCGATGGCCGTGGGGCTTGAGATGTTTACTGCCAAAAGCCAGCCCGAACTGGACAGGTGGATAGCCGGCGAGATGGAGCCCGAAAGCTTCATCAGCCTTTATTACCAACAGTGGAAAATGCCCTGGCCCCTGTACAGCGAGATTTTCCTCTTCCTGAGGGAGCACAATATCCCCATGCTCGGCCTGAACGTGCCCGCCGAGGTCAGCCGCAAGGTGTCGGAGCAGGGGTTTGACTCGCTGAGCGCCGAGGAAATGGGGGAGCTGCCCCCCGGCTTGACCTGCGACGTGGACCAGGGCTACATGGACTACATACGCAGGGTGTTCGAGACCCACGGCGGCAATGGGAAGGAGTTCGTCCATTTCTGCGAGGCGCAGCTCCTCTGGGACAAGGCCATGGCCTGGCGCCTCAAGGAGTACATGGAGGGAAACCCCGGCCGGACCGTGGCCGTCCTTGCGGGCATCGCCCATTCCCTTAAAAAGGGCATACCGGAGCAGCTGAGCAGGCTCTCGAAGCTCTCCTACAAGGTCGTCGTCCCGGTGGAGGAAACCCCGCTTGCGGCCATAACCGAGGAGTACGCCGACTACGTGCTGCTTTATTAGGAGCCTGCCGGACTTGCCATGCCGGAACACTGTAAAATAGAGGCATGGGAAAATTCAGAAATATAGACAGA
>CBDVCR010000190.1:0-3743 GCA_965372535.1 uncultured bacterium | reverse complement strand
CCTTCGCGTCCCGCGCGCGCTTTGCGTCCGCGGCAAACCAGACTCGTGCAATATCAGGGCTAAGAGGCCGCCTCCTTTGCGTGCTTAAGGAGCCTCTCGAGCCTTTCGGTCTCGTAGGCTATCTGCCGTAAAATGTCCGAAAGCTCCACCCGTCCGGCCGCGTCCGCCCGTCCGGCCCATTCGAGGTACGTCTTTACGTGTTCGGCGTTGTGCTCAAGCCAGTGGTCGATGACATGGCCCAGTTTCTTAAGGTCGTCCATTGAAGCCTCCTTTTTTGCCGGTTAAACCACACGGGGCCTCACGAGGTATTTTATCGTAAGGCCCTGCACCAGTATGGAAAACACCACCACTATATAGGTCATTGTCAGGACCAGGTCGCGCTCCGGCCCTTCCGGGAGCGCGAGGGCCAGGGCCACCGAGATGCCCCCGCGCAGGCCGCCCCAGGTCAGTGCCTTTATCGCCCCGGGGCTGAATTCTCTCCAATGCCTCAAAAAGCATACCGGAAGACCGATGGAGATAAACCTTGCAAGCAGCGCCACCGGTATGGCCGCCGCGCCCAACAGCACGTAACGGCCCGTAAGCGTCACTGCCAGGAGCTCGAGCCCTATGAGCACAAAGAGCACGGAGTTCAGCACCTCGTCCAGAAGCCCCCAGAACATGTCCAGCCGCTTGCGGGTCTTCTCCGACATGGCGAACTTCCGGCCGTGGTTGCCTATTAACAGCCCGGCCACCACAATGGCGATTGGGCCGGAGGTGTGGATGGCCAGCGCCAGGGCGTACCCTCCCGTCACAAGCGCCAGTGTGGCGAGTATCTCCACCTGGTAATCGTCCACGCTCTTAAGTACCGAATAGGCCGCCCAGCCCAGCAGAAGGCCGAAGCCGAACCCTCCCACGGCCTCCTCGACAAACAGAAGCGCGATGCCTGAAAACGAAGGCTCCCGCTCCCCCAGGGCGATGCCCAGAAGCACGATGAAGACCACCACCCCCACGCCGTCATTGAACAGCGCCTCCCCTGAGATCTTTATCTCAAGGCTCCTCGGTGCGCGGGCCTTCCTCAGGATGCCGAGCACCGCGATGGGGTCGGTGGGGGAGATTACCGCGCCGAAGAGGAGGCAATATATATAGCCCATGCCGTGCCCTGCCCAGGTGAGGATAAAATACATCATCGTCCCCACCAGGAAGGTAGAGAGCGCCACCCCCAGGGTGGCGAAAAACCCTATGCGCCATTTCTGTTCGAGCAGGTCGTTTACGTCCACATGGAGGGCGCCGGCAAAGAGCAGGAAGCTGAGCATCCCCACCATGAGGGTCCGGTTGAAGTCGATGCCGCGCACGAACTCCACCCACTGCCCCGCGAGGCCCGCCTGGCCCATCGCCACCAGCCCGAGCGACATAACGAGCGAGATAAGCATCAGCCCGATGGTGTTCGGAAGCCTCACGAACCGGTGGTTCAGATAGCTGAAGAGTGCCGCAAGCGTAAGCAGAATCGCGATGACGTTAAACATTCCCCTCGCCTCCCCCGAAACCCGTGCTGTAATATTATACGAAACCTGACGGGTTTATTGTGAGTTGATATTATCAATTCCCGTGAGGTTAAATCCATTTCCGCCACCCTCAGGGGTTGACATAATAAGGTCATCCAAGTAGTATATTTTACGGATTTCGAGTAATTTTATGGTATACGCTTTTGAAATTAACGGCCTGCCCGTCCGGACCGGCGATTTAATCTGCACTACCGACGGTGGGGGAGGAGGCCTTTCCGGAATGTTCTGGCGCATAGTCGGAAAACTCATCCCCGGAGACGTGGACCACATCGCCATATACGTCGGCCCCGAAGGCCGCTGCGTGGAGGCCGGGGCAAAGGGCCGCGTGATAACCTTCGATATGAAGGGCAACGCCTGGGACCCGATGGAAATGAAGGACCAGCGGGGACTGCTCGACACCCTTTACGGCATCGCGTACCCGGTGGCCGGCAGGAACATTTCCGGGGAGCGGGAAAGCGAAATCCGCGAGGGCGTCGCCCGGTACTGCCTCGCCCAGGCTGCCGTGGAAAAGCCCTATAACATCAATTTCTTTGACCCGAAGACGGAAAAGGCGTTTTACTGCAGCCAGCTTGCCTACAAGGCCTATGTGCAGTTCGATATAGACTTGAACTCCGAAATAGGCGCCCCTCCCATACTTGGCACGGCCGCCATCGTATTCCCCCAGGAGATATGGGGCGGCTGCGTCAACCGGAGGGCGAAAAAGGCGCACCGCGTGAAAAACGCAATCAAGAGGCTTATAAGGAGGCAGCAATAATGCAAAAGGATTTCCATTATTTTGCAATTTACCGGTTGGCGGTGCTGGCGGGCTTTGCGGCCGCCGAGGCGGAGACAATCGCCTACGCTTCCCAGTATGTAGACGATTCCACGGAAAGCGAACCCGTGGAGCCGTTCAAGGACCAGTACTTCGACACCGCCAGGACGGCCCATTACAACCTCGAGGCATTTAACTGGAACGTGCAGAAGAAAATCTACCTGCCCTTTCATTTTCTGCCGAAAAGGGTACGCTGGAATTCGCCCCGCGACTTTTCCTATGTCACCGAACCGGCCGCCATGGAAGATTCGGAACTTGCCGCGATACTCGTAAAGGACGCCCTTTCGGAGGGCAACAGAAGGTTCAGGCTGATACGGCTTGGGGTGGCGATTCATACGATAGCGGACACTTTCTCGCACTTCGGCTTCTCCGGGCGCCACCACGACGAAAACGACGTGGGCAGGATATGGCATGCGGACTCAAGAGGCGGCTGGAAACTTAAGTTTTTCGAGAGTTACGCGGATATTTTCGTCCCGAAAATCGGCCATACCGAGGCGTTCACTTTCCCCGACCGGCCTTATTTGAAGTGGCGCTACTCTAACCATGACGGTAAAAAGCTCGTAAGGGACAACCTGAAACACTGCACCGACGGAGTAAAAACCGTCTACCGTGTCCTGAGGTCGGCTGCCCCGTCAAACGCCCCGGAAGAACTGGACGCCGGCCATCCCGCGGAGTTCAAAAAAATGCAGTCATTATTCCGCGGCAAAGAATACCTGGACGGCAGGTGCGGGCAGTGGAAGCAGTATGCCGGGGCCCCTGATTACGACAGGACCAGGTGGCGCAGGGAGGCCCTCAAGGGAGACGTCGAATGGGATAAACTGTCCCGCTCCGCACAGCAGGCCGGTCTGGCCAGGCTCAAAGGCAAGACGGGCTTTGATAACTCAAAATGGGCCTTTTTCCACAGGGCCGCGCTCAAACAGCGCAACCTGGTTATCGAGGCCCTGAACTGAACTTCTCTGCCGCGGGCCGGCCCATGCGGGCCGGGCGCAAGGGGCAAGCGGGTGTCCGCGAAAGCCCTCAAAACAGCTCCCCTGATGAAAGGGAGGGCGCTTGAGAAAGCCCCTTCCTTTCTTTTTTGTCGCCGCCGCGCCCCGCTTGTCCGGTAAAGCAGACGGAGTGCCGTTTAACCCGTTCATTGCGTGAGCACTATGGAAAAGGAGAACAAAAGATATGAAAACAATCACAGGCATAGGCGGGGTTTTCCAGTCCCGCCGGAGAACCGGCCCCCGGCGGGACTGGAAAGTCCCGCTTATCGGGAGGGTGGATGTTATATAAAAGTATTCCGAAGAATATGCTATTTTTATTTTAAGGGACATTTTGTGCCTTGGAAAAGTTTATGGAATTTCCGACTGTACTCACCCTTGTATAATGAAGGTGTATTGCGGGCGTGG
>CBDVCR010000189.1:0-3806 GCA_965372535.1 uncultured bacterium | reverse complement strand
CCGCCCAAGGACGCTTAACTCAATCTCTGCCATGTTCAACCAACTGCCGTGTTTGCCGTGACAATTCCGGGGACGTGACAATTCCGGGGACACCATACTTAATTCTGATTAATGCACAGCGGCCCGTTCGGGTAACAGGCCCTACTTTTGAAGAGTTCTACCGTTAATCCGCAATCATCGTGTCTTCGGAGGGGAAAGCCGCAATGTCAGAAAATGAAACAGCTGCGGTTTTCAGGAAAAAATCTCCCCTCCAAAAGTTTCAGGGTAAACTGTCTGTATTTTCAGGGCGTGTCCCCGGCGTTGATATTTCGAGTATAATAAAATAATAAAGCCGAAGCGGGCTTCGAGATTTACCGTCTTCAAAGGGAGGCGCTATGGCAAGGTACATAGTGATGGGCATAATACTCGGCTTCGTGGGCGGGCTTCTGTTTTCCATCCTGTATTTCGGCCCGGGACAGATAACCACCCCGATGGCATACATCCACGAAGTATCTGGCGCCGGATTGGGGGTGCTCATAGGCTGGATAGTGGGGCTTTACAGGGCCCGGAAACAATGAAAATAAAAGAACTGCTGAAAAACAGGGTCATACTCTACAGCATTGTTTTGTACGGCGTTTTCATGGCCGTGCTGTTTGTTGCCTCCCTTGCGGAGATAAGCGGCCTGCCGGAGGAATTTCCGGCCCTGAACTTCGAGCTTGACGACGTTTTCGGCGGCGGCGCGGTATCTTACGCCGGGCACGGCGGAAACCCGGTCATCATATATTTTTTCGCCAGCTGGTGAAAGCGCTGCAGCGAGGAAATCCCTCTCGTGAAGAGGATGGCCGAGGAGTACAGCGAAAAGAACGTTACGGTTATGTGGGTGGGGTTTCAGGACAGGCCGGACAAGATAAGGGCCTATGCGGAAAAACTCGGTCTTGAAAGCGTGGGCTTTGACGACAGGAACGCGGTGGCAAGGAGTTACGGCGTAAGTTACGGCGCCGGCGTTATTTTCATAAACAGCAGCGGAATGGTAATGAGCAGGGTCGCAAAGGGCTTTACCGAGGCCAATCTGAGGGAAGGGCTCGACAGGATTTTATGAAGGGACGGCCCTGGCCGATGGCGGGCCGGGTTGTGAGAATCCTTAAATAATGCTTCAAACGTTTATCGCCGGCCTGAGAGAGTCGCTCCAGTGCTCCTTGCTCCTTGCTCTCCTTATGGGAATCCCCGCCGCAAGGGCCAGGGCGGGGTGGGTTTTCGCGGGCGTTTCGCTGGCTTTTCTTTCGGGCTTCTCATCAGGCTTTATCCCCGGCATAAGCGGTTCGCTTCCCCCGAATGCATCGTGGACCCTGTTCAGATACGCCACGGAGCTTACGGTCTTCTATCTTGGGCTCGCATTTCTGACCGTAAAGAGCGAGGAGCCTTCCTCTCCAACGGGTTTTTTCGTCCTCGGTTTCGTGCTTTATTTTTTCGAGGCCAGGGCGCTGGGGTTTCTGGCTTACGATAAGGGGAGCATTGCGGAGGCCGTAAGTCCCGTGCTCGCAGCGGCCCTTTTCGGCGCCGCCCTGGGGTTCGGCCCGCTGGTGTTGCTCAGAGGGCGTCTTGAGCGCCTCGGGCTTGAACGGTTTTTTACTTTCCCGAGCCTTCTTGTATCCATCGGGGCGCTCAAGTTCGCAATGGGGGGCGTGGGCGAGATTGAGGGGGGTGATATGCTCATATCCCTTGAGCGGGGGACGCATGCGTTCATGGAAGCCGCGGTGGCGCATTTAAAAGGCGTCCTGATGATATCCGGCCACGGGTTTATCGAGGCCCCCCTTGAGGGACTTGCGGGATTTTTCTCCGGCGACAGGTTCTCAACGGCGCTTATGGCGCTGTTTATAATGGCCCCGCCCGTGGCAATCCTTGTCAGGACATTCTCAAGGCCCGACCCTTACATCAGGGACCTCAAGGCGGCTGCCGAGAGGAGGCTTAAAATCTCCTTTTTCAGGACAGAGCTTCTTTTGCGTTCAGTGCCTCCGCTGGCGGCTTTTGCGATAATATTCGTCTCCCTCCACGCAGTGAACGCGTCCCTTAACCCCATGTTCGAGCCAGTGCCAAAGACCGTCAGGGAAGCCGGGGGGGAGGGCGTATTGAGGATTCCGCTTTCCGGCAGGGCCGGGGAGTTTACGGACGGAAAACTGAGGAAATATCTTTATTATTATGGCGACAGGCAGGTAGTCTTCATCGCCGTCCTCAAGCCCAACGGCACTTTGGGCGTGGCGCTCGACGAGTGCGAGATTTGCAAGCCCCCCGAATGGAACAAGGCAGCCCGGGGCTATGCCCAGCGTGGGAAGAACCTGGTGTGCAAATACTGCATGACCCCCATCCCCGTCCACTCGGTCAACAAGCCGGGGGGCTGTAACCCCATACCGCTGCCGTTCAACGTCGAGGAGGAGCACATCGTGGTTGCTCTGGAGGACCTCATAAGTGTTTACAGGAAAGCCAAGGCCCTGGACAGAAAGGGGTCGCACCTGTGAGGGCGGCAATGTTCCCTGGCTCCTGGCGGCTGACCGTGCTCTTTGCGCTCTCCCTCGCGGCAATATACGTTTACTTTTCGCCCGGCCAGGACTCTTATGCAAGATTCGCGCATGTGGTCTTCCATACCATTGCCGGAATGGCCATTTATGCGTTGCTTGTGCTGAACCTTGCGCTTGCCGGCCTAAGGGTGGTTATCGGGCGGCTCGGGCGCGCCGGGGGCGGCCCTTCCGCCATAAGGGAGATGGACGTGTACGGGGAGTTTCCGATGCCGGATGAAAACGCCAGGGAAAAGGTGGTTTCCTGGCTCAGGCAACAGGGGTGTTCCGTTTATTCGTCCGGGGAATATATCTCCGGCAGGAGAGGGAGATTTTCTTTTCTTCCCGGCACGTTGATGAGGGCGGGAATCGTCGTGTTCATGGCATCGCTTGTCCTGAGCGTACACCTCAGGCGTTCGGAGGAAGCACTGCTGCGCGAAGGAGAAAGCGCGGTGATTATTAACGGGGAAGCACGCCTCGAAAAACTGGAGCCCGGGCTTCCCGGCGAATTCCTCCGGGTGGGCGAGAGCGACGCGTTCAGGCTTGAAAAGGTCTCCGCCGAGATTGCGACATCCGCCGGTGAGACGATTACCGTCAGCGGGGGCTTCCCTACCAGGGCCGGGGGACTTTACTGGCGAATAACCCAGTTGGGATACCACCAGCCGGTTAAAACCGGAGGGGGTGAGACGGGGTTTTATCTTGACGTGCTTCCGCCGGGCAAGGGCCATAGCGTCAGGCTCTCGGAGAGCGGCCCCTCTGTTCTTTTCAGGCTTGAGCCTGAAAGTACGATGAAAAAGGGCCTTCTTACCGGGAAAATTTATCGCCTCGACGCGCCTTTTTACCGAATAAGTTTTAAGGGGGAGGACACGGTTATAACGCTTGGCCCCGGTGAGTCCGAAGGGGCAGAAGGGCTTGAGCTGTCGCTTGGCGAAAGCTCACTTTATATTAGGGTCCTTGCCGTGCATGACCCGGCTCTACGCTGGGTATGGGCGGGGATTCTGCTCACTCTCGTTGGACTGGCCCTTATGCCCGCCCGCTTTTTCTGGTACGAAAAGCGGTTCCACGCGCATGTATCCGGGGGTTCAGTGCTTGTGGGCTACAGCCAGGAGTTTTACCGCAACTGGAGCGTCCATAAGTTCCAGGGACGGGTTGAGGGGCCGGACAGCCCGGATATTTCATGAGCACTATGGAAAAAGAGAACAAAAGATATGATAACAATCACAGGCATAGGCGGGGTTTTCCAACCCCGCCGGAGAACCGGCCCCCGGCGGGACTGGA
>CBDVCR010000188.1:0-3807 GCA_965372535.1 uncultured bacterium | reverse complement strand
TACTAAGCAAAAAGTTCCCCCATTTTTTTCAAAAACCATCTCCGACCACTTCGCAAATTTAAATATTCTTTTTCTTTAAAAGGGTTATGCAGCTTAAGGGTTAATTATTGGGGGAACTCCCGATTTCGAGCGTGCAATCCTGCGGGGGGTCGAAGGCGGCCCGATGCCCGGGCCTGGGCCGCAAATTGCGGCGGCACAATGGAAAAAGCGCCCCGCGACCCCGTATTATTAAAAGATGAGGTATGACGTTATCGTAATAGGGGCGGGGCACGCCGGGTGCGAGGCCGCGCTTGCGGCGGCCAGGATGGGCATGAGGACGTGCCTTTTTACCATGAACCTCGACACCATCGGCCAGATGTCCTGCAACCCCGCCATAGGGGGGCTTGCCAAGGGCCACCTCGTAAGGGAGATAGACGCCCTCGGCGGGGAAATGGCCGGGGCGGCGGACGAGGCCGGCATACAGTACCGGGTGCTCAACCGCTCCAAGGGCCCGGCGGTGTGGTCTCTCCGGGTGCAGGCGGACAGGGCGCTCTACCGCCGGGCCATGAGGCGCAGGGTGCAGGGGCAGCCGGGCCTCGACATAAAGCAGGCAAGCATCGAGCGGCTCCTTGCGGCGGACGGGAGGATAACCGGGGTGGCGGACGGGCTCGGCGTCGCCTACCTATCCGGGGCGGTCATCGTTACCACCGGCACGTTCCTCAAGGGGCTTATCCACATAGGGCTTGAGCGCCACGAGGCAGGCCGCGCCGGGGAGTTCCCCGCGCGCGGGCTTTCGGATTCGCTAATGGCGCTGGGCCTCCGGCTGGGACGGCTCAAGACCGGCACCCCCCCGAGGCTCGACGCAAGGAGCATAGATTTTGCCAGGACCACCCCCCAGCGGGGGGACGAGCCGCCGACGCCTTTTTCGTACTCCACGGAGGAAATCAAAAACCCCCAGCTCCCCTGCTACATCACCTATACGAACGAGGAGACGCACAGGATAATCACAGGGAGCCTCGACCGCTCCCCGCTCTTCAGCGGCAGGATTAAGGGCACGGGCCCCCGCTACTGCCCCTCCATCGAGGACAAGGTGGTGCGGTTTTCCGGGCGGCCCCGCCACCAGGTCTTTTTGGAGCCAGAGGGGCTCGACACCACCGAGTACTACGCAAACGGCATATCCACGAGCCTCCCTTACGACGCGCAGCTCGGGCTCGTAAGGAGCATCCCCGGGCTTGAGGAGGCCGAGATAATGCGGCCCGGCTATGCCATAGAGTACGACTTCGTATTCCCGACCCAGCTTCTGCACACCCTTGAGACTAAAAAGCTCAGGGGCCTTTACCTTGCCGGGCAGATAAACGGCACATCCGGATACGAGGAGGCCGCGGCCCAGGGGCTCATGGCCGGGATAAACGCCGCGCTCAAGCTGGCCGGCCGCCCCCCGCTGGTGCTCGCCAGGCACGAGGCTTACGCAGGGGTCCTGATAGACGACCTCGTGACCCGCGGCACGCGGGAGCCCTACAGGATGTTCACATCGCGGGCCGAGTACCGGCTGCTCCTGAGGCACGACAACGCCGACCTCCGCCTGAGGGACAGGGGGCATGAAATCGGCCTTGTAACCGCGGAGGAATACGAAAAGTTCAGGGCAAAAAAGGCGGCCATCGAAGGAGAGATAGGGAGGCTGAGGACAGCCCGCCTCTCCCCGTCGCCCGCGCTTGACAGGGCGCTTTCGGGGCGGGGCACTGCCGCTGTTTCCGAGAGCGCCCCCCTTGAGCAGCTTTTGAAGAGGCCGGAGTTGGACTACGCCTTCATAGAGAGCTTCTCTCCGCCTCCGGCGCCCCTCGCGGAAGACGTAAGGCAGCAGGTGGAGATAGAGCTAAAATACGAGGGCTATATCAGGCGGCAGAGGCTCGCGGCGGAAAAACTCAAGCGCTCCGAGGAGCGGCGCATCCCGGAGGGGTTCGAATACCGCTTCGTAAACGGCCTCTCCTCCGAGATACTCTCAAAGCTTGAGGAGGTGCGGCCCCGGAGCCTCGGGCAGGCAGGCAGAATCCCCGGCGTCACACCCGCCGCCCTCACGCTCCTGATGCTTTCGCTTGAGAAGGACAGGCGGCGGTGCGCGCAACGGTAATCGACCTGAGGCAGTTTATTGACGTTGCGGAAGGGGAGAGCCACTACAAGGGCTACTTCATCCCCGGAAACCCCGGTTGGCTGAGGGCCATGGTATCGAAGCAGCGGACCGGCGGCCTCATCGAGGCTCAAAACATGAGGCTCTTCTTAGACAGCGAGGGCCACGTGCTATGGCACAAGCCGGGCCTTCACAAGCTGCAGGAACCCGGGGACTTCGAACGCGACCTCATGGACTTCAGGCGCATAATCGAGGAGGCCGGCATGCTCATATTCATCCAGGACTACCGCAATGGACAAGAGCGAAGAACTCCTTCTGAAGGGCCTTGAGGAAATCGGGCTTTCGGCCTCGAAGGGGCAGGCGGAGGCCTTCATGGCCTACCTTTTCGAACTCAAAAAATGGAACAGGGTCCATAACCTCACCTCCCTCAGGACCGACCGCGATATAGTGGTAAAGCATTTCCTCGACTCCTGCCTTTACCTCAAGGCCCTCGGCGAGGGCGTCCGCTCCATAGCCGACGTAGGCTCCGGGGCGGGCCTGCCGGGCGTTCCCATTAAAATCCTGAGGCCCGAGATAAAAGTCCTGCTCATCGAGCCGGCGATTAAAAAGGTGGCCTTCCTCCGCCATATCGTACGGATGCTTTCCCTCAAGGACGCCCCGGTAATCGCCGGGCGCGTGGAGGATGTAAAAGACGTTGTGGTGGACGCCGCGGTCACAAGGGCGCTTTTCAAGGCCGGGGAGTTTATAAGGCAGGCGGGCCATCTGGTGAGGGAAGGGGGCGTGTTCGTCCTCAGCAAAGGCCCGAGGGTCGTGGAGGAACTCGACTCCCTGGACATGCATTACGAGCTTATGGAATTCCCCCTGCCCTTTGCCGGCGCCTCCAGACGCCTCCTGGTCATCCCCCGCCGCCGGGAGGCATGATGACGGGCGAAGCGAGTGGCAAATCAAGGGGTTATGTCGAAAAGGCACAGCCCTTTTTGTTTGGGGCCCTGGTGGATTGTCTGGTTAGTGGCTGTTATTTATACACGCTACCTCTGTAGTCCAGCGCATAAATCCGTACTTCATGATTGGCAGTATCAATCTTGAAGAGAATTCTCATATCGCCGATGCGTAATCTCAGAAAATCTTTTCTCTGCCCTCTGAGCTTCTTGATGTCCATCTCGTTCAAGGGAAACACTCCCCTGTCAAGATGGTATGAGGTTGCGCAAAGCCGTACGAATTCTTTCCTGGGTATCAGAGTCCTGCTTGGAGAGTGACTTGAGGGCCTCCTTTCTGAAGCTTAATTTCCAAGCCACGCAGAACCGTCAACAAATTCGTCCTCGGAGAAATCCTTACTCGATAAGACGCCTTCGATGCCCTTCATCTCGATTTCGGAAACATATGGCGCAAGAGAGATGGCAAGAGTCAGAAGCTCCTCCCGAAGCACCTCCCTGATGGCTTCCTTCAGCTCGGTCTTGTCGATTTCAATACCCATGTCAAATTATAGCATAGGCGGTTCGAAACCGCCCGCGCCTACCATAACAATGCAGCCCGAGGCGCAAGCCTTGGGCTTTGTAATTAAAGGCTTTTTCCTTACATTGCGTAGCGACCAAAGGGAGCGCAAAACAACGACTTACAGGACTTTTTCTCTGAGTCGTTTTCTTTTTGTATTGTTATACATAGCGACTTAATTTATGCCGCATAATCTCTGCAATACACGATTT
>CBDVCR010000187.1:0-3861 GCA_965372535.1 uncultured bacterium | reverse complement strand
AAAGGATGCGGATACCATTCTATCAAAGGTTAATAAGTGTAAAGAAGCGTTAGGGTCAGCCATATCGGATTCCGGGTCAAGCCCGGAATGACATATAAGGTGAAGACATTTTCAGTCATTCGCAATTATTTACTAACCAGTTAGTTTTCATGTTTACAGTGGAACCTTAAAAAATACTTGTTTTGCAGGCCATTTCCGGCATTGTAATGTTAAGTATTTCATGCTCCCGGTAATAAGTCGCTATGTATAGATACCCCACGGCTTGCAGGCTGTCTGGCAATGCAAAAAAGCTGGTTTTGTCATTCTGAATTTATTTCAGAATCTCGTATTTTCAATATTTACAGCTCTATACATATCCTGAAACAAGTTCAGGATGACAATTGCCGGACAGCCTGCTTGCCGCAGGGAGGGTTCATTTAAAAAGAACCTGATACAGCTTATATTAGATTAGTTCCCCTGCTCTTTTGCCCGTGCCGGGTGGGAGCGGGAAATTCTGTCCAGTATGCCGTTTATGAACGATACGGACTCGGAGGAGGAGTATTTTTTGGCGATTTCGAGGGCCTCGTTTATGGCCACCGCGGGGGGGATGTCCTCGCGAAAGAGCAGCTCGTAGGCCGCGGCCCTCAGTATGTTGCGGTCCACGGCGGCCATGCGCTCGATGGCCCAGTGCTCGGCGGCCCGCCTGATTTCGTCGTCTATGCGTTCGATGTTCTCAAGCGTGCCTTTGGCAATGGAGGAGGCGTACTCCATTACGGCCCTGTCCTCGTCCTTGTCCTTCCAGAAACCCGCGGGGTCGAACTCCTCCCCGCCGAACTCGGACTGGAAAAGCATCTGGAGGGCATATTCACGTGCCCTGCGGCGTTTCATGCCAAGCCCGGATATTGCACGAGTCCGGTCTGCCGCGGACGCAAAGCGCGCGGGACGCGAAGGGCGACAGTGTCCCCCGGCACTATCAATACCGCGAAAGGCCCGCAACGCGGCGGATGCGGAAATTCGCGGGGGTCCGTGACCCCCGGGCTCGCCCGAAGGGTGAGTACAGCCGGAAATTCCATGCGCTTTTCCAGGGGCACAAAACGTCTCTTAAAATAAAAATAGAATATTCTTCGGCACACTTTGTATTTTCAAAGTATAACATCCGCCCTCCAGATAGGCGGGACTGGAAAGTCCCGCCTATGCCTGTGATTGTTTTCATATCTTTTGTCCTCTTTTTCCATAGTGCTCATGCAATGAACGGGCTAGAGCTTCTTAAGCACCTGGGCCATCTCGATGGCGGAGAGGGCGGCGTCCCAGCCCTTGTTGCCGCTCTTTGAGCCGGCGCGCTCCACGGCCTGCTCGATGGTATCGGAGGTGATGATGCCAAAGGAGATGGGCACCCCGGTCTCAAGCGATGCCTGGGCGATTCCCTTTGAGACCTCCGCGGCCACGTAGTCGAAATGCGGCGTGGCCCCGCGTATGACCGTGCCGAGGCAGATGACGGCGCTGTAGCTTCCGGAGACGGCCAGCTTCTTTGCTATGAGCGGTATCTCGAACGAGCCCGGCACGCGCACCACGTCGATGTCCTCGGTCTTTACGCCGTGCCGCACGAGGGCGTCCTCCGCGCCCTCCAGCAGCCTGCCCGTTATGAACTCGTTAAACCTGCTTACCACCACGCCGAACTTAAGCCCCTTGGCCTGAAGCTCTCCCTGAAGTATCTTCATGTCCCGTCCTCCGGCTGGAATCAAGTTTCCTGGTTATTAAAAACTCGCCTGGTTTTAAGTGACTATGATTTTACGATATTTCGGGAATTTGAACAAGTAGGGAGGGAATCCGCAAAAATTATTTTCGCCTGTCCGGTTTAGCTCACCGGCATGGTTCGACAGGCACTTCATGACGGTTTGCTGCTCTTTTCCTTTAACCGGGCACGGGCATGAAACGGGGACAAGGGGGAACGAGGGGGCTTGGAGGTTGAGGAAAAGACTTATGGAAAAGAATCGCTTAATGACCGGGGTAATGTGTTATCATTAAGCAGGAAATGTAATCATGGAGGAGGATTGCCATGGTCCGCACCCAGATACAGCTGACCGAGGAACAGGCCGCAAAACTCAAAAAAATGGCTGCCGACAGGCACGTGTCCCTGGCGGAATTAATCCGCCAGGGGGTGGACGTCGTACTCCGCTCCGGCGCCGTCAGCGAAGAGGAAAAGAGGGAAAGGGCCATTGCCGCCGCCGGGCGGTTCCGCTCCGGAAAGCACGACGTCTCTTCCCGGCATGACGAATATCTTGCCGAGGCATACCGGAAGTGACCTGTTTTGTAGACACCTCCGCGTTTTACGCCTTCATGGACGCTGCCGACGGAAACCATCGGAAAGCTCTCCGGCAGTGGGAATCATTGCTGCGCGGAGGCACGGCGCTCCTTACGAGCAATTATGTTCTGGTCGAGACGTTTGCTCTTTTTCAAAGCAGGCTGGGAATGGAAGCAACGAAGACATTTCAGGAGGACATAGCTCCGGTGCTGAGCATTCAATGGGTTGATGAGTACCTTCACCAGTCGGGAGTCGCCGGGATGCTTGCCGCGTCAAGAAAAAAGCTGAGTCTTGTGGACTGCGTGAGCTTCGCGATAATGAGGCAACTGGGCATTAAATCGGTATTCGCATTTGACAGGCATTTCAGAGAGCAGGGCTTCAACTGCGTCCCTTAAATCATCCGAGTGCCGGGTGAATCACTTTACCATCAGCTCGATTACCACCGAAGAATTGTCGTCGCGGGACTTTTCGAGCTTATCGGTAAATAATTCGATGTCCTCCGAAAGGTCGGCCTCCGTCAGCCGCTTTTTGTAGATTCCAACCCTGTCGTCGGGGCTCGAAAAAAATATGATATAGGGGTCGTTATCCAGAAGCTCCAGGACCAGGTCGAACTTAAAGCTTTCGGGGTCAACGTCGGCTATCCTGAACTTCAGGTCATTAAAAACAGTGGTGGAGTCGTCGTCAATAAGGAGGTAGCTGTCTGAAACGCCTTTTTGGGGAAAACCCGTGGGAAGCTTTAACTTCTTTCCGTCCACCCGCGCCTTGAAATAAAGCTCTCCGCGCGTGTCCTTGCTGTCGCCGGATTCCTTAAGGGTAATCTTCTTGATTTTTACATAAAGCGCCTTCCCGCCTTGCTGGCCGGGGGGCTGCGCATACGCCTCATTGACAAAACGAAAACCCGTGTTCCCCGCATTACGGATTTCGTTCGTCCTCTCATCATAAACGAACGCGTGCTGCCCTTCCTCCGTTAAATGCGAGACAACGGGCAATGGCAGCGATATCTCAAAATTGCCCAGAAAATTATCATCAGCGTCTTTAAGGCAGGCCTTGACGCTCCGGACGGGGAACCCGGCCCGCGTGGACAGAGCCCACCGCCCGCGCTTATTGGTTATGAAAGAGCGCTCGCCGCTGTGAATGGAAACATTGTAGCCCTCGCCTTCGCGCTGGACCCCGTCGGAGTCAATCACCCACATCTGGCCCAGCAGAATATTTTCGGACATGACGCTTTTGAAGATTACCAGCACAAAGACCAGCACAACGAGCAGGTACGTTATTGTCTGGACGGAGGAAGGCATCCTCCTGAAATTATCCTTGATAAAGGACAAGACCATCGTCAGGAATTTCATTTTTATACCCCCTGCTTTTTGAATTTATACGCCTGATTACAATAAGCCGCCTGCCACTTAAAATTGGTTTAGCAAATTATCGCACACAACCATGAGGGCTGTCAACAGGATTATTTTCACCTGTCCGGGTTTGCTCACCGGCATGGTTCGACAGGCTCTTCATGCCTGAATCCTGAGCCTGTCGAATCATCCTGAGCTTGTCGAATCATCCTGAGCTTGTCGAATCATCCTGAG
>CBDVCR010000186.1:0-3910 GCA_965372535.1 uncultured bacterium | reverse complement strand
TTCCAGTCCCGCCGGGGGCCGGTTCTCCGGCGGGACTGGAAAGTCCCGCCTATGCCTTTGATTGTTTTCAAGCCTTTTGTTCTCTTTTTCCATAGTGCTCATGCAATGAACGGGATAACGGGGCCGCCGGCAAGGGGAGGACATTACGGCCCGGGGGCGGTATAATAAAAATAAGATATGAAGACATCAAAAGGCGACATACTGCGGGAGAAGAAGTTTTCCGAACGCACCGGAAAGCTCCACCTCTCCTGCCCCCACCGGGACAGGACCGGGATAAACATCCACGTGGTCATAAAAGACGGCTACTGCTACCGCTCCGAGGAGTGCATGGTGGTCGAGTGCAAGTACAACCGCTACCAGAGCGACATAGAACGCATAATCTCGGTCACGTGGTAAGCAGGCCCGCAGCCCGGCAATAGTGAAAACCTATGACAGTACAATAGACATAATGCGGCGGGCGATAAACGCCGCGAAGGTCGGAAACCGCGACAAGGTGGAAGCGGTAAAACGGCTGGATACATATTTCGGGGAGGAATGATGAAATACCAGACAGGCAGGACGGGAAGGGTCGTGGCGGCGAGGTTTGAGGACGGCGAGGACGTGCTCGGCGGGCTTGCAAAAATAGCGAAGGACGAAAACATACGCTCGGCGGTGCTCACCCTCGTGGGAGGGATGAAAAAGGGCAGGTTCGTCGTCGGCCCCGAGACCGAGGAACTCCCCCCGAAGCCCATGTGGCGGGAGCTTCAGGAGAGCCACGAGATAGTCGGCATCGGGACAATCTTCTGGGAGGGAGAGGAGCCGAGGGTGCACCTCCACGGCGCGTTCGGAAAACGAGACGAGGTAAAGGTCGGCTGCGTCCGGGCGGACTCGGAGACCTTCCTCGTGATTGAGGCGGTGATTATCGAAATCGAGGGCATAGACGCAAGGCGGGAGCTTGACCCCGGGACGGGGATGGCGCTTCTGAAGCTCTAAGCAGGAATCAATAATCCGGGGCATGCCTCATGGAATTATTGCGTTTTGCTCCCCTCAACCCGCCTCCGTCTTTTCCCGTTGCTTTCCGTGGACGGGTTGCGCTTTAAGCGTTAAACTATACACAGAACGGCTGGAAATGCAAAGCAGGGGGCAACCTCACCCGCCGGAAAGAAAGGGAATAAATTATGGACGTCCATGAGGCCGTAATGCAGAGGCGGAGCGTAAGGAACTTCAAAGACAGGGACATTCCCGAGGAGGTGGTGGAAAAGTTAAAGGACGCCCTCCTCTGGGCGCCGAGCGCGGGGAACCTGCAGTCGCGGAAATTCTACTTCGTAACGAGCGTGGGGGTTAAGCGGCAGATCGTCGAGGCCGCCCTGGGACAGAGCTTTATCGCCAGGGCCCCCCTCGTGGTCGTGGGCTGCACGGACGGCAGGATAACCGGCAGGTACGGGGAAAGGGGTCTCCACCTCTACAGCATACAGGACGTCGCCGTGAGCATAATGAACATGATGCTTCTCGCCACCGAAGAAGGGCTCGGCACGGTCTGGGTCGGCGCCTTCGAGGAAGACCGCGTGTTCGACATCCTCAAGATGCCCGGCCACCTGAGGCCCGTGGCCATCGTGCCGGTGGGCTACCCCTCAAAAATCCCCTCCGCCCCGCAGAGGGTCGCAAAAGACAGGGCCGTTATTACGATATAGCCTCATAAAACAAACCCGCGGAAGACAGGCGCCATTCCGATAAAATCATTCTCCGCGCAGTTCCTGTCTTAGCCGGGCGGTCAATCCCCGGCCCTTTTTTTATAGTGTTCAATGTTGGCGTTCCGAAACGCCGTTTTCCTCTTTTATTTCAATGGCTTCCGGCTTGCCGGGGGTGTTCAGGGCCTGTTCAACGTTGCCCCTCTGCCCGGCCCTTCCCGCCAGCAGGGCCTTGTCGGTCAGGATGGCGGCGGTCAGGGCTTTTTCCTTGAGCGAGGCTTCCTTGATATTCCAGTCCGTTATGCGGTTCAGAATGTGGTCTGCCAGCAGAAGGTACTTCATGGCGAGGCGGTTTTTAATCTCCTCAACCAGGGGGCCTATCTCGCGCTCGGGCTCCTTGGCGATGTTGTGTACGCTCCCCACGCTCATGTCCAGGGCCACGGCCACCTCCCGGTAGGAGCTTCCGGACTTCAAGAGCGCAAGGGCCATCTGCCGTTTGCTCTCCTCGATTTTCCTCCACTTGCGTTGCTCTTGCTTTTCTTCCTTCTCCAGTACTTTTTCCATCTCCTCGATGTCAATCGTCATGCCCCGCCTCCTTGGTAGTTTTTTTCAGACTCCCGGCCACGGGCCAGCCCGCCGCGCCCGGAACGCCGCAGGTTACAGCATAGGGGAGATAGGCGGAACTCGTCCAGGGGAACTGGTTCACAAGTTGGTGTTCCCTTGACATTTAATTGAAATAGTAGATATAGTAAATATACTCACAATATTTGGAAATCTGGAGGAGTATATGGCAAGAAATGACGACAGAAAAAAGTTTGTGGAATTAGCAGAGAAACGAGTGCGTAGAGCACTAAAAGATATAAAGCTGATTGGAAACCTGTCTAATCGTAGCAACTATATATATACAGAACATGACGTAAAAAAAATCAGTAAAGCCCTTCAGAATGCCATTAGCGAAATGAAGGCACGCTTTGATAGGCAAGGCGATGATGCTGAAGTTGAATTTAAGCTCAATGAGTAATTTAAAGAGGAGAAGCCCAGATGATTACGATGAATAACGAGCAACTTAAGAATCTTTGTCTTTCTTTAATGCATGCAGATACAGAGGATGAAGTAATAACTCTCCTTAAAGAAGCTGGATATTGGGATGATCCAAGGGCATGGCGGTATTATGGTGATCGGGAAACAAATTTCAATGCGATTGGAAACCAGCAAGATAGTTCCGACGCTGCCCTTGTCGAAAAAATAGTGAATTCTGTAGATGCCTGCCTAATAAATGAATGCCTCGTAAGAGGTATAAACCCCGAAGGCCCATCAGCCCCTCAAAGCATTCAGCAAGCTGTAGCGCAATTTTTTAGCGAAGGAAGATCAAGCAGTACTTTTGCAGGAAGAATTCGCGAATGGACAACACCCAAAAGAACAGAAATTGCCAGAAATATAACTTTAGCAGCCACAGGTGTAGCGCCTACGAAAGGCGGCGGAAACCCCTGCTTTATCATCGCAGATGCAGGGGAAGGACAAACACCAGATATGATGCCGAAGACATTTCTATCATTAGATGCAAAAAATAAAGTAAGAATTCCTTTTGTCCAAGGGCAATATAACATGGGGGGAACGGGTGTCCTACAATTCTGCGGTCGTCACAAACTCCAATTAGTAATAAGCCGAAGAAATCTGAGAATCATCGGCAAATCTTCTGGCTCTACTGATAGTCATTGGGGATTTAGTGTAGTAAGACGGGAAGACCCTAAAGGGGGACTCAAAAGTGCCGTTTATACTTATTTGGCACCTATCAATGCTGATATCAAACCAAACTCTGGTGGCGTGTTGAGATTTGAGGCAGATAAAATGCCCATCTTTCCCGAAAGGAATGAAGCATATAAAAGAGAGTCAGAATGGGGCACGTTAATTAAGTTATATGAATACTCTGTTCCTGGATTTAGAGGTAACATTATATTGCCAGACGGTGCTTTGGGCAAGTTAGAACTTCGACTACCAGACATAGCCCTTCCCATTCGTCTGCATGAATGCCGTAAGGGTTATAAAGGACATGCTGGAAGCTTCGATACTACTCTCACGGGAATCGGCGTGCGGCTTGATGATGACAAGGCTCAAAATGTCGAAGAAGGATTTCCCTCATCATCGCCAATGAGTGTAATGGGGCAACAGATGACCATCACTATATATGCCTTTAAAAAGGGCAAAGCGGGCACTTATCGTAAAAATGAGGGAATAATATTTAC
>CBDVCR010000185.1:0-4020 GCA_965372535.1 uncultured bacterium | reverse complement strand
CGTTGCAAGGGGCAGGTCTTTTTTATCTGTCAGCCATTATGTCTAGACGGAAAAGACTGGATTCCGGGTCAAGCCCGGAATGACATACAAAAAATAGAATATTCTTCGGAATACTTTGGCATTGTCCTGATATAACATCCGCCCTCCCGATAGGCGGGACTTTCCAGTCCCGCCGGGGGCCGGTTCTCCGGCGGGACTGGAAAACCCCGCCTATGCCTGTGATTGTTAACATAACTTTTTGTTCTCTTTTTCCATAATGCTCGTGCAATGCGCGGGCTATGTCTCAAGCGTCGCCTCGCCTATCCAGTCCACGTACTCCTTAAGCCCCCGCGTTATGGGCACGGCTATGACTTCGGGGACGGAGTACGGGTGGAGTTCCCTGACCCTTCCAGAGAGTTTTTCAAAAAGTCCCTCCCGGCTCTTCACAACCATCAGGGCCTCCGGCTCGTCCTCCACCTTGCCTTCCCAGCGGTAGATTGAGCGTATGCCCCTTATGATGTTTACACAGGCCGCGAGTTTTTCCTCCACGAGCGCCTTTGCAATCCCCGCGGCCTCTTCCTCGCCGGGCGCGGTGATGAAAACCACAATGCTTTTCATTTGCTCCCTCCTTCAAGCAGTTTCCCGTTCTCAAGAAGCGTCAGCTTTTCCCCCGTTTTCGTGGTGAGCGTCACCGTGGGCCTGAAAAACACAAAGTCCTGGTGAAACGGCGTCCTGACCGTCCCGCCGAAGGAGCTGTTGTCGCCCAGGGCGATGTGGACGGCGCCCAGTATCTTTTCCGATTCGAGTATGTTGTCCGGCCGCGAGGCACGGGGGTTGGCGCCGATGCCGAGTTCGGCGATGTTTGCGTTTTCCTTCCTCTCCCGGAGCCGCCCGGCAAGCTCCCCGGCAAACTCGTCCTCGCCCTCCACGTCCTCTGCACGGCCGCCTTTGACGGTTACCGCGACGGGGGAGGCGAGCTTTCTCGTGGGCGCCCAGAGAAGGACGAGCCTGCCCTCGGCCGTGCCCTCGACCGGGGCCAGGTAGACTTCCCCGGCGGGGAGGTTCCCGAAGGCGCCCGGTCGGGTGATGATGCCGGTGTCTGCATGGACCTTTCTGCCGCGGGTGGAAAACGAGATGTCCGTGCCCTCCGGGGTCCGAATGCGTACGTGCTCCGCCTTTCGTAACACTTTGGCAATCTCCCGCGTCCGCCCGGCCATCGCCGGCCAGTCCACGTCCATTGGCCCGGCGAGCATGTTGGCGTCAAAAAGGGGCATGCTCGCGTATCGGGCGCCGCAGAGCGTGGTCAGGAACTGCCTGAAGGCGGTGTGGCTCGTCGAGTAATGTGACAGTGCCACCACCGCGTCCACGGCGTGCCTTTTGTACCGCAGGAGGATTTTTTCGGCCTCGCCGGTTTTTTCGCCGCGTATGGTCTTGCCGAGAATCGGGCGCAGCAGCTCTACCTTGTCCAGGGCCTCGACGGCCTTTGCGCCGAAGGCCGCCTCCCAGAGTTTTCTCGGAGGCTCCTTGCCGTGGACCCCGGCGGCGGGGTACTCCACAAAGGTTATTTCCCGGCAGAGGGCCTTGCCCGTCTCGGCGGCCATGAGGGCGATATGACGGAGGTTCTCCCTTCTCAGGGCGTCGGCGGCCTTGAGGGTCTCCCGGCGGGAGGGCCTGTCGGTGAACACCAGGACCCTCTCGGAGGGCCTGACGCCCAGGTTTACCCTGTATATCGCCCTTAAGGCGGCTGTCGGCATAAGCTCTTTACTCCATGATTTTCGGGGTGAGGAATATGATGAGTTCGGCGCGGTCCTCACTTCTCATTTCACTCTTGAACAGCCATCCGAGGAGGGGGATTCTCGACAGGAGGGGCACGCCGCTCCGGTTGTCTCTTTCGGTTTCGGTCTTTATGCCGCCGATGGCCACGGTGTCGCCGTCGCGGACGATAAGCTCCGTCCTCAGGCTTTTCGTTATTTTCGGGGGGTAGCCCTGCACCTCGCGCTTGAAGTCGAACTCCTCACGTTTGGTGTTTATAAAGAGCGAGAGCCGGCCACTGTCTATTACCCGCGGGGTCACGGCAAGCTCCAGCACGGCCCTGAATATCTCCGACCTGTATGGAAGGTCTCCGTGGGAATCCCCGGTCTTTATGACGGTCGTGGCGGCCATGCTGGGCACGAGCAGCTCGGTGCCGTCGGAGATAACGGCCGTATGGTTGTCCAGCACCATGACGCTCGGGGTCGAGACCACCTTCGCCTTTCCCCTGTCCTCGAGGGCGGAGAGTCTGATGTCCAGCGTTAGCTTGTCCGAGACGAGGCCGAAGCCGAGCGAGAGGCCCTCCTCGAAGGACGGCGGGAGGTTGAGGCCCGCGCTGCTTTCCACGGAGCCCAGCCCGCCTAAGACGTCGTTGGACTTGTAGCCATAGCTTGCCTGCCAGTTGATGCCGAGCTCTTTCATGTACCCGGAGTTTACCTCGACGATGCGGGTCTCGATAAGTATCTGGCCGGGCCTCCTGTCAACGTCCAGGAGGAAGTCCTCCACCCGCCGCACGCTGACCGGGATGTCCTTGACCACCAGGGAGTTCGTCTCGCGCAGGCGGCTTACTCTTCCGCGGGGGCTCAGAAGCTTTTCGACGGCCGACAACATGGAGTCCGATGCCTTCAGGTAGTTAAGTTTGAAGTTCCCGACCGTCAGCTCCATCTCCTCCTTTTCGTCCCTGCGGGCCGGGCCTACCTCCATGAGGCCGCTTTCGAGCCCCCACCAGCTGAGGCCCCTGTTTTTCAGGATGGAATCGAGGGCCTCCCGGAGGGGGACGTCCCTTAAGCTGGCCGTCACTTTTCCGCTTACCCCCTCACCGACGAGCACGTCCAGGCCCGCCTCGCGCCCGATGGCCCTCAAGAGGTCGTTAAGCTCCACCCCTTTAACTTCCATGGACACGAGAGGTCCCGGCCCGTCCGTTTCGCCGGACGCCGCGGTCCAGGCCACGGGCGAGGCGGTCAATACCGCGGCAAGCAATAAAAGCCGCGGCAGGCGCCTCATTCAGCCCCCCCTACGGCCAGAAAAAACTTCCGGCTCCCCCTTTTCAGCAGCACCCTTTCGAGCTCTATGGCGGCGACCCTGAAGCCTCCCACGGCGTCGCCTTTGCGGTAAAAGCCGTTGTTTATTATGGCAAGGGACTTGCCGCCCACGGTCAATACGCCCTGCAGCGTAAGGGTGGAGGGGGCCGCATCGCGTCGTCCGCCTCTTGAGCCCGCGGGTTCCTGTCCCGGACATGCGCCGCCGTACGTAAAAACGACGCCGGCCAGGACCACCGCGCTAATCAGCACGCCGTCAAACCGCATAAATCCCCCCCGCAGGAATTTAAATACAAAAATTAAGGGTCGCCCTATTGTACAGCAGGAGGAGAAAAATTTCGAGATAAAAATACCGCATGTAAAAGAGCGCCGGCATCAGGGATGCGCCTTTCCCGGGAGGGTTCCGCCCGCCCCCGGGTGAAAGGAAAAGATTATCGGGCGGAACCCTCCCGGTTTCAAGCTCCGTCAAAAAAAACGGCGCCTCGGCGCACGGCCCTTAACAAACGGCCCCTCAGGGTATAGACTTGAAAAAGAGGGCGTGGAAATGGAGCAGGCAAGCAGGGACGCCGCCACCCGGCGCCCGCTGGGACAGATATTGGTCAAAGGTGGGCTAATCTCTCACGCTGAGCTTGAACGCGCGCTCAAGCTCCAGGGCCATTCAGGCGAAAAACTGGGCAGGATACTGGCCGCGTGGGGCCTCGTCTCCTGGGAGCAGATACACCGGGCGCTCGACGCACAAAAGCCCCGGTGAATGAAAACAGCGGGAGGAGAAAGCCCGGTCGCTCTTTAAAGCCCCGCCGTCCAGTCGTCCCGGAAGAAGCCCGGCCCCCCGGCCTTTGCCCTTGCCGTGTCTGTGCCGACCGCCGCTTTTTCCCTTTCGGAGCGGGAAGCGCGTGGGGATTGCCAGGCGGGCATTAACCCGTTCATTGCATGAGCACTATGGAAAAAGAGAACAAAAGATATGAAAACAATC
>CBDVCR010000184.1:0-4082 GCA_965372535.1 uncultured bacterium | reverse complement strand
TATGCGAATTCCCGACTCCGCCGGAGAACCGCTCCCCTTTCATGTGCAGGGATTACAGAATAATTCCGGGGACATGATACTTAATTCGCCCTCCTTTTAGGCGGGGTTTTCCAACCCCGCCTCGACAGCGATATGCGAATTCCCGACTCCGCCGGAGAACCGCTCCCCTTTCATGTGCAGGGATTATATAGAAAAAAATGGATTCCCGCCTGCGCGGGAATGACGGCTTTTACTAACACGGTTAGTAAGCCGCTATGTATAGTCTGTAAGGAGGGGCCATGCCCCGTGTTGTTGTTGAGACTTAATGAGGTAACCCGCGATGCGCCGTTCCGGGACCCCGATGCGCGCCGGCGCCTCCTGCGTGAACTTCAAAACGGACGAAAGGCGTACTTTCCGGGGTCTGTTTCCCCCTGCCCTGCCAGCCTTTCGTATTCCGGGAAGAGGACGTTTTCCTCCTTCGCCGCCCTTTCCATGAACATGATAAAAAACGTCCCGAACTCCCTTACGAAGTCCAGGCCCCCGCCTTCAGGGCAGCACCTGGCGAAAAATTCGCGGGCAATACGCGAGACGTCCTTTATGTCGTCCTCAAGGACATCGAGGGCCCGCACCAGTTGGGCGTCTTTTTCCGCGGCCTTTCTGAGCGCGGGATAGAACTCCCTGTCCTCGCCCTCCAGATGGGAAAGCAGCATGTCCCTTGCCGACATGAGCCTTTCGAGCCCCTCCCTTGTGCCGAGGCTTGCCTCCTTGGCCTCCCTGAGAAGGGTGTAAATTCTTGTGTGCTCCTCCCTGTACCGCTCCAATTCAACAGGCATGATAACACCGCCTTTCGCACGGATGTAAGATGCTTCGACAGGCAAATCAAATCATATAACGAAAAAAAGCCTTTGTGAAGCACTTTTTTTGGGAGTGATGGTCGGATATTCTCTCTACCGAGGCTGTAAGGAACGGGTAATACGATATTTTAAAAGGTTTTTTTGGGGCGCAAAGTAAGGAGAAAATCCCGCGTCCGTCTCAGGCCCCCGGGGCGGCAAGCTCGGCGACGGTCTTTTGGAGGCTTTCCCTGTCCTCCACGTTCAGGACTTTGACGCCGGAATCGCATCTCCTGATAAGCCCGGAGAGGACCTTGCCCGGCCCGACCTCGATGAACGTGTCGATGCCCGCGTGGGTCATGGTGGAGACGCAGTATTCCCACAGCACGGGACTGTTGAGCTGTTTTACGAGGGCGGCCTTGATGCCGTCCACGGTGCTGAGGAAAATCGCGTCGGCGTTGCTTGCCACGGGTATCCTCGGCTCTTGCATCCGGACGTGGTCGAAGAAGAGGTATTCCGAGAGCAGCTTTGACGCCCCGTCCATGAGCCTTGAGTGCGAGGGGACGCTTACGGAGAGGGGGACGACACGCCTGGCCCCGGCCTCCTTGAGAAGCCCAATGGCCTCCTCCACGGCCGGCGTTTCGCCGGAGATGACTATCTGACCGGGGCAGTTGTAATTGGCGGGGGCGACGTAGCCCGATTTCACCGAGGCGCACGCCTGGCCCACCGGCTCCCGTTTAAGCCCCAGCACCGCCGCCATCATGCCCTTTCCGGCGGGCACGGCCTCCTGCATGAGCTTTCCCCGGAACTCCGTGGTCTTAAGCGCGTCCCTGAAAGAGAGCGCCCCCGAGGCCACAAGCGCGGTGTATTCTCCCAGGCTGTGGCCCGCGACCGCCTGGGCCTCAACGCCCATGGACTCAAGCGCGCGGAGCGACGCGACGCTTGCCGCAAGCAGGCAGGGCTGCGTCCTCATGGTCCTGTCAAGCTCTTCCTCCGGGCCGTCGAAGCTCAGTGCGGCCACGTCATAGCCCAGGGTCTCGGACGCCTCCGCGTAAAGCTCCCTTACCTCGCCGAAGCCCTCGTAGAGGTCCTTGGCCATCCCCACGCGCTGGGAGCCCTGTCCCGGGAACACGAAAGCCGTCTTCATAGCCCTTTGGCCTCTTTTAATTTTTTTATGAGCACGGGGACGACCTCGTATACGTCGCCCACCATGCCGTAGGTGGCGACGTTGAATATGGGCGCTTCGGGGTTTTTGTTGATGGCTATGATAATGTCGGAGGACTGCATGCCCACCAGGTGCTGGACGGCCCCGGAGATGCCGCAGGCGACGTATATCCTGGGACAGACGGTCTTTCCGGTCTGGCCCACCTGGTGGCGGTAGGGTATCCAGCCCTCGTCCACGGCGGCCCTCGAGGCGCCGACCGTGCCGCCGAGAAGGTCGGCCAGTTCCCTGAGCATCTCAAAGCCCTTTTCGTTTCCGAGACCGCGGCCGCCGGAGACGATGACATCGGCCTCCTGGAGGTTGACAGCCGTCCCGGAGACCTCCTTTACGGTCTCAAGCACCCTGGCCCTCGGCTCCGGGACGTCGGCCTTGAAATTCACGATTTCGCCTTTTCTGCCCTCGTCGCGCTCAAGGGCCTTCATGACCCTCGGCCTTACGGTGGCTATCTGGGGCCTCCTGGCGGGACAGACGATGGTGGCCATGATGTTTCCGCCGAAGGCCGGGCGGGTCTGAAGCAGGTCCCTGCTTTCGGCGTCCACGTCGAGGGAGGTGCAGTCGGCCGTGAGGCCGGCCCTTAACCTCGCCGCCACCCTGGGGATGAAGGACCGACCGATGGGGGTTGCGCCGGCGAGCACGACCTCCGGCTTGTACTGCTCAATCAACGATGCCAACGCCTCGGCGTATGGCTCGTCGTTAAATTGCATAAGCGAACTGTTGCTCTCCAGATATACCCTGTCCGCTCCCCGCCGGATTAGCTCCTCCGCTTCGCCCTCCGGAGCGCCAAACAGCACCGCCGCAAGTTCGACTCCCAGCTTGTCGGCAAGGGACCTTCCCGCCCCGAGGAGTTCGTGGCCCACGCCCGAGACCTTGCCCCCCCTCTGCTCGGCGAATACCCAGACGCCCCGGTACTGCCGGAGGTAACCGGCATCTATCGTGACAAGGTCCTTTATCTCCGAAATCGCCCCTTCGGGGCAGGTCTCAAGACAGGCACTGCATGACTGGCAGTACTCATTTATAAGGGCCAGCCCGTCCTTCATCTCTATGGCGTCGAATGGACAGGACTCAAGGCAGCTCTCGCACCCGGAGCACTTGTCCCTGTTTACTATTGTAGGCATTTCAACTCCCGGAGTTTCCCTACGAGTTTATCGGCCTGTTCCTCGGGCGTGCCGTCAAGCATCTCCCGGTCGGCCCGCGCCTCCGGGGCGAAGATTTTATTGACCTGGGTGGGCGAGCCCGCAAGCCCGAGATATTCCTCCTCGGCCTCGATATCCGCGGCCGTCCATCTGGTTATCCCGGCCTTTTTCGCCCTCATCTTGCCTTTAAGCGACGGCAGCCTCGGCTCATTGAGTTCTCTAACCACGGTCATGAGTACCGGGATGTCCGCCTCCACCACGTCATGCCCCTCGTCCATGAGCCTCTGTACCCTTATCTTGCCTTCCTCCACGGCCTCGATCTTGCGCACATAGGCTATGTGGGGTATGCCCATCATCTCGGCGGTCTCAGGGCCCACCTGGGCGGTGTCGCCGTCGATGGCCTGCTTGCCGCAGAAGACGATGTCCGGGGAGAGTTTTCCGAGCGCCCTGGCGAGCGTGTAGGAGGTGGCCCAGGTGTCGGAGCCCGCAAAGGCCTTGTCCGTAAGGAGTACGGCCTCGTCCGCACCCATGGAGATGGCCTCCTTCAAGGCGTCCTCGGCCTGGGGCGGCCCCATGGTCAATACCGTGACCGTGGCGCCCGCTTCTTCCTTTAGCCTTAGCGCGGCCTCGAGGGCGTGGAGGTCATAGGGGTTTATGATGCTCGGCACGCCCTCTCTTAGGAGGGTTCCGGTCTCGGGGTTAATCTTTACCTCCGCCGCGTCGGGGACCTGCTTTATGCATACTGCTATATGCATCCGTCCTTCTCCTGTGCAGCCGTATGATTGGGGTTGGCGGTTTCTCCGAAAGAAAAATTATACGACTTCGAGCCGTAAGAAGTAAAGGAAGCGACTTGCCTCCTTCATCGGGTCTGCGACATATTTGTGGGTAAATTTGACTTTCCTCTTTTTTTGCGCTATA
>CBDVCR010000183.1:0-4083 GCA_965372535.1 uncultured bacterium | reverse complement strand
CCATAACAAAATATAACAGAACCAAAAGTCACAAGTCAAGACCTGACACCTTTTGTCTGACACCTTTTGTCGGACCAAAAAAGCCGGATTATCGCCCGGTTTGCAAACCGCCTGCCGTGTTTTTAACGGATACTTCTTATTCGGCATTTCAATGTCCGATGGAAAACCGGGCGGGCGATAACAACCCTGAGACGAAATGCGCCTAAAATTGGAGTTATGAAAAAAGTTAAAAAAACTGCTTGACAACAGGATTGGATTGTGTTAAAAAAGAATAGTACCTCGTTACCTCCCCAAGCTGCTGCCCACCCCCCCACGGGCAGCAGCACCTTTTTCTAGGGAAGCAATTTATCCTTATATTTCAATAAGTTCGTAGTTTCTGTCGCCCATTCCGAGCCTCTCGGCCTCCTGGACGGCAAGCTCAAGGGGTTTTTCTGTCAGGCCCGCGAGAACGTCGTCGCCAGGGCCGAGCCCCTTCTCAGCCGCCGCCGACTGGGGGAGGGGGTCCGCTTTCCTGAGCAAATCGATGCTCGCCTGCTCCACCGCCACGATGTCGTCGGAGAGCAATATGCCCTGCTCCTGCATGACGGGCACGTCGGCCCCGGGCATGCAGTCGCACTCGGGCTGTATCTCGGTAAGGAAGTTCACGTATAAGACCTTGCCGGGCGAGAAGGTGCCGGCAACCGCCCTGGCGGCCTCGGCCAGCGAGCGGATGAACATGCCCTCGTCGGCGCCCTCCATCTTTATGGCCTCGCCGGGGCATACCCTGCTGCAGCGGCCGCACCGCCAGCAGCGTTCGTCCTCGTAGCTGAACCGGCTGCCCTCCCCGGTAAAACCTATGCACTCAAGGGGGCATATCTCCTCGCACTGGTAACAGAGTTCGCACTTTTCCTCGTCCCAGACGAGGGCCCCGGCGCCTACGGCGTGCATAGCGCCCCTGCCGCATTTCCAGCCGCAGGTGCGGTGGGCGCCGCTTACCCCGCCCATGGCCAGGTTCTTGATTGCCCCGGCGTAGCCGGAGTTTATGTGGCCCTTTACGTGGCTTGCCGCCACCATGGCCGGGACATCGTGGATTACCGAGGCCACGGCGATTTCGCCAAGAATGTCTCCGGCCTTTACGAGGATGTTGTCGTTTCCGTAAAGGCCGTCGGCCAGTATGACGGGCGCGCCCACCGAGAGGTGGTTTATCCCGTTTGCATTTGCCACCTCGATGTAGTCAAGCCCTTTTATCCTCACCGTGTCCGTTACAAAGGGCTTTGCGCCGGCGTGTTTCAAGGCGTTGGTTATTTTTCTGAGGAACACGGGCCTTACGACCCTGTGGGCGCCGGGGGAGCCGAAGTGGGTCTTGACCGCCACCCATTCGCCGGGCTCGAAACGTCCGGAGAGGTCCGCCTCCTTGAGCAGCCTTTCGAGCTTGCCGGGCAGGCTTTCCTCGTGCTTCCACTTTCTGACCCGCGCGGAGGCGAAATAGACCTTTGCCATGCTACGCTTTGGTTATCCGGTTATATATCCACCCTATGACGGCCCCGCCAATGAGCCCGTCCAGAAACCCGTAGACAAGGCCCAGGAAGCTGCCAAGAGGGGTGATGGCGTAGCCGGGATAAATGGACTGGGCCATCACCTCCAGAAAGAGCCCGGCGTATCCCGTATAGTGCGAAACCCATGTGGTGACAAACAGCGACACCCCCCAGACAACCCCGAGCGCAACCCCCAGGGCTAAAGGATTGAGTTTCATCGTGTCCTCCTTGCAAACCTCATGTAAAGCACCGCGCAAAGCGCGCCGAGGGCGTTGACGGCGCCGTCAAGGAGCGAGAAGTCCCGGTAGCCCACAATGTCCTGGGCGGCCTCCATGCCCAAACCATACACCGAAGCCAGCACGACCGCAAGGGGGAGCGCCCACCTCCCTGGAAACCCCCTTCCGCTGCCTTTGAGGACATTGTAGAGCAGGGCGCCGGTTATGGCGTAGAGGACAAAATGCCCCACCTTGTCCGCGTGGGGGAATTCGTATATTTCGGTGTCCTCGAAGGGATAGACCGAAAGCACAAACACCATTACGAGCCAGAGGAAAAGGGGTTTCATCTTTCGAGGCTTCTCTGGTAGAGTTCCTTCTTGCTCAGGCCGTACTCGGCCGCCACCGTGTTTACCGCCTCTTTCCTGCCCATGCCCTTTTTCATCAGCGCCCTTACCTCCTCAAGCGCCTCGCCGGGGCTTTGCGGCCCCTTCTTTTTCCCTTCGACCACTATAACATATTCTCCGGCGATTTCCGCCTCCTCTATCCAGTCCAGGACACTGGAGAGCGTGCCCCGGCGGACTTCCTCGTAGAGCTTGGTGAGTTCCCTGAGCACCGCGGCCCTGCGGTCTCCGCCGAATGCCTCCTCCATGTCCATCAGGGTGTCCGCCACCCGGTGGGGGGACTCGTAAAACACCAGGGTCCTCGGCTCGATGGCGAGGTCCCTCAAGGCCCTCTGCCTCTGCCCCCTTTTTGAGGGCAAGAACCCGATAAAGGTAAACTCCTCCGTGGGAAGCCCCGAAATACTGAGCGCGGCGGCGAAGGCCGAAGGGCCGGGGACAGGCACGACCTCGACCCCCTCATCGAGCGCCCTTCTTACGAGCACCGCGCCGGGGTCGGAGATGCCCGGCGTCCCCGCGTCCGAGACAAGGGCCACGCTGAGGCCGGAGAGGAGCTTGCCCATCACCTCCTCGGCCTTTGCCTTTTCCTTCTCCCCCCAGTAGCTCACCAGGGGTTTTGAGATCCCGAAGTGGCCGAGCAGCTTGCGGGTGCGCCTCGTGTCCTCGGCGGCGACCGCGTCGGCCTCCCTGAGCACCCTGAGCGCCCTCATGGTGATATCCTCGAGGTTGCCGATGGGGGTGGATACTATATAGAGCGTGCCTTTCAGCCTCCGGGGCTCTCCCTGTAAGCCGCAAACCTTGATATATGCATGGGTTCTTATTTGGCCGCTTCCCTGGCCGGCCCTCGCCCGCTACTTCCGGCCCACTCCCAGCCGCTCCCTGAGCTTTTTGTCCACGCCGAGTATCTCGTCCGCGTTGTCGCCCTTGAGCTCCCAGGTGTACTTGCCGCTTTCCAGGCGCTTGAGCTTTATGGCGACGGGCTTTTTGGGCGCCACCCGGCTGACCTTCGGGTCGGTCCTGAACATGAACCCCCCTCCCTCCCCGGCATACGCGGGAAGGGAAACGGAAACGAGCAGCAAGGCAGAGAGAAACAATCTCATATGAGCCTTCGAGGAACATCCTCTGTTTGTGATATAAACCGCTTGGCTTCTTCGGGCAACTCCGTGACCGTATTTTCTTCGGGCTGCACGAACTCCCTGTAATCAGCCTTGTTTCTCAGGGCAAAAGCGATGTCCAGGAACTTTGCGGTTTTCTTTGCAAACAGTCCACTCTTTACGAACTCTCCGTGAAAAATCGAGATTACCCCAGAATGCCTGGAAGCACTCAGTCCTCTTGCGGCAAGCAGGGCCGATGCGGCATAAAACATCGAATAATATATCCTGTTCACGGCACCCCTTAATTTCTTGCCCCCAAGCAGCAGTTCCGCCTCCTCTATGCACTCCAAGGCTTCCTTAAAGCGATACTCTGCAAGCTGTCTCCGGTCTCCCATTAAAGAGATATGCCTTCTTTCTCGACCGATTGATAGAAGGGGGTAATCTTGTTAAGCTCGCTTTCATATTCGTCTCTCGAATACACTATGGGAGAAAACAGCAGGTCGTACTTGAGGCCGACCTCAAAGCATATTTCAAATATGTCCTTTTCCGATTTCCAATCCAGGCTCTCAAGCACCGCCAGGACATCGAGGTCCGATTCAGAGTCGTAATCACCCCTTGCCCTGGAGCCGAAGAGTTTAAGCTCAACGAGATTGTACTTCCGGCTTAAAGAGTCTTTCAACTCAAGGAGGGCGGTCTTTTCCTTACCGGTTATTCCATGCCTCTTTTTCCGTTTTAAGGATAAAATCGTCTAAATACCTCTGTAACTTTTTTTATAGTCCTGATTATATCACAGCGGTTTACTATGCCGTGTAGCGCCCTACGGTTAGTTGGACACATTTTAGCGTTAATCATGCCGCCTTGG
>CBDVCR010000182.1:0-4145 GCA_965372535.1 uncultured bacterium | reverse complement strand
TTTAGGACATTTCTACTTTGGTGCTTTAGGACATTATCATTTTGGCGGGACACCCTAAAAGTCTTTAGGACATTATCATTTTGGCGGGACAGGGCGCGAATTGCACCCTAAAAGTCTCCAAAGTTTCCACGTCCGGCGGCTATGTTACTATAACTTCCATGAAAGCCGCTGTCTTTGACGGCAACCTGAGGTTCGTAACAGACCAGCCAAGGCCCGTTCCCGGCAAGGGCGAGGCCCTCCTCCGGGTGCTCATGGCCGGCATATGCAACACCGACCTTGAGATACTAAAGGGCTACATGGGCTTTCAAGGAGTGCTCGGCCACGAGTTCGTGGGCGTGGTGGAAGATGCCCCCGGCAGCGAGGGACTCGTGGGAAAGCGGGTCGTGGGGGAGATTAACCTCGGATGCGGGAGGTGCGGGCACTGTCTCGGGGGGCTGAGGACCCACTGTCCGGAAAGGGCTGTGCTCGGCATACTCGGCAAGGACGGCGCGATGGCGGAGTACGTGACCCTTCCGATTAAAAACCTGCACAAAGTCCCAGAAAGCGTAGCCGACGAGGAAGCAGTGTTCACGGAGCCGCTGGCAGCGGCTTTCGAGGTCGCGGAGCAGGTCCATATCAGGCCCTCCGGCAGGGTGCTCGTCATGGGCGACGGAAAGCTCGGCCTGCTCGTATCTCTTGTCCTCGGCCTCTCGCAGGCGGACGTCACCCTCCTTGGCAAGCACGAAAACAAGCTGGGCATAGCACGCGCCCAGGGCGTAAGGACTGCCGTCCTCGACACGTTCAAGCCCGAAAGGGGCTTTGACATCGTGGTGGAGGCCACGGGCTCGGCCGGAGGCTTGGAGGCCGCCCTGTCGTTTGTCAGGCCCAGGGGGACGGTGGTGCTCAAAAGCACGGTTTCGGAAGGAAAGGCGATAAACCTCTCACCTGTGGTGGTCTCGGAGATAACCGTCGTGGGCTCGCGCTGCGGGCCGTTCGCCCCGGCCTTGAGGGCGCTCTCAAGGAGGCTCCTGGACGTAGAACCGCTCATCACCGGCATATACGGCTTCCAACGCGCAAGGGAGGCATTCGAAAAGGCCGGGGAGAAAGGCCGGATTAAGATATTGCTTGATTTCCGGGGATGAACGCCCGTTGCCGGCGTAACCCGGATATTTCATGAGTATTATGAAAAATAGAACAGAAGGCATGAAAATACAAAATGTCCCGAGGAATATTCTATTTTTTGCTTAAGGTGCGTTTTGTCGCCGGAAAAAATTAACAGAATTTTCGGAGCACTCACCCTTCGTGCGAGCCCGGGGGTCACGGACCCCCGCGAATTTCCGCATCCGCCGCGTTGCGGGCCGCTCGCGGTATTGACATACAGCTTCGCGTCCCGCGCCTTGCGTCCGCGGCAAACCAGACTCGTGCAATACCCGGGGTAAGGCCTTTACGAAAGCCTCGCCACCGTCACCCCGGCCCCGCCCTCGTACTGCTGGCCGTCCCTTACGCCCTCCACCAGGGGGTGGCCGGCCAGGTGTTCGCGCACGGCCCTTCTAAGCGCCCCGGTGCCCACGCCGTGCACAACGGCGACCTCGCCAATGCCCGACAGGGAGGCGCGGTTTAAAAACGGCTCAAGCCGGGAGAGGGCCTCATCGACCCGGAGACCGATGAGGTTAAGCTCCGCGCTTACCGGCTCCTCGGACACGTCGATGCCGAAGCCCCCCACGCTCTCTTCCTTTTTCCCCCGTGCGGGGCCTACGCCCGCCACCGGAAGCTCAAGCTCCTTGTCGGCCGCCTTCACCCTCAGCCTGCCGCGCTTTCTGTCCACCACCATGACCTCGGCGTCGTACCCGATGCCCGGAACGAACACCGTGCCGCCTTCCTCGATATCCTCTATGGAAAGGGACGGCTCTTTCCTGAACTCCCGGAGCTTCCCGTCAATCTCCTCACCGGCCCTGTCAAGCTCCTTTAGGGCCGTGCGTCTCTTCTGCTGTTTGGCCTTTTCGAGTATATCGAGGGCCTTCCGCCTTACGTCGGAGACCACCCCGCGGGCCTCCCGGTAGGCCCGCTCCATGACGGCCTGCTTTTCCTCCGAGGCGAGGCGGAGTTTTTCCTTGAGGGCCTCGGAGCGCGCCATTAATTCGGCCCGCTCGTTCTTGAGGGCCTCAAGGGCCTCCGCGTGCTCCCGCCTTTTTTCCTTAAGCTCGGAAAGGAGCGAGTGGAACTCGGACTGGAGCGTGCCTGCCAGGGACCTGGCGAACTCTATGACCCTTCTGGGCAGGCCGAACCGCTCGGCCACCTCGAAGGCGTGGGACTCGCCCGGCTCGCCCGCCCTGAGCCTGTAAAGCGGGCTCATGGTATCGGCGTCGAACTCCATGGAGGCGTTGGCCATGCCCTCGCTCCGGTGGACGAAGCCCACGACGTCGATAAGGTGCGTGGTGGCCAGGACGAGGGCGCCCTTTTCGGACAAGTCCCTGAGCACCGCCGAGCCGATGGCCGCGCCCTGCCCGGGGTCGGTACCCGTGCCGAGCTCGTCCATGAGCACAAGGGTGTCGCGCCCGGCCCGTCCGAGGATGGCCGAGATGTTGGAGACATGGGCCGAGAACGTGGAGAGGTTTTCCTCGATGGACTGCTCATCTCCTATGTCAACGAGTACGTCCCCCACCAGGGGGAAGGACGAGGAGGAGTCCGCCGGCGCCGGCATGCCCGAAAGCGCCATCAGGAGCAGAAGCCCCACGGTCTTTATGGCAATGGTCTTGCCCCCCGCGTTCGGCCCGGTGATGACCATCACCCTGTCCGGCTCTCCGAGGGAGAGGTCCAGGGGCACGGCCCGGAAGCCCCGCTCGGAGCGCTCGTGCAGAAGCAGCAGGGGGTGGCGGGCGTTTACGAGCGAGACGGCGGACGTCTCGTTTATAAGGGGGACCTCCGCGCCCAGCAGCTCCGAAAAGCCCGCGATGCTGTTGAGCACGTCGAGTGAGACCAGCGCCTCGGACTGCTCTTTCAGTTCCCCGGCCCTGTCCCGTATCAGCCGGGTCAGGTTTTTGAGGATGCGTATCTCCTCGGCCTTTTCCTCGGCCACGAGGTTTTCGAACTCATTGCTCACGCCGATAATCTCAAGCGGCTCCATGAAGGCCGTCTCGCCGGAGCGGGAAACGTCGTGCACCACGCCCTTTACCATGCCCTTTGAGTCCATCCTGACGGGGATGACCCAGCGGCCCGAGCGCCTGGTGACGAAGCCGTCCTGCAAAAACGCCCCCACCGCGGGGTCGCGGGTGATTTCCTCCAGGCGGCGGCTGATTTTCTTCTCAAGGGCGCGGAGCCTTGTCCTTATGTCGTAGAGCAAGTGGGAGGCCTCGTCAAGGATGCGGCCCTCGCCGTCGATGGAGCGCTCTATGCTCTCAAGGAGGCCGGGGAAACCGGGCATCCGGGCGGCCAGCTCCTCAAGGCGCGGCAGGTCCCTCCGGGAGGCGACAAGCGCGGAGACCGCGGATATAATCTCAAGAGGCGGCACAAAGGCCCGGATGTCCACGGCCTCAAGCACCGCGCCCTCGATTTTTGCCCTTTCCACCGCAGCGGTTATGTCCTCGTACCGGGCAAACCCGAGTGGGGCCTGCTCCTCAATAAGGCGGCGGATTTCCTGCACCGTCGAGGCGCGCCCCGCAATGTCCTCCACGCTGCCCAAGGGGCGGAGCGCCGCCACCGCCAGACGCGCGGCCTCGCTGTGCGCGTATGTGGAGACAATGTCGAGGACCCTGTCGAACTCCAGGGCCTCGACGGGGCTTCGCTTCACCATATGGCAACCTCTAAAAATATCTTTTTACTGCAAGGGGCTGCAATCGCGGCATACATCGTCACCGGGATAATAACGTCCTCAACGCAGCGCTGCCGCGCCTCCGGGCGTTTTTCCCCTGCTTCCTTGTCTTCCGCGATTTCGCTCCCTTTCGTATACAAAACCTGTTTTTAGAGGTTGCCTTAAGAGAATTACCAAACAGTCGGCTTTTATGTCCATATCGCACCCCCCAATGGCCCAATGGATTGAAACCCGAAATTCCCTACATTATACCCCTCTCCCCCTGAAAAAGCGTCCTGTTCCCCTGAACCCGGATATTGCACAAGCCCGAAGCAACTGTGTTGAATGTCAAGCCTTTTCGTAGCGCCATGGCTCATTG
>CBDVCR010000181.1:0-4173 GCA_965372535.1 uncultured bacterium | reverse complement strand
AAAACCCCGCCTATGCCTGTGATTGTTTTCATATCTTTTGTTCTCTTTTTCCATAATGCTCATGCAATATCCGGGTTAAGGGACGAGCTTAAGGCCCACCGCGGCCTTGACCGCCTCGACCATGCTCGATGGGTCGGCGACCCCCTGCCAGGCAATCCCGTAGGCCGTGCCGTGGTCCGGGGAGGTCCGTATGATGGGCAGTCCCACCGTGACGTTGACCCCTTTTTCAAACGCCAGGAGCTTAAGCGGTATCAGCCCCTGGTCGTGGTACATCGAGACTACCATGTCGAACTCTCCCCTTGAGGCCCTGTAAAACAGCGTATCGGGCGGATACGGCCCGGTGACGGGCGCGCCCTCCCCGGCCGCTTCCCTGACGGCGGGGGCTATGGCCGTCTCCTCCTCCCGGCCGAACATGCCGCCCTCCCCGGCGTGGGGGTTCAGCGCCGCGACCGCTATGCGCGGGGACTCAAGCGAGAGCATGCGCGAGGCCCGCAAGGCGAGTCTTATGGCCGCCTTTACCCTCTCCCTGCTCACAAGCCCCGGCACGTCCCGCAGGGCCGTGTGTATGGTGGCAAGCATCACCCTGAGCGGCCCGCCCATCAGCATCATCCCGACCTCCGCCGCATTCGTAAGCTCGGCGAGCATCTCGGTATGGCCGGGCCAGGGGAGGCCCGCCATCCTCAGGGCCTCCTTGGATATGGGGGCCGTGACCACGGCGTCCACCGCGCCCTCAAGGGCAAGGGCCACGGCCTTTTTTACGGCCTCCGCGGAGGCCATGCCTCCCTCGGCGGTTGGGCGGCCCTTTTGATACCCATTGGCCGGGCCGGCCCTTATCATCTCAACAACCGCGGGCCGGGGCGCCCCGGACGGCCTTTCGACCTCCTTGAGCTTAAACGGGGCCTTGAGCAGCCCTCGGGCTTCCTCGAAGACCGAGGGGTCTCCTACAAGCACGGGAGCGCAGATGCCCCCCGAAGCCTCGACGGCCCTTACGGCGACCTCCGGGCCGATGCCCCCCGGCTCTCCCATGGTAAGGGCAATGCGCTTCATGAGGAGATTATACCATCAGCATGCCCGGCAGCATGCCCGGGCACGGGAAGGCGGAAGGTTATTGGACGGTCCTTGTGCGCTTTTCGGGATGGCTTGTGACCTCGGTATTGCAGGGCACGGCACTCTCGCCGGCGTAGGAGTAATCCGTCCTTACGAGTTCCGTGGGAACGCCGTCGGGGGCAAAGGTCCTCATGCGGGCGAGCCTGCCATTTTCGTCGTACTCATAAGAGGAAAACCCGAGCACCGTCTCTTTTTTGTTCAGGACGAGGCGGCTCATCTCCTTTATCGCGGAGGGCAAGAAGGAGACCAGCCCGATGGCAAAGCCCCCTGCCGACCCCAGCAGGAGCGCTCCGGCAGAGGCATGGAGGGACTTTTCGGTTTTCATATCGGCCGCATGCGACTCTTCCCCGGCGGGGTTATAATATCCCGCCTGAGCGAGGGCCAGCACGGCCCCCACCTTAAACCCCTTCCCCGTCCACTCATAAATCACCCGGAGAGGACGTTTCATGTCCGGGCTTTGCTTCGTGATGGCGATGTCGCAGGAGTACTCCGGCCTGCCGCCCTCGTAATGCACAAGGCTGAATCGTTCCCCCGCTTTCGTCGGGCGCTTCTTCAGTACCCCGTCAAAGCGGGGCAGGCCGTGGTCGTCGTAGTCCACCTTAGCCACAATTACGGCCTCCGGCGCCGCGCCCCCCAAAGCGCCGCCGGCCGCAAGGTCAACCCGCTCCGCCATGCAGCCCGCAAGGAGCGGGAAAAAGCATAAACATAAGGCAACCTCTAAAAATATCTTTTTACTGCAAGGGGCTGTAATCGCGGCATACGTCGTCATTGGGATAAAAACGTCCTCAACGCAGCGCTGCCGCGCCTCCGGGCGTTTTTCTCCCGCTTCCAAGGCTCCCGCGATTTCGCTCCCTTTCGTATACAAAACCTATTTTTAGAGGCTGCCATAAGGCAAAAAATCCCATCATAGTGGTAAAGTACCATAATATATTCGCCCTCAAAAATCAACGGCATCTTTTTTCCAGGAGTTCCCCCATTTTTTTGGTTCTTCATCCGTCATTGCCGCTTCCCTCTTTCCGTCATTCCCGCGCAGGCGGGAATCCAAACTTCTTGCATCGTCAAGCCGTCAACCTCGTAATATACGAGTCGGCGCACCCCGTATTTCTTTGTGTGCTGTTTTTATGTTCATAAATCCTTTTAGCCGGATTCAACGTTACTCCCACGTACAGGGTTTCTCTCCTTTGGCTGGCTGGAATGCAAACGTAAAAGTTCTCCTTCATGTGCAGGGGAAAAAATGGATTCCCGCCTCCGCGGGAATGACGGCTTTTATCTTAACTCTTTTACTAAGCAAAAAGTTCCCCCATTTTTTTCAAAAACCATCTCCGACCACTTCGCAGATTTAAATATTCTTTTCCTTTAAAAGGGTTATGCGGCTTAAGGGTTAATTGTTGGGGGAACTCCTGCATCTTTTTTCCAGGCCGAAATCCCCGCTGCCCGTCTTTTTGTTCCCACGCCCTTTCGGGTTATTATATCCTTATAATTCCTTCTCCCTTGAGGGAGGGCGAGGGCGGGGGTGATTTCATCATCACCACCCCTTCATAAAAACACGCCGGGAGGACGGCACTGCATAAAATATCCGTCATAATGCCCGTGCTGAACGAGGCCGGGGCACTCCGGGAAACCCTTGGGGGCCTGAAGCTTACCCAGGGGGAGGAGCTTATCGTGGTGGACGGCGGGAGCGCCGACGAGACGGTCTCCATCGCACGGGAGTTTGCGGACACCGTGCTTGAGACCCGCCGGGGCAGGGGCCTTCAGATGCACCTGGGCGCCGAGCGCGCCGGGGGGGGGATTTTACTCTTCCTCCATGCCGACTGCCTGCTGCCGCAGGGGGCTTTTGACGCGGTGCGCGCCGCGCTCTCCGAACCCGGAGTATCCGCCGGGGCCTTCGACCTCGGCATCCGCCACCCTTCGGTGTGTTTCAGGGTTGTGGAGCTTGGGGCGAACCTCCGCTCCCGCCTGACAAGGGTCCCATACGGCGACCAGGGGCTTTTCATGCGCGCCGGGACGTACCGGCGCGTGGGCGGGTTCAGGGACATGCCCCTCATGGAGGACATCGAGATAGGGGGAAGGCTCAGGAAGGCCGGCAGGGTGGCCTTTCTGAGGCCGCCCATTATGGCCTCGCCCAGGCGGTGGCTCAAGGAGGGCGTGGTCCGCGCCACTCTGAGGGACTGGCGGCTCGCCCTCTCCTATACGCTCCTGAAAGCGCCCCCCGAGCGGCTCGCGCGCCATTACCGGGACGTGCGGTGAACCACAGGGCGCTCCTCATAATGGCCAAGGCGCCGGAGGGCGCAAACGTAAAGACCCGCCTGAGGGGAAGCCTCTCGGAGGCCCGGAGGCTCGGCCTTTACAGGAGCCTCCTTGAGGGCACGGTAAGCAGGCTGCGGGACGTGCCCGGCGTTGATGCGTTCATTACCTATGACCCGCCGGGGAGCGAGGGGCATTTCAGGGCCTTCGGGCTTCCCGTGTTCACCCAGTCCGGCGGGGACCTCGGAAGGCGCATGCACGAGGCCATAAATGAGGCCCTGACGAGGGGCTACCGGCAGGCGGCGCTCGTGGGCGTGGACATCCCCGGACTCGATGCGGACGTGGTGCTGAACGCCTTCTCGCTCCTTGAGGAAAACGACGTGGTCTTTGGCCCGGCAAGCGACGGGGGGTACTACCTCGTGGGGCTTAAGAGTCCCGCGCCGGGCCTGTTCGAAGGCGTCCGGTGGTCGTCCGAAAACACGTTAAAGGACAGCCTGGAACGCGCCCGGTCCCTGGGCCTTGCGGCCTCGCTTGCCCGAACCCTTTCAGACCTCGACACCCCCGAGGACCTCAAGCGGTTCCCCGAACTTTTGTAGCCGGAATTCCTTCTGGAGAGTTTTTGATTGCGAACCAGCCGGTCAAAGATGTCCTGGAATCATTTCCCCAATGACCCTATTTCTTCCATTTTCTTCCATTCCGGATTTGCCTTGACAAGGGCGGCACGGGGAGCCTGTCCCCGTGCCGCCCATTCGTGGAATGGAACTTAATGTTTTGTCAGCCTTGAAATGATAAGTTGAAATATGTATACTCTCCTGTAAGCAA
>CBDVCR010000180.1:0-4262 GCA_965372535.1 uncultured bacterium | reverse complement strand
CTCTTCAACTCCCTCAAGCTCATCTCGATAATGTCCTTCCCGGCCATAACCCTCCCCAGTTTTTTGAGGAAAATTATAGCTTCTCTTTAGGACATTTCTACTTTGGTGCTTTAGGACATTATCATTTTGGCGGGACAGCCCTTCGTTTAGATTTCGTTTAGATTTCAGGTGAGGCAAGAGGGGAGGCTGGAGAAACTTTACCGGCGTGGGGGAGCGGTTGAGCCTGGGCTGGTAGACGGTAAAGAACACCGGGTCCTCGAAGCTGTCTATCATTACGGCCCCCCTTAAAGCTGCGCGGCAGCAGTGGTTTCATTGACACCAACACTCCCGTTAATTATGATATAGTCACAAAAAACGTATATCCAGGAGGGAGTTTTGGGCAGGGAAAGCATTAAGGTCGGCGTGATAGGGTTCGGCACCGTGGGGTCGGGCACGGTCAAGGTGCTCCTTAAAAACGCGGAGCTTCTTAGAGACAGGCTCGGTTTCCCCATTGAGCTTAAGCGCGTAGCCGATAAGGACACGGAATCGGACAGGGGCATAGCACTTCCCCGGGGCATGCTCGTACCGGACGCCGCCACGGTCCTTAGCGACCCGGAGATAGACATCGTGGTGGAACTCGTAGGAGGCACGACCGTGGCAAAAGAGTTCGTGCTTTCAGCCATACGCAGCAAAAAACACGTTGTCACCGCCAACAAGGCTCTCCTTGCCACAGAGGGAAACGAGATATTTTCCGAGGCCCGCAAGCAAGGCGTGCAGGTGGGTTTCGAGGCCTCGGTGGCGGGGGGGATACCCATCATAAAGGTGCTGAGAGAAGGCCTGGTGGCGAACAATATCGCGTCCATCTACGGGATTATAAACGGCACGGCCAATTACATCCTCACTCGGATGACCGATGAGGGCGAGGAGTTCGAGGAGGTGCTTAAGGATGCCCAGAGGCTTGGCTATGCCGAGGCGGACCCCACCTTCGACATAGAGGGCGTGGACGCGGCCCACAAGCTTGCCATCCTCGCCTCTCTGGCCTACGGCATACCCCTTTCTTTCGGAGAAGTCTATACAGAGGGGATAACAGGGGTGACTCCCATGGACATAGACTTCGCACGGGAACTGGGCTTCAAGGTAAAGCTCCTTGCGATTGCAAAAATATCCGGTGGGGAGGTGGAACTGAGGGTACACCCCACCATGGTGCCGGAGGGCTACCTGATATCCAAGGTGGACGGGGTATTTAACGCCGTATACGTAAAGGGCGATGCTGTGGGGGAAACCATGTACTACGGCCGCGGAGCGGGCGACATGCCTACAGCAAGCGCCGTTGTGGCCGATATCGCCGAGATTGCGGGCAATATCAGGGCCCGCGCCGGGACGCCCGTGTTTTCCATCGGCGAAAGCAGCTTGAAGATAAGGAAAATAGAGGACATAAACTCTATGTACTACTTCCGGTTCTCGGTCCTGGACCGGCCCGGGGTGCTCTCGAAAATATCGGGCATTTTCGGCGATAACAACATAAGCATCGCCTCGGTGATACAGAAGGGGAGGCGGCTCGGCGAAGCAGTGCCTCTCGTCCTGCTTACCCATACTGCCAGGGAGAAGGACATCAAGCGGGCCGTGGAGGAAATCAACAGGCTGGATGTGGTCGAAGGCGGCGCCTTCTATATCAGGGTTGAAGGGGAGGAGGAATAGGATTATAATATATTTTTATAAATAAATAAGCAACAGGGGAGGCGCGACTTGGAAGAGGTAAGGACGGACAAGGCGATAGACATAAGAGGGCTTGTCTGCCCCATGACGTTTGTCAAGGCAAAGCTTGCCATGGAGGAGCTTGGGGAGGGGGAGGTGCTCAAGATAGTCCTGGACTATGAGGAGGCCTCAAGGAGCATACCCAAGTCCATGGAGGAGCACGGCCACACGGTGCTCATGAACGAAAAGGTCAACGATACGGACTGGGTGCTCAAGATAAGAAAAGGCGGGGAGTAATGGACCTCACCGAGGAGCAGGTTCACCGTTACTCCCGGCACATCATACTCCAGGAAGTCGGGGGCAAGGGCCAGAAGAAACTGCTCGGCGCCAGGGTCTTCATCGTGGGGGCCGGGGGTCTCGGCTGCCCCGTGGGTTATTACCTAAGCGCCGCTGGCGTGGGCACCCTGGGCGTAATCGACGACGACGAGGTGGAATTAAGCAACCTCCAGCGCCAGATTGCCCACAATGTCCATTCCCTCGGAAAGCCCAAGGTGGAGTCCCTTAAAAACACCTTCGAGGCCCTCAACCCCGATGTGAAAGTTGTGGCCCTGAAGCAGAAGATAAGCAAGGACAACATCCTCGACCTTATAAAGGACTACGACGTTATAGTTGACGGAAGCGACAATTTCCCCACCCGTTACCTGGTAAACGACGCCTGCGTGATGCTCGGAAAGCCCCTTGTAAGCGGGGCGATACTTAAGTTCGAGGGCCAGGTTACCACCATATTGCCGGGGGAGGGCCACTGCTACCGGTGCCTTTTCGAGCAGCCGCCCCCTCCGGGCCTTGTGCCCTCCTGTCAGGAGGCCGGGGTGCTCGGCGCAATTACCGGTGTGGTGGGAAGCCTCCAGGCCACCGAGGTACTTAAGCTCATACTCTCAAAAGGCGAGCCGCTCAGCAACCTGCTACTCATCTACGACGCCCTCAGGGTGAACTTCAGGAAAGTAAAAATTCCCAAAAACCCGGACTGCCCGGTCTGCGGCAGAGAGCCCACCATCACCGAGCTCGTTGACTACGACGCCGGTTATTGCCGGCTTTAGGCCCATGTGGCGGGCACTGGAGGTGTCGTGGTGGTCCAAAGGAATGGTTTTTGGTAACAGTAAATATTAGGCTCATGAGGGAAATCCGCATAAGCAGGGAGCACCTCCGCCAGATGGTCGCCCACGCAAGGGAAGGCCGACCCAACGAGGTCTGCGGGCTTATGGGGGGCAGGGACGATACGGTGGAGAAGCTCTACCGGATGGAAAACGCAGACTCCTCCCCTGTCTCTTACAGTTTCGACCCCGGCGAGCAGCTAAGGGCCATGAAGGAGGTGGAGGGCGAGGGCCTGAGCATGGTGGGCATTTACCATTCCCACCCCGAAGCGCCCGCCATGCCCTCGCAAACCGACATAAAACGCGCTTTTTTCCCCGGCACCAGGGAGCCCAATTACCCCGGGGTCGTGTATGTAATCGTAAGCCTCATGCCCGGTGAGCCGGAAGTCAGGGCTTACCTTATTACGGAAGATTCCCTCAAGAAGGTGGAGATAATCGCTTTCTGATCGGGATGCGGCTTGCCTCCGGCGCCCGCCCGCCGCATGGCTCGTCCTGTGGCGCGAGAACCTTCTATACGACCTCATGGTGCAGGTAGGTTTCCACTTCCTTGCCCGGGTTGGGGATGCCGGCGACCTTCCAGGTCTTGACCGGGTCGTGGAACTTCCTCGTGACGCAGTCCTTGGGCTGGTTGACGTTCAGGCATACGGCGCCGAAGACGGGGTAGGAACCCCAGTTCTTGAAGTACTGCCGGGTAAATTTCAAGATGTCCATGATGTCGCCGGTGAGTTCCTCGACGCCTTCCTGTTCGGCCAGGGCGCAGGCTACCTTATCGTCCCAGTCGTCGAAGTTTTTCAGGTACCCGTCGTCATCGACCTCTACCTTGATTCCCGCATACTCAAGCAAAGGCATGCTTACCTCCCATGTCTGGCTGTAGTATTTTATACTTGCCGTAGTTAGAATTTAGCACGTCCGGTGCCGGATGTCAAAGAGAATTTAAAACGGCAGGAATTTTTCTGCGGATAAAAAACCTTATGGCGTAACGGCTTATGGGCGATAAAGAATATCGCCCGACCGCTGGGGCTTTGGCGGGCCGAACTCGGCTCAGGATGTCCCTCAGGCAGGGCCGCAGTTTGCCGCGCAGCTCCTACTGCTTTTTTTCTCGTCCTCCGGCAGGTGACACTTCTTGTATTTTATGCCGCTTCCGCACCGGCAGGGCTCGTTCCTGCCAAGCAATGTCACCTGTTTTGTCCTGTTCCCGGAGCTGAAGTAGCCCGCTACTTTCTCAAAAATACCCATGGAAGCGCCCCACACTGTGATGAAGTTTCGAAACTATTATATCATACCCCTTATTTCTTGAACTACGCCAGCCGAATGGCAGTCGGTATCATAAGCCATGTGAGCTCTTAAATTCTTGTCCCGCCAAAATGATAATGTCCTAAAGTACCAAAGTAGAAATGTCCTGAAGAGAAGCTATAATTTTCCTCAAAAAACTGGGGA
>CBDVCR010000179.1:0-4287 GCA_965372535.1 uncultured bacterium | reverse complement strand
AGCTTATCACTTATAAACCGCTTCCACCTGTCCAAACAAACCGAGCCACCTCTCAGGACGGCAGGCAAGGAGGTCGCCATCAAGAGCGATGGCAGGAACCGCCGTGGTACGGAACCGTATGCCCGGTGGTGTGGGAGGACGGCGGGGGTGACCCCGCCTCCTACCCGATTCTGTAAATTAAACGAAATAGTCACGAACCATGCCAGGAAGAACACCCTCGGCAATAACGGGGCCGGTTATGTCCCGAACTGCCCGGAGCTGTTAACGAATGTTTTCTGGCGGCTATCTTCTTTTGTATATCTCTCTTCGGTGCCCGACTCTCAATACAATGATTTCAGAGCCTGCGACATCGAAAACAACCCGGTAATCGCCAATCCGAAAGCGGTATGTCCCCAGGCTGCTGTCTGTCAGCTTCTCCGCGAATTCTAAAGGGTTCTTGCTGAACCGAAGAAGCGTTTTGCCGATTCTCTCTTTTGTTTCGGGGTCAAGTTTGAGGATATCCTTTTCGGCTCTTCGAGTATAAACAAGCTCATATTTCACTTGCCAAAGACCTCGGCGTGAGACTTCACGCGGTTGGCTTTATAATCTGCCCTTGCCTCCTTAATGCTCGCCAGATATTCCGGTGAAGTGGCTGCAAGCAAGTCTTCGAGGAAAGCATCCCGCTCGTTCTTTTTCATTCCCCTTACCGCTTTAATAATTTCTTCGGGAGCAATATCAATCTTGACGGTTGTAGCCATAAAAACACCTCCTTTTGGCTATTATACTATAGAATTAATGCCCTCCGGCATCCAGATGCTATGACCCATAGGTCCCTCTGGCTCTTGCTCGGGCAATATAATCATGCTACAGGCCATATAGGGAATTGTGCGAGGGCAGGGGAGGGGGTGGATAAAAATGCCTTCCCGGCCGTTCTCCGCGCAGCCGTGGTTATACTCCCTGTGGATGATTCGGCTATACGGGAATTTCCAGCAGGATTTTGTTGTAATCAACGTGGGGAACCAATCGTTTCCTGCCGTCTTTAACGGTCTCAATAGTAACCAGGCCAAGGTCCGCCAGCATTTTTAAGTCCACATTGACGTTCTTTATATTTCTCCTCAACAGTTTCGCCAATTCATAAACAGACGCGGGTTCTTGTTCTTTAATCACCTTGAGTATCATCAACCTTTTATTGGTCAGAACCTTTCTCATCATATCTATGCTCTCAAAATAAGTCCCGCTTTTTTTCTTTACAGGCTTTCCGGCTCGCAGCTTCTCCCATGCGCCTGCGAATTCGTTCAGGCTCTGCTCTAAAGGCTTAATCCCTATCTCGACTTTCTTTACCTTCATATCTCACCTCTCCTGACCCTTTCGAGGTCTCTTGAAAAATCCTCTATCAGCGTCCATATGTCCTTAAAGTCATAAGGACGTTCCTTGTTGCGGTAATGTATGTGAGGGGACTTGTTTTCGCCGTTGTCATAGCAAAGAATTCTTTCCCCAACGCGGGCATAAGAGAGGGAGTATTTATAGCCATAAGGGTTTTGTTTCGTCCGGGGAACTTTCCATATCCTCTGATAAATAATGCCCTCATGTTCGTCCATATGCCTGAAATCCCATATCAATTCCGCTATATGGCATATTATACCATATATTAGTATTTGTCAATGGAAGAGCGCTGGAAACAATCTGCTTTCTCTTTACTTCCCTCCCCTCTTTGTGCAAAAATGAAAAATTCGTTATTTATGCGGAAAGAAATGGAAAAGGAGACAACGAACAGGCTGCCGGAATGGCTGAGGGATGCGCACCGCGTCTCGGACCTCAGGGGCGTAAAGCGCCGCCTCCGGGGCCACGGGCTTTCCACCGTCTGCGAGGAGGCCCGCTGCCCCAACAGGGCGGAGTGCTTTTCAAAGCCCACGGCCACGTTCATGATACTGGGAGACTCCTGCACCCGAAACTGCGGTTTCTGCTCCGTCCGCTCCTCCACGGTGCACGGGCCCGACCCGGACGAGCCGCGCAGGGTCGCCCTGGCCGCAAGGGAAATGGGCCTTAAATACGTGGTGGTTACCTCTGTAACCCGGGACGACCTGCCTGACGGCGGGGCCGCGCATTTCGCCGCGACCATAAGGGCCGTAAGAAAGGAACTGCCCCATGCGCGGGTCGAGGTGCTCACCCCGGATTTCTTGGGCGACCTCGACGCCCTGAGGGCCGTGCTCGCCGCCTCGCCCGACGTGTTTAACCACAACGTTGAGACCGTGCCCAGGCTCTACCCCGCGGCACGGCCCCAGGCGGATTACCGGCGCTCCTTGCGCCTTCTCGGAGACGCCAAAGCCATTGCCCCGCGGGTGGGCACGAAGTCCGGCCTGATGTTGGGCCTGGGCGAGGGATTTGACGAAGTCCTTGAAGTTATGGCAGATTTAAGGGGAGCGGGGTGTGATTTTCTCACCATCGGCCAGTATCTAAGGCCATCGAGAAACAACCTCCCTGTAAAGGAATACGTGCCGCCCGGGACCTTCGAGCGGTTGCGCGCCGAGGCCGTGGACATGGGCTACAAGTTTGTCGCCTCGTCTCCTCTGTCCAGGAGTTCCATGAATGCCGAGGAGATGTTTAACGGAGAGTCAGGAGAGTGCAATGTTTGAGTTCGGAAGGATAAAAAGGCTTCCGCCGTATGTCTTCGCCATCGTTAACAACCTCAAGATGGAGGCCAGGAGAAAGGGCGAGGACATCATAGACCTCGGCATGGGAAACCCCGACCTGCCCGCCCCCAAACACATTATCGACAAGCTCTGCGAGGCCGCCAGAAACCCCAAGAACCACCGCTACTCCGCCTCCAAGGGCATTACCCAGCTCAGAGTGGCGATAACCGAATGGTACAAGCGGCGCTACGGCGTTGACCTCGACCCGGAGCGCGAGGCCGTGGCCACCATAGGCTCGAAAGAGGGGCTTTCCCATCTTCTGCTTGCCTGTCTTCAGCCCGGCGACGTTGTCATGACCCCCGCGCCCGCCTACCCAATACACCCCTACGGGGTCGTCATCGCCGGGGCAGAGGTGACCAGCGTGCCCATCGGGCCGGGGATAGATTTCTTTTTGGAGATGGAAAGGGCGTTTAAAAAGACCTGGCCGAGGCCCAAGATGCTCATACTGAACTTCCCCCACAACCCCACCACCGAGGTGCTGGACGGCCTTGACTTCTTCAAGAAGGTAGTTGATTTTGCAAAGGAGAACAATATAATCGTCATACATGATTTCGCCTACGCGGACCTCTGCTTCGACGGCTACCAGGCCCCGAGTTTCCTCCAGGCGCCGGGGGCCATGGACGTGGGGGTGGAGTTTTTCTCCCTGACCAAGAGCTACTCCATGGCCGGCTGGCGGGTGGGCTTCTGCGTGGGCAACAAGGACATCGTCGGGGCGCTGATAAAGATAAAGAGCTACCTCGACTACGGCATGTTCCAGCCCATCCAGATAGCCAGCATCGTCGCCCTGCGCGGCCCGCAGGACTGCGTGGCCGAGCACGTCAAGGTCTACCGCTCAAGGAGGAACGAGCTTATAAGGGGCATGCACAGGGCGGGGTGGGAGGTGGAAAAGCCCAGGGCCACCATGTTCGTGTGGGCGAAAATTCCGGAGCCGTTCAAGAAGATGGGCTCGCTTGAGTTCTGCAAGTTCCTCATTGATGAGGGCAAGGTGGCGGTCTCGCCCGGCATCGGCTTCGGCGAAGGCGGGGACGACTACGTCCGGTTCGCCCTCGTTGAGAACGAGCACAGGATAAAGCAGGCCGTAAGGGGCATAAAGAAGGCGCTCGGCAAGGGGCCGGGGTAATACCGTGTTAAAGGAAAAGCATGGTTAAGAGGGTTGTATTTCTGGCTGCCTTGGCGGCACTTATCGCCTTTCCGGTCGATGTTTTCGCGGAAGAAACAAAAGTGTTGAGTTTCGACACGAAGGAGATGGAGACGGACTCCGACGGCGACGTATGGTTCGGAATAAAAATCAAGGTCAGGAACCCCGGACAACCTGGCAGGATTACGGTTGCCGTAAAAGCCCTTGACAAAGAAGGGTTTGAACTGAAAAGTGTCCTTCTCCGCAGAGAGTTCGGCGCCAACGAGGTGAATGTTTTGCTCGAAAGGACTTATCTTGATAAACATCGGTATCCCGAACTCGATAAATGGATAATATACGGAATCAGTAACTGGCCTGACTGAAAATTCCGTCGGAAGCGCTTGGCCTCTGCTGCATGTCGGCTATTAAGTGCTCCGCGTAATAAAAGCCGTCATTCCCGCAAAGCTTGTCCCCGCGAAGGCGGGGAGCGGGAATCCATTT
>CBDVCR010000178.1:0-4347 GCA_965372535.1 uncultured bacterium | reverse complement strand
CCGGCGGCTACGGCGAGGAATCCGGCGGCTACGGCGAGGAATCCGGCGGCTACGGGCAATAAAGGCTTTTTGCGAGTCCTTTTAAGGTAGCGAGGGTTAAGTATGAAAAAGCTGTTAATTGCAATTGACGACACAAAAGGCTCCAAGTCTGCCGTTCAAACGTGCACCAATACGTGTAAGTGCATAAGGCCCGATACCGTTTTGCTCCTGTATGTGGAGAAATTCGAGGGCAGGTCCTTGATGGACGAGATGCTTGGCGATGCGGAATTGTCGACGTTGAAGGATGTGCTGGAGGGCACCGAGTACAAGGAGAAGCTTGACGCAAAGGCAAATGCGGTTATTGATTTCTACAAAAAGACACTTGAGGAAAACGGTGTTACGGGCATCAAGCCCGTTATCAAGATGGGCCACCCTGCGGAGGAAATCTTAAAGACGGCCAAGGAAGAGGGGGCTGATATGATAATCGTCGGCTCAAGGGGCAACAGGACAAGCCATCTCTTTATGGGAAGCGTCAGCAGGGAAGTCGCCGACAGCGCCGATGTCGCCGTCTTGATAGTGAAGTAGAAAATCATAGCCATATGGGCTATGTGGTTTATGGGCTGTCGGGAAAGTGGAAGGCTGCCCGGACAGCCCAAAACTATTTTTATATAATATGATGGTGGGTTGTCTGATGCTGCCCGGTTCGTTTTCTTGTACTCGGTCGAATTAAGGCATCTTGACAGATATCGTTCAATGTCATATTCTTTTAGCATGTGGAGATGCGGGAAGGGTGGCTGATGGGCCCTTTTGTTGTAACTTAAAACCCATAAGGGAGGAGATGGTTATGAAAAACGCATTGGCAGTAATCCTCGGCTCCGTGGGCATACTGGGCCTGCTCCTTTTCGGTTGCCAGAAGACCGATGCTCCAAAGGAGAAGGCCGCAAAGGAAGAGGTCGGCGGATACGGTGAAGAGGCCGGCGGTTATGGCGAGGCCGGAGGTTACGGCGAGACCGGCGGCTACGGAGAGTAGAGGTATACGGAAAGACCGCAGAAACAGAAGGCATAAAAACTATCTGGTTCCGGGGCCGCGGGTAGTGCAGGCGGCCCCGGTTTTTTTTATAACTTTTTTTATAATTATAGGGAGCTTATGAAAAACGTTCCTCAAAACCCCCGCTGTTTCAGCCCGGAAGACGCCGAGGGGGCTTCGGTAGTCCTGGGCGGCGGGCTTGCCGGGCTCTCCGCGGGATATGCCCTTACCAGGGCCGGGCGGAAGGCCGTGGTATTGGAGGCCGAAGCGGAGGTGGGCGGCCTTTCGAGGACCGTCCGCGCGGGCCATGCGGATGAGTTCCGTTATGATATCGGCGGCCACAGGTTCTTCACAAAAGACAAAGCGGTTCAAGACCTCGTCGTGGAACTCCTTGGAGCAGAGCTCACGTCCGTGCGAAGGAGCAGCAAGATATTCATGAGGGGCAGGTTCTTCGACTACCCCCTGAGGCCCGTTAACGCGGTCTTCGGCCTGGGCCTGTTTACGGTGATGAAGATACTCGCCGACTACGGCTGGCTCAAGGCCAGGGGCCGTTCGGGCGGCACACCCGTTGTCTCCCTCGAGGACTGGGTGGTGAACAATTTCGGCCGCACCATGTTCGAAATCTATTTCAAGGAATACACCGAGAAGGTCTGGGGCCTGGACTGCGACCGCATAAGCCAGAGCTGGGTGGCCAGGCGCATACAGGGCCTTTCGCTCTGGCGGGCGATAAAGAACGCGTTCTTCAGGTTTACCGGCAAAGAGATACCCACCCTTGCGGACTCTTTCCTCTATCCGGAGACGGGCATCGGCAGAATAGCGGAGAGGTTCAGGGAGGAGATAGACGGTGGAAACAGGCTTTTTACGGGCGCCTCCATAACGGGGCTTCGCCACGACGGGCGCAAAATCACCTCCCTGGAGGTAAGAAATTTCAGGGATTCCCATGCCGTGGAGGCCGAGGATTATGTATCAACGATACCTCTGCCCGCCCTGATTCGGATGATGAGGCCGGAGCCTCCTGGTGAGGTCTTGCGGGCGGCCGGAAGCCTCGGGTTCAGGGACCTCGTCCTGGTCTCCGTCATGGTGGACAGGGAGTACGTGACGGACCAGAACTGGATATACATACCGGAGAAGAAATACCCCTTCGGCAGGCTCCACGAGCCCAAGGTCTGGAGCAGGAAGATGGCTCCCGAGGGAAAGACCCTGGTGGCTGTGGAGTATTTCTGCTTCAAGGGCGACGACGTCTGGAACGCTCCCGACGAAAAACTTTCGGAGACCACGGTAAACGGGCTCGAAGAGCTTGGCTTTATCAGGCGAGGCGAGGTCCTGGACACGGAGGTGCTCAGGGTGCCGAAGGCCTATCCTCTCTTCGTGGTGGGCTACGAGGAGCATTGTAACACCATATACGATTACCTCGGGCGGTTTAGTAACCTGAGCATGGCGGGCCGCTCGGGCATGTTCCAGTACCAGAACATGGACCACGCCATAGCCTCCGGCATGGAGGCGGCCGGGGAAGTCCTTAAGAGGGCTGCAAACCCATGAGGTGCGCCCTTGTCGTTCCGGCCTGGACCCCTGATGAGATATTCTCCGCCTCGACCTCCGCTTCGCAGATAAATTACTGGCAGCCGCTGGGCACCCTGTACGTGGCCTCGGCCATGCTGGAGGCCGGGCACGAAGTCAGGTTCCTAAACGGCGCATTCATGCGAAACGGCCTGATGCTCGAGCAACTGCGCGCCTTCGGCCCCGAGGCTGTGGGGATATATTCCACCACCTTCGGCTGGGACAAGGCAAAGGGCTTTGCAAGGGCCGTAAAGGAGATAAACAAAGGCATATTTGTCTTTACCGGCGGGCCTTACCCCATCGCCGCCAAGTCTCTCTGCCTCGAGGACGAAAGGGAGAACATGGACGCCGTCGTGACCGGGGAAGGCGAGATTACGGTGGTTGAGATGTTGGGACGCCTCGCCGAAGGCGAGGGCCTCAAGGGCGTCGCGGGACTTGTGTACAGGGAAAACGGCTCGATTGTGGATAACGGACCGAGACCCTTAATAGGCGACCTCGACTCAGTCCCATTCCCCGCCAGGGAGCTTCTCGGCGACGCGGGCAAATACATCCCGCCCCCCGCCACCTACAGGCGGAAGCCCGTGGCGGTTATGATTACCTCGCGGGGCTGTAACCGCCGCTGCCTCTACTGCTTCCAGATAGACCGCCTTCGCGAGTACGGCATCCGCTACCGGAGCGTGGAAAACGTGATGGAGGAGATAGAGCGCTGCCTCGGGCAGGGCTACCGGGAGATAAAGTTCATCGACGACACCCTCGCGGCGGACTACGGCCGCGCCATGGAGTTTGCGCGGGAGATAAAGCGCCGTAAGCTTGACTTTACCTGGTTCGCCTCGGCCTGTGTAAACCAGGTGGACATGCCCCTGCTCCGGGCGTTCAGGGAGGCGGGGTGCTGGGCCGTGCTTTTCGGCGCGGAAAGCGGGGTACAGAAAAACCTAAACGCCATCCGGAAGGGAATCACCCTTGAGCAGACCCGCAGGGCGGTCAGGGCCGCGAAGGAGGCCGGGCTTTACGTGCTTACCCCGTTTCTCTTCGGCATCCCCGGCGAGACTTACGAGGAGGGACTCCGGACCATACGCTTTGCCTGCGAGCTAAGCCCCGACGTCGCCAACTTCCACGCCATAACCCCTTTCCCCGGCACCGACCTTTACGACGACATGGAAAAATACGGCGCCGTGTCCGAAGACCTGACGGACTACACCTACCAGGGCATTGCCTTTGTCCCTCATACCATGAGCCGGGAGCAGATAGCGAAGCTCAGGCAACTCGCGTTTAAAAAGTTCTATTCAAGGCCCTCGTATCTTATTAAAAGGCTTCTTGCCGTACGTAGTTTCCATGACATCAGGGTGGCCCTGAACGGCGTGCGGAGCCTCTTCTGGATATGGTTTAAAAGGGGTGTTTTCAGACGCGGAAAGACTTCCGCCCCGCCCAGAGACGGCGCAGCAACCACGCCGTGGGGGAAATAAGGGGCATCCGCCCAGGGGTGAGTCCGGCATTACCGCGGTCCCTGAACTCTCAGCCTTTCGGCAGCCGTCTTTAAGAACGGCTTTTTCCGCCTATGTGTTTTCCCTGCCCCATGGTCTGGTAGCCAAATGCTCTTTCCTGGGCTAAGATTTGTATATGGCGCCCGATAGGTGGAGATTTTTCTCTAACCCGGATATTTCATGAGCACTATGGAAAAAGAGAACAAAAGATATGATAACAATCACAGGCATAGGCGGGGTTTTCCAGTCCCGCCGGAGAACCGGCCCCCGGCGGGACTGGAAAGTCCCGCCTATCGGGAGGGT
>CBDVCR010000177.1:0-4451 GCA_965372535.1 uncultured bacterium | reverse complement strand
GAAAACTTACCTGCCGCCGAAGGACCACCCCTGGAGGCGGTGGCAGAGCCGGAAACCCCTCCCCGAAAGGAGGGCGCATACGTACTAACCGAATAGGACATTTCTATTTTGCCAAGAATAGGACATTTCTAAATTGGCTTGACACGGAGGCGGGCCGGCCTTGAAAAATAAAGGTTAATGTTATAATATTAATATTTGACGCTGTCGCGGGACCACGGGGAATTTCAATCATATGGTAAGCGTTCCTTACCGGGTTTTCCCCCTTACGCATTTTCTGGAGGGTATGAAAAATGTCTGAACTCATTGAAATCAGGTGGCATGGAAGGGGAGGTCAGGGCACCGTCACGGCCGCGAAGGTGCTGGCCGATACGTGCCTGAGCGGAGGCCGGTATGTGCAGGCATTCCCCGAGTACGGGCCCGAAAGGGCGGGGGCGCCGCTTCGGGCCTATAACCGCATCGACACAAAAGAATTGAGGATGCACTGCCCGGTACTGAACCCCCAGGTGGTGAGCGTGGTGGACGCCACGCTCCTGGACGCGATAAACGTGGCCGAGGGGGCCACGGACGACGCCATATTCGTCGTCAACACCACAAAGGACCCCAAAGAGGTGAGGGGAAAGCTCAAGGCCAAGGGCGGCCAGAAGGTCTATACCGTGGACGCCACGAAGATAGCGGTGGACAACATCGGCAGGCCGCTTCCCAACTCGCCCATGCTCGGCGCCGTCGCCAGGGTGACAGGCCTGGTCACGCTCGAGCACTTGCTGGACGACGTGCAGAAGAGTTTCGGGAAGAAGTTTTCGCAGAAGATAATCGACGGCAACATGGAGGCCGTCAGACGCGGGTTTGAGGAGGTAAAAGAAGGGTGAGCTTGAAAAAATGGCATGAACTCGTACCGGGCGCGGTGGTCCTGGAGGCCGGAAGCGCCGTTAAGTTCAAGACGGGCTCCTGGCGCTCGCTCCGCCCGGTCTGGATAGAGGAAAACTGCATACAATGCCTTAAGTGCTGGCTTTTCTGCCCCGACATGGCCGTAAAGGTCAAGGACGCAAAGCGGGGGGAATTCGACTACGACTACTGCAAGGGCTGCGGCGTCTGCGCCCTCGAATGCCCCGGCAAAAAGGGCCGGAAGGCCATCGTCATGGAGGAGGAGGGTAAGTAATGCCAAAGACTGTTGCTGTTACGGGAAACGAAGCGGTTGCATATGCCCTCATGCAGGTTAACCCCGACGTCTGCGGGGCCTACCCCATCACGCCGCAGACCGACATGATGCAGCGGTTTTCGCAGTACGCCGCGGACGGCGACGTGGACACGGAGGTCATCCTCGTTGAGAGCGAGCACAGTTCCATGTCCGCCTGCATCGGGGCCGCTGCCGCGGGCGGGCGGGTCATTACGGCCACCTCCTCGCAGGGCCTCGCGCTCATGTGGGAGATGCTCTATATCGCGGCGGGCGACAACCTGCCGATTATCATGCCCGTGGTCAACAGGGCCCTTTCGGCCCCGCTTAACATCCACGGCGACCACTCAGACGCCATGGGCGCCAGGGACACCGGCTGGGTTCAGCTCTGGAGCGAGAACGGACAGGAGGCCTACGACAACACCATCCAGGCCTTCCGCATCGGCGAGCACAAGGACCTGAGGCTCCCGGTGATGATAAACCTCGACGGCTTCATCATAAGCCACTCCATCGAGACCATGGAATACCTTGACGACGAGCCTGTGAAGAATTTCGTGGGCGAGTTCGAAAACCTCTACCCCCTGCTGGACCTGGACCATCCGAAGAGCTACGGCCCCCTCATCCTGACCGACTACTACCACGAGTACAAACGGCTCCAGCACGAGATAATGGGCCGGGTCAAGCCGGTCGTGCTGAAGGTGGCGGAGGAATTCGAAAAGATGAGCGGCCGGAAGTACGGCATCTTCGAGTCCTACCGGCTCGACGACGCCGAGGTGGCCCTTGTGATAATGGGCTCGGCGGCCGGGACCTCCAAGGACGTGGTGGACGCCATGAGGGACAAGGGCATAAAGGCCGGTCTGTTGAAACCCAGGCTCTTCAGGCCGTTCCCGTACGAAGAGGTGGCGGAGGCCCTAAAGCACCTAAAGGCAGTCTGCGTCATGGACAGGGCGGACTCCTTCGGCGGCTACGGCCCGGCGTTCATGGAAGTAAGCTCCGCCCTTTACCAGCTCAACGGCGGCGGTCCGAAACCCGCTCTTATTAACAAGATATACGGCCTTGGCGGCAGGGACTACCTGCCTGCGCACGGCGAGGAGGTTTTCGAGGAACTCAACGAAATCGCCTCCGGCGGCGGCGTCAAGGCGGTAAAAGACTACATAGGAGTGAGAGGCTAACATGGCGACCACTACAAAAGCACCATCCCTGAGCCTTAAAGAGCTTTCAAAAAAGGAAGACCTGCTCACCCACGGCCACCGGATGTGCGCCGGCTGCGGGGCGCCCACCGTGGTGAAGATGATACTGATGGCCTCGGAATACCCCCTTGTAGCTGCCAACGCCACCGGGTGCCTTGAGGTCTCCACCTGTATATCGGAGTACACGGCGTGGAAAATCCCCTGGATACACACCGCCTTTGAAAACGCCGGGGCAACCATTTCCGGCGTTGAGACCATGTACCGGGCGCTCAGGAAAAGGGGAAAGATGGACAGGGACGTGAAGTTCATCGCCTTCGGCGGCGACGGCGGCACATACGACATCGGCTTCCAGAGCCTTTCGGGCACAATGGAGCGGGGCCACGACGTGGTCTACGTCTGCTACGACAACGGCGCGTACATGAACACCGGCATACAGCGCTCAAGCGCCACCCCGCGCGGGGCCAACACCACCACCAGCCCCGTGGGCAAGGTGTCGCCGGGCAAGCTCCAGCCCAGGAAGGACCTCACAAGGATAATGGCCGCCCATAACATCCCCTACGCCGCCCAGGGCGCGCCGAGCCACTACATGGACCTGATGAAAAAGGCCCGGAAGGCCATCGCCCTCGCCGGGCCGGCCTTTTTGAACGTCCTCTCCCCCTGTAACAGGGGGTGGCGTTCGCGGACCGACGACTCCATCGCCCTCAGCAGGCTCGCCGTGGAGACCTGCTACTGGCCCCTCTACGAGGTGGAGGACGGGGTGGTGAAAATCACCGCAAAGCCCAAGGAGAAAAAACCCGTTACCGATTTCCTCAAGCCCCAGGGCAGGTTCAAGCACCTGTTCGCCCCCGAAAACGAGACCGTCCTCAAGCAGCTCCAGGCGGACATCGACAGGGAGTGGGAAAGGCTTTTGAAGGAGTCCTCCCCGGAGTAGGCATATGAGCGCCGACATCGTAATGTACGAGGAGGAGTTCAAGCGCATTGACGAGGAACTCCAGAACCTCAAGAAACAGGCCAACGCGAGGCTGGTCTTAATAGTAGACAAAAACGGCCAGCTCATCGCCTCGGCCGGCGAGACCCACGACATGGACACCACCTCTCTCGCCTCGCTTACCGCCGGCAACATAGCTGCCACAGGAGGGATTGCCAAGCTCCTCGGGGAAAAGGAGTTCACCATCCTCTTTCACGAGGGCGAGAAGGACAACATCAACATATCCCTCATCGGCGAACGCATCATCCTCTGCGTGATATTCGACTCCCGCTCCTCCATCGGCCTGGTGCGCCTCAGGGTCAAGAAGGCCACCGACACCCTTGCGAGAATATTCGACGACATCGCGAGCAAGGCCGAGAAAGAAAGAAGAGAGAGCAAGAGCGACTCTCCGTTTTCCGAGATCAGCGACGAAGACATAGACAACCTTTTCAGATAGGTGATACGCTAAGTGTCTTTCATAAATTACTCCTCAAGGGAGATAAACTGCAAAATCGTCTACTACGGGCCGGGCCTATGCGGAAAGACGACAAACCTGCAGATTATCTATAAAAAAACCGGCGCGGACCAGAAGGGCAAACTGATTTCGCTCGCCACGGAGAGCGAAAGGACGCTTTTTTTCGATTTCCTTCCCCTGAACCTCGGCGAGATAAAGGGCTTCAAGGTCAGGTTCCACCTCTACACCGTGCCCGGCCAGGTCTTCTACGCCGCCAGCAGGAAGCTGATACTCAAGGGGGTGGACGGCGTCGTCTTTGTCGCGGACAGCCAGGTGGAGAGGACCGACGCCAACGTCGAGAGCCTGGACGACCTCAGGCACAACCTCGATGAGCACGGCTTTGACATGGAGAATATCCCCTTTGTCCTCCAGCTCAACAAACGCGACCTGCCCAACGTCGTGCCCCCGGACGAAATGAACATGCTTCTTAACAGGAAAAACTCCCCCTGGCCCTTTTTCGAGTGTGTGGCCACCCAGGGGCCCGGGGTGTTCGAGACCCTCAAGGACGTCTCCCGCCAGGTCATCATGGAGCTCAAGAAGAACTATTAACCCCGCTCTCCGCAGCGGGGCTGTTGGACCGCGGCATCAGGCATTTTCCCGGGTAAACCG
>CBDVCR010000176.1:0-4647 GCA_965372535.1 uncultured bacterium | reverse complement strand
AATGAGCCATGGCGCTACGAAAAGGCTTGACATTCAACACAGTTGCTTCGGGTGAGCCTGGGGGTCCGTGACCCCCGCGAATTTCCGCATCCGCCGCATTGCGTGGCACTCGCGGTATTGATAGAGCCGGGGGACGCTGTCCCCCTTCGCGTCCCCCCCGCGCTTTGCGTCCGAGGCAAACCGGACTCGTGCAATATCCGGGTTAGACGGAAGGGCCTGAAACCACGACTACTTTTTCCCCCGTGGCTATGCCGAACTCCCCGGCGGCGTTTTTAGCGTTGACGAATATCTCAAGCCTTCCGGCGCTGTTTATGAGGGCGTGGGGTTCGCCGTCCTCCGCCCGGGCGTAGTGGTCGAGCACGTCCATGTCCATGCCTTTGACCCGCACGCTTAACGGGCCTCTGGCGGGCAGCGTCTCAAGGTGGCCTGTCATGATGTTTGTGATGCAGTTGCCGAAATTGTCTATGTGTATGACCTCGCCCCTGAGCACGCCCTCCTCAAGCGCGGGAGAGGGGAGGTCTAAGGTGGCGAGGCCGGCTGCGGGGTTTCCGAACTTCTCCGGCGCCATACCCTTGGAAAGCCATGCCGCCACCGGGGCGAAGACGTCCCTTCCGTGGAAAGTGGCGCCAGGGCTTTTCAGGAAATACCGCTCCTCGGTTATGTGAACGGCCCGGAGCCCGGGGTACGACTTGACGACGCCGGTGAACACCCCGTTGTCCGGCCCTACGAAGAGATGCCCACCTGCACTGAGGATTACGGGCCTCCGCGCGGAGCCCACGCCGGGGTCCACGACCACAACATGGACGGCGCCCCGGGGGAAGTAGCGGTGGCTGTCCTCGACGGCAAGCGATGCCTCGCGTATGTCGTGGGCGCGTATTCCGTGGGTTATGTCCGAGATGACGGCCCGTGGGTCGATGCCGAGCATCACACCCTTCATCTGGCCTACGAAGGGGTCGGAGTAGCCGAAGTCAGTGGTCAGGGTTATCAATGGAAAGGCCGCCTATTATATCGCTTATGTCTTCTATTGCCTTCTCTCTCATGTATTGTTCGATGCCTTCCAGAACTTCGAGGGCCGCCGTGGGCCTTACAAAGTTGGCCGTGCCCACTGCCACGGCCGACGCCCCTGCAAGCAGAAACTCCACGGCGTCCCCGGCGTTCATGATGCCCCCCATGCCTATAACCGGGATGCCCACGGCCTGCGAGGCCTGCCAGACCATCCTGAGCGCCACGGGCTTTATGGCCGGGCCCGAAAGGCCGCCCGTTACGTTGGCCAGTACGGGCCTTCTCGTATTAATGTCAATGGCCATGCCGGGGAGGGTGTTTATGAGGGAGACGGCGTCGGCCCCGGCCTCCTCCGCTGCCCTGGCGGAGGCCGCGATGTCGGCCACGGCGGGGGAAAGCTTTACGATGAGGGTCGAGTTTTTCACCGCCTTGCGCACCTTCCCCACCAGCCTTTTGAGCATGCGGTTGTCCGAGCAGAAGGCCATGCCGCCCTTCTTGACGTTGGGGCAGGAGACGTTGAGCTCAATGGCATCGAGGCCGGCCCTGTCCAGTGCGCGGACTAATTTTACATATTCGGCGGGAGTGCCGCCGAGCACGTTGGCAATGGCCCTGGTGTCGAAACGTCGAATGAAGGGGAGTTTTTCCTTGAGGAATTTCTTGAGGCCCACGTTCTGAAGCCCGATGGCGTTGAGCATCCCGCAGGGCGTCTCGTATATGCGGGGCGGGGGGTTGCCGGGCATCGGCTTTAACGAGACGCCCTTCATAACCACCGCGCCGAGCCTTGAGAGGTCGTAGAACTCCGAGTACTCCTCGCCGTAGCCGAAAGTGCCGGAGGCGGTCACCACCGGGTTTTTAAGCTCAAGCTTCCCTATCTTTACCGAGAGGTTCATAAGACAAGCTCGTCCAGTTTAAATACGGGGCCTTCCCTGCAGACCCTGCGGTAGCCCTTTTTGGTATTCACCACGCACCCCATGCAAGCGCCTATGCCGCAGGCCATGTACTCCTCCAGGGAGACGTAGCCCTTGAGGCCCCTGGCAACGGAGTATTCCGCGACCGCCCCGGTCATCGCCCTGGGGCCGCATACGTAAAGCATGTGGCCCTTGCCGGGGCCCATGTCCTTAAGGACGTCCAGTACGTTGCCCTTCCGCTCGCAGGAGCCGTCGTCCGTGCATATGTGGAGTTCCCCGGCCATGGAGCGTATTTCGTCCACCATGACGAGCTCGTCCATCGTCCGTGCGCCGTAGAGCACCACGGCCCTGCCCTTGAGCGCCCGGACATGGGGATAGACCGAGGCCACCGCTGTGCCCCCGGCGATAACAAGGGGGGTGAGTTTCCGGTGCGGCGCGGGATAAAAGTTCCCCAGGGGGCCCAGGACTTCGAGCCCGTCGCCCGGTTTGACGTTCCTTAACCGTTCGGTCCCCTTGCCACGCACCCTGTAAAGTATGCTTACGTTTTCCCCGTCGCGCTCGAAGAAGCAAAACGGGCGTTTAAGCAGGGGCTCCACGCCGTTTCCGGCGCCCAGCATGTAGAACTGGCCCGGCAGGGGTGGGACGGTAGCCGAAAGCGGGGAAAACGTGATGAGGTAATGCTCCCCCTTCAGGGGCCTGTTTTCCGCAACCCTTGCCCTGAAGCTCCGGGAGGGGGTCGTGGATTCTCTTTTGCTTATCATGCGCGGCAGAGGGGTTTGCGCGCTATATATACGAAATCTCGATGACTTCGCATTCCATGGTCCCGGCGGGCACCTTGATTACGGCCTCGTCGCCGACTTCCTTTCCTATGAGGGCCCTGCCCACGGGCGAGTCTATGGATATCCTGCCGTTTTTAACGTCGGATTCCTCGGAGCCCACTATGGTGTAAACTTTTTCCTTGTTCGTTTCGATGTCCAGGAGCTTTACGGTGGCGCCAAAAGCGACCCTGTCGTGGTTTATCTTCGAGGGGTCTATGACGTCGGCGCGGGCGAGCTTTGTCTGAAGCTCCTGTATCCTCCCCTCGATAAAGGACTGGCGCTCCTTGGCGGCATGGTACTCGGCGTTTTCCGAAAGGTCCCCGTGCTCCCTGGCCTCGGCGATGTCACGCACGTTCTTCGGCCTTTCTACCTTGAGGAGACGCTCCAGCTCTTCCTTTATCTTCTTGTGGCCGTCCGGCGTCATGGGCACTCGCTGCATTTCACTCCTCCCACGGCTATTACAATGCTATTATGATAATTAGTTTAGCATGTGGCGGAACATATTTTAAACCGGATTATTCCCCTTGGGTGCGCGTTTTTTTCGATTATCCCGCCCGCCCGAAGACTGGTTCACCATGACGTTTTGCTTTATCATCTGTACCATAGCAGGAGTTCCCCCATTTTTCTGGTTCTTCATCCGTCATTCCCGCTTCCTTCTTTCCGTCATTCCCGCGCAGGCGGGAATCCAATCTTCTTACATCGTCAAGCCGTACAGGGTCCCTCTTCTTGGCTATATAGAATGTAAACGTAAAAGTTTTCTTTCATGTGCAGGTTTATATAGAAAAAAATGGATTCCCGCTCCCCGCTCCCCGCCTTCGCGGGGACAGGCTTTGCGGGGACAAGCTTTGCGGGAATGACGGCTTTTATCTTATTACGCGGAGCACTTATTGCCGGGAGATTTATAGAAAAAAAACCGATTACGCCCTCCAATGCCGCAGGTTCTCCTTTTGCCGGATGACGTTCCACAGGGACGTCTTTCGGCGGGGTTGGAAAACCCCGCCTATCGAGATGCAGCCTTAATCCCTCCCCGATAGGCGGGACTTTCCAGTCCCGCCGGGTCTCAGGCCGGCATGCCTGTCTGCCTTACCAGCCCCGCCACGGAAATGCTTTTTTTCCTTTTACCCGGGTACGGGCATGAAACATTGCTCATATTGACGAGGGCGCGTCCCTCGATGCGAGCGCTCCTTTGTACCGCGTCGAGCGGCTGCCGGGGAGGCGGACCGCGTTTATGCAATCCACCTCCCCTTGGCGATTGATTTGCCTACTTTGTCTTGACATGCGGGATGCAACCGCAGCCGCAAGAGCCTTTCTTTTCAGTATTGACCTGAGGCTTCTTTACTTCAGGCTTTTCCCTGGTTTCCTTGGTGCTTTTTGCCATTGGTATTCACCTCCTTTCCGTATAAGTTAATGCGAATATACTTATATTAATGCACAAAAAATATATCCTATCGCCTCTTTGAGCTTCCTTTTGTCCTCCTTGCCAATGCCACCCGTTCCTCCATGCATCCACAGGTGCAAATTCGATTAAGCCTTTGCCGGCATTTCTCGAGAGCTTCCCGGTCTAAGGAATAATATATCCAGTACCCCTGCTTTTCGTCTTTTACAAGTCCCGCGGCTTTGAGCACCCGTAAATGTTGAGATACGGCCGATTGTGTTATGCCGAGGGCCTCGGCCATGGAATTGACGCTCCGGGCTTCCTTTTTTAGAAGTTCAATAATCTCTATCCTCTTGTCCACGGACAGTATTTTGAACAACTCCGCCGCTTTCTTCATAATCCCCCTAATGATTAAGTATATGCATATAAACTAATATACCATTCCGCGCTTTTACTGTCAAGCATTTCAAGTTACTTAAGAGTCTGTTGCATTTTCCATTGAGCAATTTTCATAAAACGAGGGGATATCTTCGGGGGTACAGTC
>CBDVCR010000175.1:0-4861 GCA_965372535.1 uncultured bacterium | reverse complement strand
TTGCCCCGTTGCGCAAACATTCATGCCCGTATCGGATTTGTGCAACAGGCTCCTTAAAACGGCGAATAAGGTTGTGGATGACGTGGAGAAAAAGCAAGGCTGGGACGCCAAATTCAAGAAAGCGGAAGAAATACATTATTTGCTTGGAGGGCAATACCCGTCCTTTGTGCCCTTATTTGAAGGGGCGTATATCGAGTACAATTATTTTAAGATTTCGTTAAGCGCTTTTAAGGAATATGCGTCTTTCGGAGACCCCGAGGACGCTTTGTTCTTCAAGGCTTATTATGAGCTGAGGGGGCCGGCTTCGCTTCATCCGTGGTACAGGCAGACGTGGGACTACGGCGGATGCCTTCGCTTCGGGGAATATCCGTGGGTCGATACGCTGGAGAAGATTTCAACCTTGAAAAGGGAACTCACGAGACCTCTTTACAGGAAAATGGTACTTGCGCTTGAGGACGATTTAAAGGACACCTTTGACGGGCTTTATTTCAGGCACCGTGACGGAAGAATGAGTGATATTTGTACATGCGGGGAAAAAGTCGCTGTTGAAAGAGACCTGGGGGAAATACTCGAAAATATTAAATCCAGGACGGATTACAAGGAAACAGAAAATACAATTAGAAAGACGCTGAATGGAGTCATGAGAAAGGAAATACCGGTTAATTCCGAATCAGAGAGGCATTGTTCCGGAGGATAGCTGCAATTCTTACAACTCGCGGCTGACAGCTCTTTATGTTCCCGGAACAGTTCGTTCGCTGCAGGCGGGCTCTCCTCCGCCGATGCCGCGAAGCCCTGTTTTGCTATGCAAGGGCTAATGGAAAAGGGAAACCCCAACCGCCTAATTAAAGAGAAAAGCCCCTACCTCCTCAAGCACGCCAAAAACCCCGTGGACCGGTATCCCTGGGGCGAGGAGGCCTTCGAGCGGGCGACATGACCGCCGGGACGACGTATTTCTGGAAGGTTGAGGCAACCGACGGCACGGACACGACCGACAGCGACACCTGGAGCTTTACGACAGAGTAAGGCACTCTTAAAGAGCAAAAGGGCCGGAGACGATATCAAATCTCCGGCCCTTTTTTTGTCTGAAACAGCAACCCGGCCCCGGCTTGTTATAAAGGAGGGGGCATAAGACCATGCATAAAGCGGCCTACGCGGGGCCTTTGCGCCTTCTCCGTATCCATTTGTCCGCCTCCACGGCGGCCACGATGGTCAGGGTCACGAGCCCTATTTCCACCCATTCGACGAAGGTAAGAGGCACGGTACGGAACACCCACTGAAATGCCGGGACGTAGAGGACCGCAAGCTGGGCGAAAAACGCCGCCACGACGCTGAAAAGTAGAAACGGGTTGCCCAGGGGGTTCATCCTGAAGATGGAGCGGCTCTCGGAGCGGCAGTTAAACGCCTGGTAGAACTGGAAGAACACCATGGTGGTAAGGGCTATGGTGCGCGAGCGCTCAAGGGGCACCCCGTGGGCGAGGCTGGTTATGAACATGAAATACGTCCCCGCAGCCATTGTAAGGCCCATGAGCAGCGTCCTCCGCACCATAAGGCTCGAAAGTATGCCCTCCCTCGGGCTTCGCGGAGGCCTCTCAAGCACCCCCGGCTCTCCCGGCTCGAAGGCAAGGGCCACGTCCTGAAAGCCGTTGGTCACGAGGTTCAGCCAGAGTATCTGGGCGGGGATGTAGGGGATGGGAAACCCGCTTAATATGGTGGCGAGGATGGCCACAAGCTCCCCGAGGCCGCAGGAGACGAGGAACAGGGTGACCTTTTTTATGTTGTCATAGACGACCCTCCCCTCCTCGACCGCCGAGAAGATGCTGGCGAAGTTGTCGTCGGCAAGCACCATGTCCGCCGCCTCCCTGGCGACGTCCGTGCCCGTCCTGCCCATGGCCACCCCGAGGTGCGCGGCCTTAAGCGCCGGGGCGTCGTTTACCCCGTCGCCGGTTACCGCCACGGTATGCCCCTGCCGCATAAGCTGCCGGGTTATGCGCAGTTTGTGCCGGGGCGAGACCCGCGCGAAGACCGAGACGTCGCTTACCCTCTCAAACAGTTCATCCTCGCCCATTGCCTCAAGCTCCCTGCCCGTAAGCACCCCGGGCTCCACTCCTCCTATGCCGAGGCTCCTGGCGATGGCAACGGCCGTTACCGAGTGGTCGCCGGTTATCATCACCGTCCTGACGCCCGCCCTGTCGCAGCCCTTTACCGCCTCGATTGCCTCCGGCCTCAGGAGGTCCATCATGCACTGGAGGCCCGCGAAGACCAGCCCCTCCCCCAGGTCCCTGTGGGCAATCTCCTCCATGTCCTTCGGGGCTTCCTTATACGCCATGGCCAGCACCCTCAGGCCCTCCCGTGCAAACGCCACGGCGGCTTTCTGGCTTTCCAGGGCCGGCATCTCGCAGGCCATGCCCGTGCATATGTCGAGGACTTTCTCCGGCGCCCCCTTGATGAAAATATATTTTTTCCCCCTGTGGGCGTGAAGGCTCGCCATGTAGCCCCGCTCGGACTCGAAGGGAATAAGGGCCAGCCGGGGGTAGTTCCTGCTCTCCTCCTGGGGGTTGAGGCCCGCCTTCATGGCCGAGACGATTAAGGCCCCCTCGGTGGGGTCGCCGTCCACCCTGTAGCGGCCCTCCTCCTGGTAGATGCCGGACTCGTTGCACAGGAGCCCTATCCTCAGCACCTGCTGGAGCACTTTAAGTTCCTTCGGGTTCACGTGAAACTGCTCGTGAAGGATCTCACCCACGGGCTCGTACCCGCTGCCCGTTACCTCGTAGGTATGCGTGCCGTCGAAGATGTACCTGACGGTCATCTCGTTCATGGTAAGCGTGCCGGTCTTGTCCGAACAGATGACGCTGGTGCTTCCGAGGGTCTCGACGGCGGGGAGTTTCCTTATAATGGCGTTGCGCCTCGCCATCCTCGCCATCCCGATGGCCATGACGATGGTAACGGCCACGGGAAGCCCCTCGGGTATGGCGGAAACGGCCGTGGCCACGGCGGTGAGGAACATCTCGGCCAGGTCGGCGCCGAGCAATATCCCCGCGACAAAGACCACCGCCGAAACCCCCATTACCACGGCCCCGATGAGCCTGGCGAACCGGTCGAGCTTGTCCTGAAGGGGAGTCCTGGCAACCGGGACCTCCCTGACCTCCTCGGCAATCTGTCCGAGCACGGTCCTCTCCCCGGTCTCGACCACGACACCCCTTCCCCTGCCGCTTGCCGCCACCGTGCCCATGAAGGCCATGTTCCGCTGGTCCCCGGGCGTGAGGTTTTCCTCCCTTATCGGGTGGGTGGTCTTCTCCGCGGGGATGGACTCCCCGGTAAGCATGGCCTCCTCCGTCTTTAGCTCAATCGTCCGTATCAGCCTCAAGTCCGCCGGCACCCTGAAACCCGATGCCAGGAGCACCACGTCGCCGGGCACAAGCTCCTCGGTGTTTATCTCCATCTCCCGGCCTTCCCTCACGACCCGCGCCCTGGGGACGACCATTTTCCTCAGGGCCCTTACGCTCTCCTCCGCCTTGAACTCCTGGACGTAGCCTATAACCGCGTTCAGCACGATAACGGCAAGGATGACGCCCATGTCTATGTATTCCCCAAGGAACAGGGTTACCACCGCGGCGATGATGAGGATATAGATGAGGGGGCTTGTGAACTGGTGGAGGAGAATTCCGAGCCTGTTTGTCTTTTCTTCCTCGGCCAGCTTGTTGGGGCCGTACTTTTCGAGTCTCCTCCGGACTTCCCCGGCGTCAAGGCCGTCCTCGGAGGCGCCGAGCGCCTCAAGCGCCTCGCGGATGCCGAGCTGGTACCAGGCGGCTTTGTCCAGGGGTCCCTCCCTCCGGGCGTCCATTGAAAGAACTGCTTTTCGTCCTCAGCTTAGCACAGGCAATGCGGGTTTGCAATCAGCCCCGCGATTCAATTTATATAAGGTTATATAAGGCAAAACCAGGGGCGCCGGGAAAAGATAATGCCCGCCTATCGGCAAGGCATGCCAAAATGAAAAGCCTGTGGAATGTCATCAGGCAAAATAGCGCCTCTCGGCCTTACAGGGCGTAAACGGTTCTTTTCCACAGGTCTCGCCCCGTATCACCGACCCGGCGGGACTGGAAAGTCCCGCCGGGTCGGTGAGGGATTAAGAGTGCATCTCGATAGGCGGGGTTTTCCAACCCCGCCGAAAGACGTTCCTGCAATAAAGCGGGGCGGAACCGGCAAGAGGGGACTCACTCATCGCCGTACAAAGGAGCGCCCGCATCGAGGTACGCGCCCTCGTCTTATGAGTGCCGTTTCATGCCCGTACCCGGTTAAAAAACATTCCCGCTGCAAGAATGGAATAATCTGTTTCCGGACCCGGCTTGACAAAGCGGTCCTCCGTTAACAGAGCATGGCAAGGCAACCCTTCAAGGGAGTGCACAGGAAGGCCGCGTACTCCGCGCCAGAAGGAGAAAAAAATCAGCGTCTTTGAAAAGCGTTTGTTTTTGCAGGAGTTAAGTTAAAAGCCGTCATTCCCGCGCAGGCGGGAATCCATTTTTTTTCATATAAACCCTGCACATGAAGGAGAACTTTTACGTTTACATTCTATCCAGCCAAAGGAGAGGGACCCTGTACGTGGGAGTAACGTCGAATCCGACAAACGTCGAATCCGACTATTGACTTCTGCATAAGTAATGTCCTATATGTCATTTCCCGGCTTGGCCGGGGAATCCAAAAGCCGGAAATGACAGAAACTTTGAAAACACTGGATTCCCGCCTGCGCGGGAATGACGGAAAGAGGGAAGCGGCAATGACGGATGAAGAACCGAAAATAAAGGGGAGTCCCCCAATACTGTTCGGCATGAGAATTGCTTTGGCTGCAGACTAATACTTCAGTAGA
>CBDVCR010000174.1:0-4861 GCA_965372535.1 uncultured bacterium | reverse complement strand
CCCCCCCCGCCCCCCTTTGCTAAAGGGGGGTATAAACTATTTTATGCTCTGAGTATTAAAACTAACTGGTTAGTAAAAACCGGCTTAAAGGAGGCCCATGATAAAGACCGCGCACATTAACATCCTTGAGACTTCCACGGTCTCACTCTCGGCGGGCACGGAGGACACGGCGTATCCCCTGTACCGCCTTTATGACCGCAACGTCGGGCGGCTCTTCAAACCCACCGCCGCCGAGACCATCGAGATAAAAATCGACCAGGGGGCAGCGGGCAACCTCGCGGTGGACAGGCTGCTCATTCCCGCGGGCCACAACCTCGACGGCATGAGCCTGGACATAAAATACTCCGACGACGACCTCGCCTACACTCCCGCCGTGACGCAGTGGACCGGCACGGCCGGGCTGATAAACAAGTCATGGAACGCGGCCACAAAGCGCTACTGGAAGTTCATCATCACCACCCCGGCCTCCATACCGGAAATCCCGGAACTTTTTCTTGCCTCGACATATTCCTGGGAGCGCGGCCCCTCGCGGCCCGCAGGGCAACTGGACAAAATATTCAACGCCGAAAACGCAGTGACCTCCGGGGGGCAGGACAGGTTCCTCGTCCACGGAGACCCCAAGCGCAGGCGGAGCTACACCCTGCCCCGCATGGGCGAGGCGCAGAAGGACAACCTGCTTGCGCTTAACGACGCATGGCAGGGCTCGAAACCTTTCTGGCTTTACGACCACACGGGCGTCTGGATTTATGGAAAACTCGCCGGGCCGATGGATGTGACCGAGGCGGCCTACCAGAGCTACGGCGTGCGCTTTGAGTTCATGGAGGTGCTGCCATGAGGAGCCAACAGCCCGAAAGCCGTCATGCTCGAGGTCTCAGTCGGGCATCCATTCCCCGCCTACTGCCTGCGGGGACAGGTTTAAAAGTGGATTCCCGCCTGCGCGGGAATGACGGAGAGGATGCTCGATGACCACCATAGCACAGGCAAGAGATAAGGACAGGGCCAGACCCGTCTACCTCATGGAAATAACGCTCCTGAACTCCGGCCCCACGCTCTATTTCTCGGACGGGAACATAACCGTGGGCGGGCAGCGATACGAGGACTACTTAGGCGACCTCTCCGGGCTGGGCGAGGACATCCGCCGCTCCGACAGCGAGGGGCTTAACGCAAACATAAATCTGGGCTTCAAAAACGACCGGTACAAGGCGTACACTTATCTCGTCGAATTAGGCGAGACGTATCCGTTCGAGGGCGCGGAGGTGACCATCAAGGAAACATACCTCGACGCCGCCGGGGTCCCCTCGGACGCGGAGACCGTATTCAAGGGCGCGCTCGACGAACCGCGGGACATAGACCTGATGGGCTTTGCCTGCCGGGTGTCGAGCGTGGAGTTCAGGGCTGACCTGAAATACTAACAGGAGGTTTTTTATGGGCATAGCTTTTGACCACGTGCAGTACGCAACGGACATAAGGATGGCGCTGGGGGAGGCCTCCTCGGACATTCAGTTTGCGAGCCCCTTTACGGACAAGGAGTTTTACAGGGCCATGATAGACCCCGGCTTTAGCGGCAACATCGACTTCCTCGAGGCCGACCTGTTCTTCGAGGGCGGCATAACCGACGCGATACATAACGTCACGTGGAAGTGGCAGGTTAGGAGCAAGGGGCAGTCCACGTGGACGGACCTGCACACCGCCGTCACCGAGGAGTGGACGGGCGGGACGGACACGGGCATAAGGGTGGGGCTTCCCTCCTCCGGCCTCGGGGTCAACACCACCGCGCCGTTTGAGATAAGGATAATCCTCACCGACTCCCAGACCGACACCGACCACGTCAAAATCGGCGGCGCGAACAAGACCCCCGCCGTAAGGGTTATCGGGGAGACCACATAATGCCCGACCGCCTCTCGCTGACAGGCTATCCCAACCTCGACCTTGCCGACGCGGGCAAGCTCCCCAACCTGGGCTATGGCTCGGTCGAGGCCGTCCGGACCCACTGCATCGCGGGCGGGGCCACCGCCCTGCTTGCGGCGGGCATCACGGCCTCGCAGACCACCATCGAGGTGGACAACGCCTCGCGCTACCCTGCCGCTCCTTTTACCATACAGGCTGCCTCGGAGCGGATGAGGGTGACGGCCAAGGCCGGGACGACCTTTACCGTGACGCGCGGTTACGGCTCCACCACTGCCTCGGCCCACGGCAAGGGCCGCACGGTCTTTGAGGTCCGCACCGGGTACGTCTACCTCGTAAGCCCGGAGCCGGTAAAAGCCATCGGCCAGGTCTATATAGACGGCATAAGGCAGACCACGGGCTGCACGGCCTACACCGGCCAGGCGGGCGACGAGCACCCGGACTGGCCGGGCCGGGCGGTAGTGGCCTTCAGTGCGGATGCGGAGATAAGCAGGCAGAGGAACCTCGGGGCCGGAAAGACCGGAACGCGACAGGCAGAGGCCATCGTCTCCGCGGCCTCCCACGGAGACCTCATGGAAGAGGCCGCGGCCCCCGTCGCCCTGGCCGTCAAGTCCGTGCAGAAGGTCTGGGCCGCCTTCACCGGCGCGGGGAGCATAACGAGCCAGAAGTATGAGGCGAAGGTAAAGAACCTTAACGCCTCGGACGGGGTGCTGAGCGCCGTCATAAAGGACATATCGACCGGGGCGGTTATCCGGTACGAGAAAATCCTCGTGCCCTCAGGCTCGACAAAGACCGTCACGCTCGGCCAGGACGGGGGCAGCTGGGCCACGGAGTTCGCCCTAATGCCCTACGGCCTTGACGGAAGCTTCGAGGTCCAATATATGAAAAAGACCGTTACCGTGGTGGAGCCGCCCGAGGAGGAGGACTTCGAGACCTACTCGCCGCCGCCGGCGCTTACGTCGTACCGGGGCATGGGGATTGAGAAGACCCCCACGCTCAGGCCCGAGGGCAGGGTGCTCGCATGGGCCTCCTACCCTTCCGCTTCCCAGGGCACGATAGACCGGCAGACGCATTTTGCGGAAGTCAAAAACCCCGGCTCCGGCGAGGCAAGGGTAAGGCTTGTCGCAGCGGAGGCAAGCGGAAGCTGTCTGGCCTTCTCGGAGCTGAGCATCGCGGCCGGGGCCTCCGGCGCTATATCCCTTACCCACCAGGCCGGAGGCTGGGACGCCATGACCAGACTCGTACTCATCTCCGGCGAGGCCGGGGTGGACGGCCTCAGAAAAGAGGTCTCCTACCTCCCGGCAGCGGGGGAGGCGGAAAAGCCGCTTGCCACCGCGTCTGCCAGGGTGGTAATCGGCAAAGACATCGCGGTCGACGCCGACTGGGCGGTGGACGCAACCGGAGACTACGGCGGCACGGGAACGTTAATTGAGAGGCCCGACCGGGTGATGAAGCACTTTATCGTAAAGCGCATGGGCTTCGCCCTGGCGGACATCGACGCCGCAGCGTTCTCAGATGCCGGGGCAAGCTACGCCTCCGCCATCACGGGAGGATATAAGTTCGGCTTCGGCTTCGGGGAGATAAAGCCCTCGGAGTTCCTCCGCCGTCTGGCTCGCGAGTGCCGCTCCACTGTGAGGTACCGCAAGGGCAAGTGGGAGCTTTACTGCCTTCCCGACGCCGCTCCCGCAGCCGCCAGGACGATATCGAAGGCGGAGCTTGCCGGGGAGCACGCCAAGTTCACCTTCGGCCGCACTCCCGTGGCGGACCTGGCAAACGACATAACGGCGCGCTTTAAGCGGAATTACAACCCTGCGGAAAAGGGCGGCCAATGGCTCGACGTTTCAAGGGTCTCCGACGGCGACTCTATTGCAAAGTACGGCGCATACCCCGGAGAGTTCGAGTTCAGGGCCGTGAGGCGCAAGGCCATGGCAGACGACGTGCTCGCGCATGTCCTCAAGCAGCGCAAGGCCCCGCTTCTTGTCGTGGAGTTCCCCGTGTTTTACGAACACTTCGACCTCGCCTCGGGAGACACCGTGGAGGTGGAAAACCCGCTGTATAATGGCCGGAAGTTCTACATCGAAAGCATAAAGAGGCTGGATAAGTTCAGGGCTGCCGTTAAAGCCCTGGAGTGGTGGGGGTAGAGGGGAGTGTGAATAATTTCCGTGGCTTGCCATAGTGATGTAACCATTGCATTAGCTTGCCATAAAAAATTATGTGTCTGACTATTATGTACCTGGTGATTTTAAGCACAAGACTGGAAGGAAATACATTTCAGAAATTATTAAGAGAAATGCTGTAGGATGCCTTGAGAAAGATGAGCGGACTCTGGCTAAATGCGTTTTAGAAACATTGGCTAATAATTATTCTATCAAAGTAAAATTTGTTCGGTATGATGAATATAAACGAAACGAGGTGGATATTGATTTAAATTCACAACTGAATCGATTGGAACATGATAAAAACTAAGAGGGGGAGTGCTAAATGTAAATGGGCTCAGGTCTTGCTTTATCATGCTTTATCACATTTATTGAAAATGGCGAGTGCGATGAAAGACAAGAAAACACAAATCGATGAGCCGCTGGCTCGGATTACGCCGGACGGTGCGGTGCGGTACTACCACGCCGACGCGCTGGGGAGCATAATCGCTCTTACGGACGAAAACGGCAACATGACGGCGCGTTATAACTATTCTCCTTTCGGGCAGACGGAGATTGTGTTGGATACCGACGGCTCAGGTGCGGCCAACCCATTCCGCTATACGGGCCGCGAACAGGACGAAACGGGAGATTATTATTATCGCGCTCGGTATTATTCCCCGGAGATGGGGAGGTTTTTATCCGAAGACCCGATAGGGTTCGCTGGGGGGGATGTGAATTTCTACTCTTACGTCGGCAACTCACCTGTTATTAATCCGGTCATTAAATAGGTGACAAATCAGGGGTAAATGTTGTATAAT
>CBDVCR010000173.1:0-4924 GCA_965372535.1 uncultured bacterium | reverse complement strand
TGATTGTTTTCATATCTTTTGTTCTCTTTTTCCATAGTGCTCATGCAATGAACGGACTATTTCTTCCAGAAGCGGGGCATGAAAAGAATCACCACGGTGTATATCTCAAGTCTTCCGGCGAGCATGCAGAATGCCAGCACCCATTTGCCGGCCCCGGGAAGGCCGTGGTAGTTTTCCGTCGGGCCGGCCTCTCCCAGGGCGGGACCAACGTTGCTGACGGCCGAGACCACGGTCGAGAAAGAGGTTATCATATCCACCCCGAGGGCGGACATGGCCAGAGAGCCGAGGACGCAAATAAACATAAAAATGAAGAGGAAACCCCAGATGCTCCCCAGTATCTCCTTTGTGATGTGCTTGCCGTCGAGCTTCATCGTCGTGAACGCATGGGGGTGGATGAGCTGGTAAAGCTCCCTGTAGCCCTGTTTAAGCATAAGGAGCACCCGCACCTGTTTCATGCCGCCGCCCGTTGAGCCTATCATCCCGCCGAAGAACATGAGCGTAACCAGAAGCATCCGTGCAAAAGGCGCCCATTGCTCGTAGTCCGCGGTCGAGTAGCCCGTGGTGGTCATAATGGAGACCGCCTGGAAAGACGCGTACCTGAAGGACTCGAGTACACCCGAATAGTAAGAACCAGTGCTGAACATTATCAACACGATGGACGTTGCCGTCACGCTGATGTAAAACCTGAACTCCGAACTCCGCCAGAACCTCGAAAGGTCTCCCCTGAAGCCGTAGAAATAAAGCGAGTAGTTTATCCCGGCAAGGAACATGAACACCGTGCATACGGCATCTATGAAGGGGCTCTGGAAATGGGCAATACTTGCGTTTTTTGTGGAAAAGCCCCCTGTCGCCAGGCTCGTGAAGGCGTGGCAGAGGGCGTCGAACACGTCCATGCCCCCGGCCTTATAAAGAGCGAAGGCCGCTGCGGTCAATGCCGCGTAAATATACCAGAGCGCCTTGGCGGTATCTATTATCCGGGGCCTCAGCCTGTCCACGGTCAACTCCGGCGCCTCGGCCCTGAAAAGCTGCATGCCGCCGCTTCCGACAAAGGGCAGCACCGCGAGGGCGAAAAGTATTATCCCCATGCCGCCCAACCACTGCGTAAGGCTCCTCCAAAACAGTATGCCCATGGGAAGGGCCTCGACATCCCGCACCACGGTCGCCCCGGTGGTCGTAAAGCCCGCCGTCGCCTCGAAGTAGGCGTTCGTGAAACTGCCGAGGCTGCCGGAAAACAGGTAGGGAAGACATCCGAAAAGGCTCGTGGCAATCCAGCTCAGGGTGACCATGGCAAAGACGTCCCTGTGCCTGATAACGTCCTTCCTGTGCCCTCTGGTGAAGAAATAAAGAACAAGCCCGAAAGACAGTGTGACTATCTGGGACACCGCAAGCGCCTTCAGGTCGGGCTGTGAGTATATCGCCGAGACAGCCGCGGGAAGCAGCATGAAGGCCGATATAATCAAAAGCACCGAGCCGGTGACGTGCAATATCAACGGATAGTTCATCTCAACCGGCCGCCGTTCACACGAGGAGTTTTTCCACCGCCCTGATGGATTCCCTGAGCGTGAAGAATATCAGTTTGTCTCCCTCGACAATCACATCGTCGCCGGAGGGGATGATGATTTTCTCCCCCCTCACGATGGAGCCCACCAGGGAGGACCTGGGCATCTTGACATCCTTAAGCGGTTTTCCGAGGAGGTTCGAGCCCTTCCGTATCCTGGCCTCTATGACTTCCGCCTTGCCCTCGGCGATGGCCGTAAGTGAAAGGATGTCCCCTCTCCGCACATATTTGAGGATGGAGCTCGCGGTTATCATCCTTGGGCTGAGTACCGTCCGGAGCCCCAGCCCCTTGGCCAGCGAGAGGTAGTCGGGCCTGTTTACGATGGTAATGGTCTTTTTGGCCCCCAGGCGCTTGGCCAGCAGGGAGGACATGATATTTAGCTCTTCGTTATTGGAGACCGAGACGAAGACGTCCATGTCGCCGATGTTTTCCTCAAGGAGCAGGTTCTCGTCCGAGCCGTCGCCGTGCAGCACGATGCTTTTGCCGAGCGTCTTGCTCAGGAACTTGCACCTCTCCGCGTCCTTTTCAATGACCTTCACGTCCGCCCTGGCCTCCAAGGCGGATGCGACATAGTAGCCAATCCTGCCCCCGCCCGCCACCATGACCTTTTTGGCCGGCTTGGCCGACGCGCCGAGAAACCGTATCGCATCGCCCACTTCCCATTTTCTGACGGGCATATAGATAATGTCGTCGGCCTGTATCCTTACTTCCCCCGATGGAATAATTGCGGAGCCCTCACGTTCGACCATGCCGATGAGGAAGTTTTTCGGCGGGGCGAGGTCCTTAATGTTCTTAAGGGCAATCCCCATGAGGTTTGAGCCCTCCGGCACGCTGAAGCCGATGATTCTTATCAGCCCGCCCTCAAAGTCTTCCACGTCGGAGGCAAAGGGGGCCTCGATAAGCCTTATAACGGCTGTTGCCACCTCCATCTCGGGACTTATTGCGGGGTCTATATCGAGGTTTTCGCTGCTCAGAAGTTTTTCGTTGCCGAAATATTCCGGGTTCCTGATTCTGGCTATCTTGCGGGGGATGCCGAACATGGCCTTGGCCAACAGGCAGGCTATCATGTTCGTCTCGTCGCTGTCGGTGACCGCAATGAGCATGTCGGCGTCCTCGGCCCCGGCCTCCTTAAGCCCCAGGGGGCTTAAGCCGTCGGCGACGATGGTCGCCACGTCGAGTTCTTCGCTTATCCTGCCTATTTTAACGGGGTCTTTTTCTATGGTCACCACGTCAAGCCCTTCAAGGGCGAGGAACCTGGTTACCTGGTAGCCGACCTCACCGGCCCCGACTACTATCACTCGCATAGGAAATTATAGCACAAGAACATTTAAATAAAAATCAAATTAAATCAAGTGATTAGCCAAGCACATAATCAACCGCCGTAAAGACGAAAACCGTGACGCTGATATACCCGTTCATGTTAAAAAACGCCATGTCGAGCCTGCTGAGGTCGTCGGCCCTGACAAGGGAATGCTCGTAGAGAAAAAGCACGGCCGTAATGGCAAGCCCGGCCCAGTACCATGCGCCAAGTTGGAAAAGCGTCCCGGTAAGGGCCAGGAGCGCCCACGCAAACAGGTGGAGCGCCCTCGCCATTACGAGCGACCGCACAACACCGAACCTCGCGGGCATGGAGTGCAGTCCATGGGACCTGTCGAATTCCACGTCCTGGAGTGCATAAAGGACATCGAACCCCGCAAGCCAGGCCAGTACGGCGAAGGCAAGGGGCAATATCTCCGGCTCGAAGGCGCCCCGTACCGCTATCCATGCCCCAATGGGAGCTGCGGAGATGGCAAGCCCGAGGACGAAATGGGACGCCCACGTAAACCTCTTGGTGTATGAATACACCGCGAGAACCGCTATGGCAAGCGGGGAGAGCTTCAGGCACAGGGGGTTTAACATGTAAGCCGCAAGCACGAGCACGCCCAAAGATACAAGAGAAAACGCCAGAGCCTCGCCCGCCTTAATCAGCCCTGAAGGCAACTCCCTCCGGCGTGTCCTGGGGTTAACGGCGTCGATTTTCCTGTCGATAAACCGGTTAAGCCCCATCGCGCCGCTTCGCGCCCCCACCATGGCGACGGTTATCCAGAATATCTGCTTTAGAGAGGGAATCCCCTCCGCGGCGATAACGGCTGCGGTAAAGGCAAAAGGCAGAGCAAATACGGAATGGGCGATTTTAATCATTCTCAGATAAAGCACTACCCGCTTAAACATGTGAGTGGCCTCTCTCCGTTTATTCCTTTTGAAATGATACGTGTTCACATAAGGACAAAATTGAACTCGATTATAACCGATTGGCAAAAGGAAAGGGCGCCGCACAGTGCCTTGCGGCTGATACAGAAGAGGCCGCGCTTACCCCGGCGTTAAAGGCCCTTCTTTTCGAACCACCGGAACATGAGTACCACTCCCGTGACAAATACCGGGATTATGAACCAGTGGTTGACGCCGAGCAGCTGTGAGAGGGGATAAATTTTAGTCTTCCCCCAGGTAAGGAAGCCCGTGCTCTCCAGGGCCGGATACGTCAGCGCATAGAGAGCGGCCCCTGAAAACATGCCCAAAATTCCCCAGAGGGCGTCCCACCTGCCCTCCCCAAGGGCTCCCACGGCAGTGCCCGGGCAGTAAGCCGAGAAATCCCCAGCCGATGCCGAACAGGGCGCCCCCGATGATGTTTGGGGCCAGCACAAGGGGCATCATGCGGAGCTTGATAAGGTCAAGGTCGTAGAGCAGAAATATGCCCACCATCCCCACCATGATGGCCGAGAGCATGAACTTGAAGATGGTCATGTCCATCAGGCGGAGCGCGCCCACCTGCCTGTCATATCTGAGCACGCGGCCCTTCTGGAGGAAAAAGCCGAACAGGAAGCCTGTCGCCAACCCGTATATAAGCAGTTTCATGTCCCTTTCCCCCCTCTGTAAAGCAGTTGGGCAACGACCACCCCGCCGCCATAGAAGCACATGAGGGCCACGAACCCGCTCACCGCAAGCTGAGACAGACCGCTCAGCCCGTGTCCGCTGGGTCAGCCGCCCGCCATGCGCGCGCCGTAGAGGGAAACCGTGCCCCCCAGAAAAGCCACACCCGCGCGCCTGGGCACGCTGCCGCCGAACCGTGACCGCCACATGTCCGGGACGGACTTCAAACGAAAACTCCCGGAAGTGACGGAGGAGACTAAAGCGCCGAGCAAAATGCCCATGACGAACATCCACTGCCAGTCGACCCTCGGCACTATCGCCCTGAAATAATCCATCTGCTCCACGCGCTCCGGGCCGAAGGCGTTTCCGAACAGCCCGACCGAGCGGACAAAACTCGCCGAGGCGCTCCACCGCCCTACAGATAGATTGGACACTGAATAAGCAAGCATAATAGCTTAG
>CBDVCR010000172.1:0-4942 GCA_965372535.1 uncultured bacterium | reverse complement strand
TGGTTCAGTCTGATGGACAAGGTCTGCTCCGGCAGGAATCTGGAGGCGGCAGAGGGCTTGACCATCGGAAATGGCCGAACGCTTACTTTGTCGAGCTTGGGCTGTTCACATTAACCGCAGCCTATGAATCGGCTCGTCAATCCCGATGTGGAAACCACTGACTGGAGAGCCGGATGCGGGAGAACCGCATGTCCGGTTCGGAGGGAGGGGAGGCGAATGCCTTCCCTACCCCTATCATTTTTTTCTATATAATCCCTGCACATGAAAGAGAACTTTTGCGTTTACATTCCATCCAGCCAAAGGAGAGGGACCCTATACGTGGGAGTAACATCGAATCTGACTAAAAGGGTTTATGAGGCAGATAAAAAAATGGAACCGGGCATGGAAACTCAGGCTGATTGAGGAGCATAACCCCGAATGGGCGGATTTGTATAACGGCTTGACGACGTAAGAAGTTTGGATTCCCGCCTGCGCGGGAATGACGAAAAGAGGGAAGCGGGAATGACGGATGGAGAACCAAAAAAATTGGGGGAACTCCTGATTAAAAAATATACTTGACCGGCAGGCCCTGAATATGTATTATTAGAATTATGAAGTTCGGAAGTAGACGCTGTTCGTAGGCTGCAAAGACTTTGGCTTTGGGCTCCCAACACAGCTCCGAAATCTTCAAATCCAAAGAAGGAGGTAAAGCAGAGTGCCGAACGGAACTGTTAAATGGTTCAATGAAACCAAGGGCTTCGGTTTCATAACCAGCGAAGACGGCGGCGACGTTTTTGTTCACTACTCGGCCATCCAGGACGACGGTTTCAAGAGCCTTGCCGAAGGCCAGGCCGTGAGCTTTGATATTGCCGAGGGACCCAAAGGCCCGAAGGCTGAAAACGTCAAGAAGCTTTAAGCCTGACAACCCGAGGCGCCCCGGCATGCCGGGGCGCCTTTTTTTTGTGCGCCCGGCGGCATCATCCGGCCCGGTTTGCCCCCCGGTGCCGGGAGGATATATAATCTTCCATTATGCGGGCCGTAAGGAGACTCGCCATATCCGCCCTGGGGAAGGTGTTTGCAAGGGGCGCGAAACCCTCGGACGCCCTCGATGCCCTCTCGGAGGGGATCGACCGCAGGGACCGGGCGTTTCTCATGGAGCTTGTCTACGGCGTCCTGAGGTACCGCGACACACTCGACTGGGTCCTCCTGAAATTCCTTGAAAACCCCCGCGGCCTGCGTCGCGGGACAATGGACAACCTCAGGCTCGGCCTCTACCAGATATTCTTTCTGCGCGTGCCGGACTGGGCCTCGGTAAACGAAGCGGTGGGCGCGGAGCAAAGGCGAAAGGGGCTGGTAAACGCGGTCCTGAGAAACGTCCTCCGGGAGCGGGAGCGGCTTGAGCAGGAGCTTGGGGACATGGAAAAAGACGTTGCGGACGGGTCATTGTCCGAAGAGGCAAGGGCTTCCGGCATCGCCCTCCTTACTTCCCATCCCCTGTGGCTGATAAAGCGGTGGGTGGGCCGCTTCGGATTCGAGGAGGCCTTTGAGCTGGCAAGGGCCGGCAACCGTATACCGCCCCTTACGCTGAGGGTCAACACCCTCAGGGCCTCAAGGGACGATGCGGCGCGGATGCTCGGGGAGATTGGCATCGAGTCCGAGCCCACTGCTTACAGCCCGGTGGGTCTCAGGCTCGGGGGGGCACATACGTTCAGGGACCTTGGCGGTCTTTCCGGCCTCGTAAGGGCGCAGGACGAGGCCGCCCAGCTTGTCACCTACATGCTCGACCCCCGGCCCGGAGAGCGCGTGCTCGACGCCTGCGCCGCCCCGGGGGGCAAGACCACCCATATCGCCCAGATGATGGAGGATGCCGGAGAGGTGGTGGCCGTTGAAATCGACGAAAAAAGAATCAGCAGGCTCCGCGAGAACGTATCCGAGATGGGGCTCAGGTCGGTGAAGGTGGTGCGGGGGGACATTACCCGGCTTGACAGTATCGGCGACTTCGACAGGGTGGCGGTGGACGCCCCGTGTTCGGCCACCGGGGTTATCAGGCGCAACCCCGACGTAAAGTACCGGCACGTGGAGGGGGACCTTTCCCGGTACCGCGAAAAACAGCTCCGGATACTCCTGTCAGCCGCGGGGCGCGTCAGGCCCGGCGGCACGCTCCTTTACTGCACCTGCTCCACGGAGCCCGAAGAAGGGGAGGAGGTCGTGGAGGCGCTGTTGCAGAGTTCGGGTAATTTTTTTATCATAGAGGACGCTCCTTTTGAAGCGCCCTTCGTAAGAGAGGGCGTTTTAAGGACGTATCCCCACAGAAACGGGATGGACGGCTTTTTTTGCGTGAGATTAAGGAGACAGGGATGAGCTGGTACGCAAGGGCGCGGCTCTTGCCGTGGTATTACAGGATGCCGCTCTATGCGCTCGCGTTCGCTTCGGTGGCCGCGCTGTCGGCGTCGGTGACGTTTCTCGTCATGAGCAGGCATGTCAGGGTGCAGGTGCCCGACCTCAAGGGCAGGAGCCTGCCCGACGCCGCCCGGCTCCTGAATAACGTGGGCCTTTCGGTAAAGGTGGCAGCGGAGGTCACCGACCTCTACGTGCCCTCCGGCTACGTAATAGAGCAGGGCACGGAGGCCGGCAGCCAGGTAAAGGGGCAGTCGGAGATAATCGTCGTCCTGAGCAAAGGCCCCGAGGTGCGCCTTATCCCCGACGTTACCGGCATCTCACTTGCCGAGGCCGAAAGGATTCTGACAGAGGAGGGGCTCGTCATTGAAAGGACGATCAGGGTCCATTCCGGGTCCGTGAAGAGGGACAGGGTGATTGCCCAGAGGCCGGCCCCAGAGGAATGGACCGGGGAGACCATCACCCTGGTTGCCAGCGCGGGGGCCCGTGATATAATCTACTACAGCCCGTCCTTCAAGGGCATGATGAGAGAGGACGCGGCCCTGCTCGCCTCGGGGCTGGGCCTCAAGGTGGTGTTTAAAGGTAAAGCTGACGCCGAGGCCATAGTAGGCCAGAGGCCCGTGCCGGGTTCGGAAATCAAAATCGGAAGCACCGTTTACCTTACCGTGGGAGGGTGAAGGTAGAAAAAACGGTATCAGCGCCCTTTACATCCGGCGTCCCGGCGGGCGCAGCGTTGCGAGGTACCGAAATCCCGGAGTTTTTTTAACCCGAAAACCAAAGAGGGATAATGCCATGGTCAAGATTGCTCCTTCGATACTTTCGGCGGATTTCCTGAGGCTGGGAGACGAGATTAAGGCGGCCGAGGACGCCGGCGCCGACCTGATACACGTGGACGTCATGGACGGCCTGTTTGTGCCCAACATTACCATAGGGCCTTTTATCGTGGAGGCGGCCCGCAGGGCCACGGGGCTCCCTCTGGACGTACACCTCATGATAGACAGGCCCGAGCGCTACATAACGGATTTTGTCTCCGCCGGGGCGGACTACCTGGTGGTGCACGCCGAGGCCTCGGTGCATCTGCACAGGACCCTCCAGGCGATAAGGGAAGAGGGCGCAAAGAGCGGGGTCGCCCTCAACCCCTCGACCCCCGTAGGCCATATCGAGGACGTCCTGCCCTACGCGGACATGGCGCTTGTCATGTCCGTCAACCCGGGCTTCGGCGGCCAGAGTTTCATCCCGGAGGCGATTTCCAGACTGAGGGCCCTGAGGAAGATGGTGGAGGAGCGCTCGCTTTCCACCCTTTTGGAGGTGGACGGAGGAGTAAAGCCCGAAAACTCAGCCGAAGTCGCGGGCGCCGGGGCGGAAGTGCTCGTCATGGGCTCGGCCTTTTTCGGCTCCGGGGACTACCGGGCCGTGGTCGAGAAGGTCAGGAAGAACACCCGCAGTGCATGAACTGCTCCTTAAGGCCGAGTCGCTGAGAAAACGGTCCAGGTACCGCGAGGCCCTGCGTCTCCTTAAAAGGGCGCTTAAGGGTTCCGATGGGGAAGACCGGCTTGAATGCCTCCTGGCGGCGGGCGACACCTGCCGCATGACCGGGGACTTCACGGGCGCGGGGGGATACTACGAGGAGGCCGTGGGGCTTTCCAAAGAGATCAGGGAACCCCTCCGGGCACTTGACGCCTCGGTGGGCCTCGCCCTTGCCAGACGCGCCCTGGGCGACTGGAAGGGCTCGATGGGCCTTCTTTCAAGGGCGGAGAAGGCATACCTGAGGAGGGGCGATGCCGAAGGCGCGGCCTTCTCCCTCTGGGCGAAGGCCGGGGCGTTGAGGGTCAAGGGCGACATACCCGGGGCGGTAAAGACCTTCCGGGAGGCCAAGGCCCGGTTCGGCGCGCTCGGCGACGAACGCGGGGTAGGCTACAGCCTCTGCGGGATGGGCGGCACATCGAGGGTCAGGGGGGACTTCGGCAGGTCGTTAAAATATTACACCGAGGCGAACGCGCTTTTCGGAAAACTCAGGGACGGCTTCGGCACGGCCTACTCCCACTGCGGCATGGGCAACGCCCTCAGGATGAGGGGAGAGTTCAAGGGCGCGAGGGAACACTTCAGGCGCGCCGTGGCCGTTTACCGGAGGATAGGGGACGTTGTGAGCTATTCATACACGCTCTGGAGCCTTGGAAAGACGCACATGATGACCGGCAAGTACGGCCTCGCGGAAAAATACGTTAAGGAAGCCCTCGGGCATTTCCGGAAGACCGGGGACCCGAGGGGGGCGATATACTGCCGCCTCTCGCAGGCCGAACTCAGGCGGCTCGGGGGCGGGAAGGCCGCGGCCGGGCGGATGCTGGTTGCGGCCCGGCGGGAGGCCCGCGCCTTTGGCTTTGCCGTTGAGGAGTGCCATGCCGGGGCCCTGCTTTCCTCGCTTGAGGGCCGCACGGACAACTCCTGCTACGTAAAGCTCGGCCTCAGGCTCAGGTACGGGGCTATCCCCTTTAACATCCCTTAGGAGCCTGTCGGACTTACCATGCCGGAACACTGTAAAATAGAGGCATGGGAAAATTCAGAAATA
>CBDVCR010000171.1:0-4955 GCA_965372535.1 uncultured bacterium | reverse complement strand
CGGGCCTGTAGAGGACTTCCACCTCCAAGTGAGTGCGCCCTGCCGGGCGCACCAAGAAAGGAAGGGCCGCCCTAAGGCGGCCCTTCCTGCGCGGGTCATGCTTCACCGGCGTTTTCTTACGGACATGTTACGCCTGCCACAGGCGGGTTGCGGTCGACGTTGGGGTCAAGGCACGGGTTGCCGACATAGTACGGCCGCATCATCTCGTTGTCCTCGTGCTCCACGATGTGGCAGTGCCAGACGTAGAGGCCCTCGATGTCGAACATGGCGTTGATTCGGGTGATTTCACCCGGGTAGGCGATGACGGTATCCTTCCATCCCGCCTCCCACGGCTCCGGGGCATAGGGTACAAGAACCCCTATCGCCTGGCGGTCCACCACCTGGAACTGCACCAGGTGCAGGTGGATGGGGTGGGCGTCCGCCGTGAAGTTCCATATCTCCCACTGCTCGGTGGAGCCCAGGGCCGGGTTCTCGGTGATGTCCTGCGACCAGAGGAGAGGGGTGGTAATCATGGTCGCCGAATCATACGTGCCCAGCAGGGCCGCCGTTGGGCCAAAGGGAACGACGCCCGGCAGACCGCCGCAGTCGGGCGGGAATACGCCGGGCACATGGCTTATTGTCCCGTCGGACAGAATCTCTACACAGACCTCAAGCGACTCCTCCTCGTTAAGAGACACCTGCCTCGGGCTTGCCAGGTTCCCCGGAATGAGGTCCACCCTCGGGGCCAGCACCAGGGCCTGCGGAGCGGTGAAGGCTGGTCCGGCGTTTGCACCCACCACGAACTCCATCACCTGCCCGGTTGTCGCGGGGTCGGCCGGAGTGTCGGGGAGGCCGCCGAAGGGGGCGTCCGGGGCGGTGTTGACCATGCGCACGCGCGTTCCCGCCGGCATGCCGGCGAAGTCCACGAGCACGTCGGCCCGCTCAGCCGGCCCCACCAGCAGCGCCTGGCCGGGCTGCGTCCCGAGGACCGGAGCGGGTATGGTCCCGTCGCCCGGCAGCGCGGTGGCCTCGTCGGTCTGAACCTTTACCACCTTGGGCAGCAGGCCGCCCTCTGTACCGATTACGTAGAAGGGTATCTCTTCGCCCAGTGAGCCGTTGCTATCGACCACGAACATCGCCAGATTCAGGAACCTCGAATTACAGCCGTTGAGCAGCCTGAACCTGTACAGGCCCCGGTCGACGTCCAGGAAGGGCCAGGTCCGGCCGTTTACCACCATGGTGTTGAAAAAGGCCTCCGGGTTCCAGATGGGCAGCACGTCCGAGCCCGGGGCGAAGGGAATTTGAAGGTCAGTGTTGATGCCGGGGTCGAACAGGCCCTCGAAGAACTCGCGGTCGTTCGGATAAAACAGCGAACCGTCGGAATTAAACGAGCGGTCCTGTATCACAATCGGAATCTCGTAGTACTGCATGCCCGGCGGGTCTCCAAGCGCGGGGGCGGGTTCCGGCAGAATGCCTGAAAGGAGGTCTTCCTTGCCCCGGATGATATAGAACCCGGCCGGCCCGGCGTAGACGTTAAGCCTGGTCATGCCGAGGGAGTGGTCGTGGTACCAGAGGGTCGTCGCCCGCTGGTCGTTGGGATACTGGAACACCGCCGTGCCGGGTTCCACGTTCGTCCTGTCAAACTGGTCATAAAGCGTACCCCGGCACCAGTAGTTGCCGTTTGCAGGGTCGTTCTCCTTGCAGACGACTCCGTTTGCCGCGGGCAGCCACCATGCCTCGGGGTAGCCGTCGCTTTCAGGTCCGACGTGAGCCCCGTGGACATGGGTAATGATGGGGACGGGCCCTGTATAGGGCTGCTGGCTTGTGCCCTTGCAGTCTTTGTCCTTTGCCGGGTTAGCGCATTCGCCAACGGGGTTTGCCCAGTGCACGGTCTGGTCCACCGTGTTCGTCAGGAGGTGGGGCAGGTGGTTGCCGGTCAGCGGGTCCACCAGGTTGTTTATCCATTTGACCCTGACCGGCTTGTCCCGCTTGGCCTCGATGGTGAAGGCCGGGTAGTTGCGGGTCATGGGATGCCCCAACGCGCCGTAGCTCCATACCCTGGTCTGGTTTTGCCCGGGCGGAAGAATCTGCTGCATGAACTCCACGACCTCGATTTCGTAGTAGTCGATGTTCTTCGCGCCTCTCCGTTTGATTTTGCCTGCCCGGGGCATTGCAGGGGGTACGATGAGCGGTTCCGTGTACTTGGGGATGTCGCACGGGCTGAGAGTCCCGCCCGGCACGGCGTTCGTATCGTCGCAGTACGGCGGTTGTGCAAGGGCGGACGGGGCGCTCAGGCCGGAGAGGACCAGAAGCCCGGCCAAAACCAAAAGTCCCGCAGTAAGGGTTGTCCTCGGGTTCATATTTGCCTCCAAATATCAACAAAGGGTAAGTGTTTGCCTCCCCTGTCTCACCTTGTTGTGTAATGCCGTCGTTTTATACCCACCTCCTTTAGCCATAAAAATGCCGGGCATGCCAGGGATTCTTTCCTTCGGCAGCCCGGCCGTCTTCCTATGAAGACCCGTCGCTTTCCGCAGCCTCCTCGCGGAGGGGTTGGCTTTATCGGTAAACCAGTTCCGAGGTCATTAATTTCCTTATCCCCGCCACCTCCCGGATAGGGCGTATTCCGGAGAAGCTCTCCATTTTATACATCTATTACAGAAAAGGCGCGCTGTCAAGGGGTATAATTCATAATGCTGGTGACCGGCATAGGGCAGTGCTCCCTGGATTACCTGGCCCGGGTGGAGGACTACCCCGGGCCCGACGCCAAATGCGAGGTGCTCCGGTGGGAGGAGCAGGGCGGCGGGCCCGTGGCCACCGCACTCGTGGCCCTCCGGCGCCTCGGCGTTGAGGCCAGGTTTTACGGGGTCGTGGGCGACGACGAGGCGGGTGAGAAGATACGGGCCTCCCTTGTCGAGGAAAAGGTGGACGCAGGCGGGTTGAAAGTGCGTCCCGGCGCCTCGTCGCAGACCGCCTTTATAGTGGTGGACAGGCGCGGGAGGAGGACCATATTCTGGCGGAGGCCCTCCGGCGCGCCCCTCGGGCCGGAGGAGCTTGGCGGGGGTTTTCTCGAAGGCGCGGACTTTCTCCTCCTTGACGGCCTGATGCCAGGGGTCTCCTTGTATGCCGCGAAAAAAGCCAGGGAACTCGATGTCCCCGTGATGCTCGATGCGGGCAGGGTGAGGGAGGGGACGCTCGAACTGGCCCGGCTCTCGGACTACGTGGTGGCTTCGGAGGAGTTCGGGCGGGAACTCGGCCTGCCGGACCCCTTTGAGGACCAGGAGGGGTTTATGAGGAAAGCCGGTGAGTTCTTTCCGGGGATATTCACCGCCACCTATGGGGAGCGGGGAAGCGTTACCCTGACCCCGAGGCTGTTTATCTATCAACCCGCGTTTTCCGTGGACGTTGTGGACACCACCGGAGCGGGGGACGTGTTCCACGGCGGCTGCGTTTTCGGGCTCCTTAAGGGCTGGGGCCTGAGGCGGACACTGCGGTTCGCCTCGGCCCTGGCCGCGCTGAAATGCAGGCGCCCCGGGGGAAGGGCGGGCATACCCACCCTTGAGGAAACCCTGGCGTTTTTAAGACAGCGTGAGAACATATGATGCCGCCCGAAAGACGCCATTAATGCATAAAAAACGTAAGTTACTATAAAAAAGAAAGTATTATTGAAATGCCTGAGAAAAAGTATTATATTCCTGTCCGGTCTTTTCCCCCTGCCGAAGCGGAACAATAAAATTCCGTCTCCCCGGCCAGCCAAAAGGTTCTTATTGACATTTAGTATTCAAAACTACTATACTTTCAAAAGGAAAGTTAAAAGCCTTTTCGTTAAAAAATATTATGAGGGAGGTTAAGAGCATGGCCAGGCCGGTCAACGCAACAGGCAAGTCCGGGAGCGAGGGCGCCGTTGCGCCGTGTCCGATTGAGGCGGCCCTCGGCATGATGGGCAGCAAATGGAAGGTGCTCGTCCTCCGGGAGCTATTCCGGGGGGGCGTAAAGCGGTTTAACGAATTGAGCAGGGGAATCGGCGGCATCACGCAGAAGATGCTCTCGCAGCAGCTCAAGCAGATGGAGCGCGACGGCCTTATAATAAGGAGGGCCTATCCCGAGGTCCCGCCGAGGGTCGAGTACTCCCTGACGCCGGTGGGCCGGAGCCTCCGGCCGGTCATGTCCTCCATTTACGAGTGGGGCAACGAGTACCTCAGCGGCGAGCCTGGCCCGGAGGACTGATATTTCATTAAGTCATGTTTCCGGCGCTTTCCGTTCAAGCTCGCCCCTGGCCCACTCATCAATCCTCACGGCCCGGTAGCTGAAAATGTCCTCCAACTGGCGGCGGACGACGAAGGCGTGGAGGACTTCCCCGGCAGAGCCGAACGGGAGACGGTAGAGCACCTCGTCCCTCATTGAAGTGCCCTCCGGTACCTCCTCGAACAAGTGCAGGTGTTCCCACCGGCGGTAGGGGCCCGCCGTCTGCACGTCCGTGAAACTCTCAGGCGGCCTGTAATCCTCAATCCTGCTCCGCCAGCCGAGACCCAGCCCGCACCAGTTGATGGTATAGTCAAAAACCGCCCCTTCGCGGACCCCGGCCCCGGTTTGCGCCAGCCTGAAATTCAGCCAGCCGGGGGTTATATCAAGGAGGTTGCGGGGGTCTTTGAAAAAGGCAAAGGCCCGCTCCCTCGCAACGGGGAGCACCTGCGAGGCCGAAAGACGGTGGTCTTGCCCGTCCCGGCTGAAGCCGATGGCAAACGACGGGGGGAGGGGTCGTTTTTTATGCATTTTTTCCGTGGCCCTTTAGTATTACTTGAACTTTACACCCAAAGGCGGAGCGCATCAAGCGCGCGGGACGCGAATGGCGACGGTGTCCCTTGACACTATCAATACCGCGAGCGGCCCGCAATGCCGAGGATGCGGTGATTCGCGGGGGTCTGTGACCCCCAGGCTCGCCCGAAGCAACTGTGTTGAATGTCAAGCCTTTTCGTAGC
>CBDVCR010000170.1:0-5216 GCA_965372535.1 uncultured bacterium | reverse complement strand
AAGCCCCGTGCCAAGGCTCTCCGGCGCAACCACCGACGTCACCACCAGGTCCGGCGCCAGCGCTTCCATCTGCCTCACCAGCGTATTGTTGCCCTCGTTGGACTCCACCACATGGCTTGAGGAATAGCCGTATGAGTCCGCCTTCGCTATCAGGTATTTGACGCCCTTCCAGTTATACGGCATGGTTATGTTCATGGTTACGGTCTTCTCTTCACCCACTCCCAGCGAACCTATGTGCACTGCCCCCACACGGGGGTCATAGCGGCTGTGGGCAGCGTCAGGGGACAGATATACCGAGGTATAGAAGGCGGCCGCATTTCCCGCTCCCTGGTTCTTTACCGTCACCGTCACCTGTGCCGTAAGCCCCGTGCCAAGGCTCTCCGGCGCAACCACCGACGTCACCACCAGGTCCGGCTTTGAGTTGTCAAAGGAAATGACCCCGTCCTCGGTCCCTGCAAGTATGTATGACATCTGGGATATGACAAAGCCTATTGCGTTTGCCCTTGTTGCCGTATTACCCGTATTCCATGCATACCACTTTTCCCCACCGGTATCCGTCCTGTATATTCCCCCTGTGGCCGTGCCTGCCAGGAGGCTCGTGCTGCCGCTGGGATAGAATGTGATGGTCAGAATGTCCAGATGGTTTAATCCCTCATTCGCCTCAACCCATGTTGCTCCACCGTCCGCGCTCTTCAGTATCCCTGCGTCATACGTCCCGGCAAGAAGGGTGGAAGGATTGTTCGGGTCCACGACGACCGTATTAATGTACTGGCTGGTCAGGCCGCTCCCGGCTGTATTCAGCTTGCTCCAGGCGGCCCCCCCGTCGGCGCTCTTAAAAAGCCCCCCCATCGCGGCGGCATAAACAACGTCCGTCTCCACGGGTAGAGGGCTTTGCGCAAGGTCGGCGGGCTCAAGGGCTATCTTCCTTATATCCGAAGAGTCAATTGCCGCGGATACCGCCGCCGTCCAGTTCAGCCCCGCGTCCACGCTCTTGTAAATGCCGTTGTCAGTGGCGGCAAACACTATGGAGGAATTATATGCGTCAACCGCCATGTCCCTTACGGACAGGCTGTCAAGTCCGCTCGATGCCCAGTTTAATCCACCGTCTATTGTCTTATATGCTCCGGATCCATCAAGCCCGGCATATACTGTGTTGGAGTTTGCCGGGTCTATGGTAATGGATAGCACCCCATAGCCCACCGGGAGGCCGTCGCTTGCCAGCACCCATCCTGTCGTGCTGTCCGCATATTTATAAATATCCCCGGAGACGCTGTTGTCGATACCCACCGTGTACGTCCCCGCGTACCATGTGGAGGCATCCCCCGGGTCCTCGGCCAGGGCGGTGACGTCCTCACCCTGAAGGCCCGCAGGCGCCCATGCGGCATGCACAGGCAGCGCAAAAAGGATTATCGTCAGGAATAACAGACCAAAGGATACGCTAAACTTTTTCATGAACTTCACCCTCCTTGATTTCAGGATATTCCTCATTCCCCAAACAACAAAAAAGCCCGCCTCCGAAAAGACGAGCCCAAGTGTTAAGTTCCGACCACTTCGGCAGCCCCTCTACCCTGCTTTAGCAGGGCAGGTGGCTTTGCGCCGCCCGGTTGCCCGGACTTTGCTCTTTTCGGTGGCTCTTTTCTCCATACAAGTTGCGTGCCAGTTCAGTGGTGAAGTAAATATACAAAAACCTATCTAAAATTGTGTTTGCAACGGTCCGGGAGCAAAATACTCGTTTTTTTAGTGGGAATTCCCGGCAAGACGCCGCACGAAATCAGGCAAATTTAGTGCGATATCACACAGCCAAAACAGGAGGGGTGCGTGTTTTCACACAAAAATCAGGAAACTTATTCTCTTCTCTGGCCGGGGGAATGCTTTTTTGCGGGATGCAGGATAATTGGCGCATTCCCCGTTGGACGAGCCATGAGCCCGGTCATTAGAACCTGTCTCAAGATTGTCCGAGCCGGTGAACTTGACGAAAAAAGCCGGAACGAAACTAAAGGAGAAAACGCCTCCAAGGGAGCTTTTCATCGGTGTTTTCATTGATTTCATTGCTTTACCAAGGGGGTTTCCCCCCTTGAATGCACCAGTGCATTCTTCGTGGTCTTGCCGCGGGGTTGTTAACTCCTTGCCTTTTCAGGATGCCCCGTGGTCTCTGTCGCAGGGAGGTTCATCCCCGCTCGGGGCCAAAGGCCCCGAACCCCGTCTCTTTGCCGTCTTCCGGGGATACATGCCTCTTTTTGATTTTGAGACAGGTTCTAATGTTAAAATAGCCTATGTTTAAAGAGTGGGTCAGGCAGAGGTATTTTGTCGCAAAGGAGATTCAGCTTTCCATTGCTCTCATAGTCGTCTGGTCCTTTGTCGCCGTGGCGCTGTTTCTCTACGCCGTAAGGGCGGCCGGGCTTTTCTCGGGCGGGCTGGGGATTTTCGCTTTTATAGTCATCCTGCTCGGGTACGCCCTCGTCGTAATCGTGTTGTCGATTTTTTTCTCGCACCGCCTTATCGGCCCCTTCGACAGGTTGAACTCCGAAATAAACCGCATCGTCACAGGCGAAGTCCAGGGGGGGCTTAAAGTACGGACCAGGGACGACCCCCATCTGAGGACTTTTCTGGAGCACGTCAACAAGATAATAGAGGAGCTTGACAACACCCGCCGCTGGAGCGACTACTGCCTGCTCCAGGTACGCTCACGGCTGGAGGGATTGCTTGCCAGGCTCCAGAATGGGGAAGTCCCCTCCGGGGAGTGCGTGGAACAACTCGCTGCCTTGAACAAGACGATAAACTCCATCATCGAGGAGCATCGGTACAAGAAACGCTGACGCGACTGTTTCAGGCCCGGCTGATCAGGAGAGTTTCTTTCAGCAGCTCCGGATACATGCGGGGGTTGAAGAGGATGTTGGTCATCATGTAGCACTCGTGGGTGCAGAAGCAGCCGCCCTTTATGGAGGATTTCACTTCTTTCGCCCTTTCGCCCCTGAGCGCCTTTCCCATGTCAAGGCCGTGCTCCCTGATATTTCCCATTCCGTGCTCTTCCCTGAACGATTCGCAGGGGTATACGTCGCCTGTCTCGGTCAGGACAACGTTGAGGCGGCCCGCATGGCATGGGAGCAGCCGTCTCTTCTCCTTAAGGGTGCGGTGGATGAGGCGGCGTTGAATGATGTCCTGCGCGGCCTTAATCCTTGCGCCGCCGAAGCCGTAGGTGGGGGAGCTTCCGTCTTTCAACCCCCGTTCGAGCCTGCCTATGGCGTCGAGGTATTTTTCGGCGTCGATGTCCTTGTACGTCTCCTCCCTCAGCTCTCCCCTCACCATTGAAATGGTATGTGTCCTGATCATCTCCAGGCTTTTGACGAATTCGATAATCTCGTCCATCCTGTCCTGGTTTTCGGAGCAGAAGAGGGTGTTAATGCCGAGTTCGAAGTTCCGGTACTTACCTATAAGCCCGCCCAGGGCTTCGTATGTCTCCATGACCCTGTCGAACCCCCCGGGCGTTCCTCTCATTGCGTCGTGGAGATTTTGCGGGCCGTCCAGAGAGAGCTTGACGGCCACTACGCTTTCGGGGCAGGCCCTGAGGATTTCCTCGGTCTTTTCCCTTATCAGGGCCGGGGCAAGGCCGTTGGTGGGAAGGAGGATTATCGACGGCCTGTTATGCCGGTAAAATACCCCCGCGATTTGGGCTATGTCTTCCCTCAGATAGACCTCGCCCCCCGAGAAGGCCAGCCAGAGCAGGTCTCCCATGGAAGAGGCCACGCCCCTTATCTCCTCAAGCGATAGTTCGGGGGCCTTTTCGCGGTCGCCTTTTTTTTCGAGGTAAAAGCAGAACGGGCAGCGGGCGTTGCACCGGCGGGTCACGAAAAAAGTAAGGTGCAGGGGACGCCTTTTGTATATTACCGAGGGCAGGAACCGAAGCGGCGAATACATTGCCTTACTTTCTCCTCACCATGCCAAGCAGCCCTCCGGCGCCGACCGCGGCGGGATAAAGCGCGGTGTAATACAGCACCGCTCCCGCTCCAAAGGCCGGCCCGCCCGCCTTGAACATGGCCATTATAAACCGTCTGTTTATTGCCAGGTTCAGGGCGCAGACTCCGGCCAGCGAAGCAAGCGCCGGAGCGCTCCAGCCGAGGACGGAAAGCATGAGGAGAAAAACGCAGACGCCCCAGCTTACGGTGTCCGCCTTAAGCTCCACCGATGCGGTCCCGGAGTCCCTGAGCAGGTCCCGGTTTTCGATGGAGTACATGGTCCAGTACATGGATTTCCGGAAGGCGTTTTTAAGCGACCGTGCGAGGTTCAGGTTGAATATGTGTCTGACCCTGATTTCCGGCTCCATTAAAAGCTCCACTCCCGCCTTCCTGAGCCTGTGGCTCAGCTCCACGTCCTCAAGTATGGGCAGAAAATCCTCTTTGAACCCTCCGCTTTCCAGAAACCTCTCCCTTCCCATGAGCATGGCGTGGGTGGCGACGTAGTCGGGCTTTTCTCTCTTTGTCTCGGAGTAGTTGATGAACACGGACTGGAAGGTGCTGAAAAACCCCCTGTCGTGGGGCAGGGGGGTGTAGGTGCCCCCGACCACGGCGTCCCCGTGCTTCCCGAAAGCCCCGGCGGCCAAGGAGAGGGTGTCGGGGAGCATCACGCAGTCGGCGTCGGTAAAAAAGAGCGCCTCTCCCCGTGCATTCCGCGCACCGGCGTTGCGCGTCTTTGAGGCGCCGCCCCGCTCCGGGAGCCGTATGAGCCTGGCGGGGAACCTCTTTATTATCTCCCGGGAACCGTCGGTCGAGCAGTCGTCCACCACGATGACCTCGAAATTTTCGTATCTGGAGGCAAAGGCCGCCTCAAGGCATGCCCCGATTGTTTCCCTTCCGTTAAAAACGGGGATTATCACGGAGATAAAAGGCCTTTTTTCTTTGCCCATAAGTGCAAAATTAACACATTCCCCGAAACCCGGTCAATCGGCGCGACAGGGGCTGGTGCGGCCTGCGCATGCAAGCCCGGATATTGCATGAGCATTATGGAAAAAGAGAACAAAAGATATGAAAACAATCAAAGGCATAGGCGGGGTTTTCCAGTCCCGCCGGAGAACCGGCCCCCGGCGGGACTGGAAAGTCCCGCCTATCGGGAGGGCGGATGTTATATAAAAGTATTCCGAGGAATATTCTATTTTTATTTTATGCTCATCCGGTTGACTCGGCAATCCCTTGAATTGTCACCCTGAACTTGATTCAGGGTCT
>CBDVCR010000169.1:0-5224 GCA_965372535.1 uncultured bacterium | reverse complement strand
AAAAGTGTAACCTATGTCGCTGAACTTTTTTGTAACCTATGTCCTTGACACGTACCTGCGCCCTTCTTTTGGTGGCTTTTCTTGGGCAAGCAAGAAAGTTACCGGGGTCCGGGGCGGAGCCCCATGGATGAAAAAATTATATTGGACAGATGTGACCTGCACATGAAAGAGAACTTTTACGTTTACATCCTATCCAGCCAAAGGAGAGGGACCCTGTAGGTGGGAGTAACGTCGAATCTGACCAAAAGGGTTTATGAACATAAAAACAGCTATGGTTGAGGGTTTCACAAAGAAATACGGGGTGCACCGGCTCGTATATTACGAGGTTGCAAGGGATGCCGAAACAGCGCTATCGAGGGAAAGGCAGATAAAAAATATGGAATCGGCTATGGAAACTCAGGCTGATTGAGGAGCATAACCCCGAATGGGCTGATTTGTATGACGGCTTGACGATGTAAGAAGCTTGGATTCCCGCCTGCGCGGGAATGACGGAAAAAGGGAAGCGGCAATGACGGATGAAGAGAAAAAAAAATGGAGGAACCCCTCATTGACTTGCCCGCTTATAAAAGTATAATATTTTGCTATGCACCATTCCGACTACGTGTCCCTCCACCTGCACTCGGAGTACAGCCTGCTGGACGGGGCAATAAGGATAGACGAGCTCGTCGAGGCCGCCGTGGAGTACAGGATGCCGGCCGTGGCCGTGACCGACCACGGCAACCTCTTCGGCGCTGTTGAGTTTTACAAGCGCGCCGTAAAGGCCGGCGTAAAGCCCATCCTCGGCTGCGAGGTCTACGTGGCCCCCAAAAGCCGCCTTGACAAGGAAAAGACCGGGGAAAACGACGCCGCTTTCCACCTCGTCCTCCTGGCCCGCGACAACGACGGCTACCGCAACCTCATCACACTGGTCTCGCGGGCCTACACCGAGGGGTTCTACTACAAGCCCCGCATCGACCGGGAGCTCCTTGAGCAGTACAGCGGCGGCCTCATCGGCCTCACCGCCTGCCTGCAGGGCGAGGTACCCTATTACCTGAGGCGCGGGGAAGTCCAGCGGGCGCGGGATGCGGCCCTGGCCTACAAGCACATCCTGGGGCCGGAGAATTTCTTTCTGGAGCTTCAGGCCAACGGCCTGCCGGAGCAGGAAGAGGTGAACAAAAAGCTCGTCGAACTCGGAAGGGAACTGCACATCGGCCTTGTGGCCACCAACGACTGCCACTATATGAGGAAATCCGACGCCCGGGCCCACGAGGTCCTCCTCTGCATCCAGACCGGCAAGACCATGGGCGACCCAGGCAGGATGAGGTTCGAGGGCGACGGGTTTTACTTTCGCTCGCCCGATGAGATGAAGGCAGCGTTCGCCGAACTGCCGGAGGCCGTGCTCAACACCAGGAAGATTGCCGAGCGGTGCAACGTGGAGTTCGCCCTCGGAAAGACGCGGCTTCCCCGCTTTGCCGTCCCGGACGGCTCAAGGCCCCGCGAGTTCCTTGAAAAACTCGCCCGGAACGGGCTCAAAAAGAGGCTCGGCGAAGACCCGCCCCCGGGCTACCCGGAGAGGTTCGAGCGGGAGCTTGAGATAATCAATAAGATGGGCTACCCGTCTTATTTCCTCATCGTATGGGACTTCATAAACTACGCAAAGGAGCGCGGCATCCCCGTGGGCCCGGGCAGGGGCTCGGCGGCGGGAAGCCTCATCGCCTACTGCCTGGGGATTACCGAGATAGACCCGATAAAATACGGCCTGCTCTTTGAGCGGTTTCTGAACCCGGAGCGGGTCAGCATGCCGGACATCGACGTGGACTTCTGCCGAGACCGGCGGCAGGAGGTCATAGACTACGTCTCCGACAAGTACGGCCGCGACCACGTGGCGCAGATTATCACCTTCGGCACCATGGCCGCGAGGGCGGCCATTCGGGACGTGGCCAGGGCCGTGGAATACCCCTACGCCGACGCCGACAGGCTCGCCAAGCTCGTGCCGGAGGGCGTCAGGGTAACCATCAAGGAGGCCCTCAGGCTCGAACCCGCGCTGAAGGAGATGTACGAAAAGGACGACGCCGTGCGGGAGGTGCTGGACATCGCCATGCGGCTTGAGGGCCTTAACCGGCACGCCTCCACCCATGCGGCGGGGGTGGTAATCGCCCCGGAGCCACTGACCGACGTCACCCCGATTTACAAGGGCCCCCAGGACGACGCCCTGACCACGCAGTTTGACATGGGCTCGGTCGAGAGCCTGGGCCTTATCAAGTTCGACTTCCTCGGCCTCAAGACCCTTACCATCATCGATAAGACCCTCCAGTACTTGCGGGCCGGCGGGGTTGACCTCTTGCTTGAGGACATCCCCCTGGACGACGGGGAGACATATGAGTTCCTTAGCTCCGGGGCCACCACCGGGGTCTTTCAGCTTGAGAGCGACGGCATGAAGGACATCCTCGTCAAGATGCGGCCGAGCCGGTTCGAGGACCTCATAGCCCTCGTGGCCCTGTACCGGCCGGGGCCCATAAAAAGCGGCATGATAGACGATTTCATCAAGCGCAAGAAGGGGCGGAAGGCCATCACCTACGAGCTTCCGGAGCTGAAGGAAATCCTGGACGAGACCTACGGGGTCATCCTCTACCAGGAACAGGTCATGAGCATCGCCAACAGGCTGGCCGGGTTCACCATGGGCCAGGCCGACGTGCTCCGCAAGGCCATGGGCAAGAAGAAGGCCGAGGTCATGGAGGAGCAGAAAGACCTGTTCATCAAGGGCGCTTTGGAAAACGGCATACCGGAGAAGAAGGCCGGGCGGCTTTTCGACCTCATGGCCTTCTTCGCGGAATACGGCTTCAACAAGTCCCACTCGGCGGCCTACGCCTACATCTCCTGCCAGACGGCTTACCTGAAGGCGCACCACCCGGTGGAGTTCATGGCCGCCACGCTGAGCATGGACCTTGACAACTCCGACAAGGTCGTAAAGTCCATAAAGGAGTGCAGGAACATGGGGATAGACATACTGCCGCCGGACGTAAACCTCTGCGGCAGGGAGTTTACGGTTGACGGCACGGCCATAAGGTTCGGCCTGGGCGCGGTCAAGGGCACGGGGGCGGCCGCCGTGGAGGCCATTGTCGCCGCCAGGGAACCGGGCCCCTTCGCCTCGGTGGAGGACTACCTGCGGAGGACCTCCGGGGGCAAGGTTAACAGGAAGGTCACGGAAAGCCTTATCAAGGCCGGGGCCTTCGACTCGCTGGGGCACAAGGAAGGACAGGCAGGCGGCTCGCCCGCCTCCCTCGGAAAGCGGCGGGCCGAGGCCATGGAGCTTGCCGCCTCAAACGGAGGAGGGGCGCCTACCCTTAGCCTCTTCGGCGGGGAGGGGCACGGGGAGCGGGACGCGGACGGGGGATGGGACGAGGCCGAACTCCTTAAGCACGAAAAGGAGGCCCTCGGGTTTTACATCACCGGAAACCCCCTGAGCAAGTACTCCTCCGTGCTGTCGGCCATGGGCATAAAGGGAATATCCGCCCTCAAGAAGGGCGAAAACGGCCGTGAGGTCGAAACGGCAGGCATCATAACGGGCATAAGAAAGATAAGGACCAGGAAAGGGGACATGATGGCCGCCTTGTCCTTAGAGGACGAGGACGCCTGGGCGGAGGCCATCGTCTTTCCGGACCTGTACAAATCCAGCCTTGCCCTCATGGAAAAAGACACGCCGGTGCTCGTCAGGGGGAGCCTCGAGGTCTCCGAGAAGGGGATAAAGATAGTCGCAAAAGAGCTCTCCGGGCTGGACGGCCTGATGAGCAGCAACGTAAACGGCAAAAAAGCCGTAATCTCCATAAGCGGCGCGGCCCCGGACCTCAGGGCCCTTAAAGGGCTGGTGGAGGGGGCCTCCGGCAGCGTGCCGCTTTACCTCAGCATCAGGGCGGGCGGGGCCGAGACCCTTATACAGACCTCGATGGGCATAGCCCCGGACAACTCGCTCATCGACGGGGTGGAGGAGACGTTCGGCAAGGGCGCCCTCAGGGTGATATAAAATATAAGCCATGGCATATTACCTGGATTTCGAAAAACCCATAGAAGAACTGGAGATAAAGCTTCAGGAACTCCGGCGGCTATTCGACGGCGCCGACAAGGACACCGACGCCGAGATAAAGAGGCTCGAGCGGAAGGCCGGCGAGATAAGGCGGGACATATTCCGGGGCCTCACGCGCTGGCAGAAGACCCAGCTTGCCCGCCACCCGGACAGGCCCTACACCCTGGACTACATAGGCCTCCTGGTCGATGATTTCGTCGAGCTTCACGGCGACCGGAGGTTCTCCGACGACCCGGCCGTGGTGGGCGGCATTGGCAAAATAGACGGGGCCTCCGCCATGTTCATCGGGCACCAGAAGGGCAGGGGGGTCAAGGAGCGCATAACGCGCAACTTCGGCCAGCCCCACCCGGAGGGCTACCGCAAGGCCCTGAGGCTCATGAAACTCGCGGAGAAGTTCCGGCTCCCCGTGGTGACCTTCATCGACACCCCCGGGGCCTACCCCGGCATCGGGGCGGAGGAAAGGGGGCAGGCCGAGGCCATCGCCACCAACCTCCTTGAGATGTCCCGCCTGAGAACCCCCATCGTCTCGGTCGTAATCGGCGAGGGCGGAAGCGGCGGCGCCCTGGCCCTGGGCGTCTCCGACAGGCTCTACATGATGGAGCACTCGGTCTATTCGGTCATCTCCCCCGAGGGCTGCGCGTCCATCCTCTGGAGCAAAAACGGAAACATCGGGGCCGAGGACTTCTCCCGCGCGGCCGACGCCCTTAAGCTCACCGCCGAGGACCTCCTCCGTTTCGAGGTCATAACCGGCATCATCCCCGAGCCCATGGGAGGCGCCCACAGGGACCCGGAAGCCGCTGCACAGGGCATAAGACAGGCCGTTGGCGGCTCACTCGGGGAACTTATGCCCCAGGACCGCGCCAAGCTCCTCGATGACCGCTATCTCAGGCTCAGAAAACTCGGCCGGTTCGTCGAGGAGCCTTTGCCGGGCCGCAGGGGCAACAACTCGGGGCCCGGCGGGAAGACATCCGGATAAAGCGCCGCAGGCGCTTCGGTTTGCCGGCCCGGCTGTAATTGCCATTAAAGTCGGTAGACGACTTTAATGAAAAGGGGGGGGCGTTTCCCCCCAAATCCTTGAGTCCTTGAATCCTATCGCGCTGTCGCCCTTTAATCATCCTGAGCCTGTCGAATCATCCTGAGCCTGTCGAATCATCCTGAGCCTGT
>CBDVCR010000168.1:0-5414 GCA_965372535.1 uncultured bacterium | reverse complement strand
CCGGCCCCCGGCGGGACTGGAAAGTCCCGCCTATCGGGAGGGTGGATGTTATATCAGGACAATACCAAAGTATTCCGAGGAATTCTATTTTTATTTTATGCTTGGCCGGTTGATTCGGCAATCCCTTGAATACACCAGTGCATTCCCCGTGGTCTTGCCGCGGGGTTGTCAACTCCTTGCCTTTTCAGGATACCCCGTGGTCTCTGCCGCAGGGAGGGTTATTTGTCACCCTGAACTTGATTCAGGGTACTGGATGCTGAAATAAATTCAGCATGACATTTATCATTGCCGGGCTGACCGGATAAGCATTTTTTATTTAAGGGACGTTTTGTGCCCTTGGAAAAGCTCATGGAATTTCCGGCTGTGCCCGCCCTTTGGGACGGAAAAGACTGGATTCCGGGTCAAGCCCGGAATGACATGCAAGGCATAGGCGGGGTTTTCCAACCCCGCCGGAGGGCCGGACCCCCGCGAATTTCCGCATCCGCCGCGTTGCGTGACACTCGCGGTATTGATAGTGCCGGGGGACGCTGTCGCCCTTCGCGTCCCGCGCGCTTTGCGTCCGCGGCAAACCAGACTCGTGCAATATCCGGGATAGATGTTGTTTACTTGCAGGGGAAAAACCCTGCCTGCCGGGGCCGGGGGAGGACGCGCGGCCCTTACAGGAGCCGGTGTTCGAGGAAGCTGTAGTACTCGCCGCCGCAGATAATCAGGTGGTCGTGCACGGTGATGTGCAGCCCCCTGGCTATGCGCACAAGCTCCGCGGTGATGGCCCTGTCGTCCTTTGAGGGCGTGCAGGAGCCGCCGGGGTGGTTGTGGACGAAAATCAGGGCCGTGGCCTTGTGGTGGAGCGCCCGCTCCATGACCTTCCTCGGGTAGACCACCGACTGGTTGACCGTGCCCTCGTGTATCACCTCGTCGGCGATGGCCGCGTTCTGGGAGTTGAGGAATATGGCCCTGAACTGCTCGTCCCTCAGGCCGGACATCTCCGCCCGGCAGTAGTCCAGGAGGGCAGAGGCGGAGGACAGGACGACCTTGTCCTTCATGGCCTGCTCCCTGAGATAGAGGCTCGTCGCGCCCTTCAGGGCCTTTATGAACGTGGCGGCGTTTTCCTTTATGCCGTCGGTGCCCGCAAGCTCCTCGTAGGGGGCGTCGAGCACCCCCCTGAACCCCTCGAATTTTTTAATCAGCTCCTTTGCCACGGGCTTTACGTCCCTTCGGGGAAGGGCGTAGCTCAGCAGGAGTTCGAGGGCCTCGTAGTCCCTGAACCCCTCAAACCCCGTCTTCCTGAACCGTTCGCGGAGCCTCTTTCTGTGGCCTGCGTAATGCGGCGTTTGCATGGGGAATTATAACGCATTTGAGAAGCCGATTTTAAATATTTCGGGCTTTTTCGGCAGCCGGCGCCTTGCAATGCCCCACTGAACTGATATAATTTCATTCAAGGCAACCTCTAATAACAGCTTTCGCAGCGAAAGCGAGCGAAATCGCGGCAGGCGCGGCGGAAGGGGAAATTTCCCGGAAGCGTGGCCATAGCTACGTTGAGGATAAATTTACCCTGACAACAAAGCATGCGGCGATTGCAGCCGTTTGCAGTAGAAAGGAATTATTAGAGGTTGCCTTAAGCCCGGTTGTACCGTTTCGGGCGCATATCGTCCCGCCACGCAAGGGAGGCAGCATGAGAAACATTCTGGCCGCGGACATCGGGGGCACCAACAGCCGCTTCGCGCACTTTACCGCCGAAGGGGACGGCCCCCTCAGGCTCGTGGAAACCCGGTGGCTCGGCACGAAGGAGGCGGCCTCCTTCGGCGAGCTGCTGGAGAACCTCAGGGGGAGCGGCTTTTCCCTTAAGCCCGAGGAAGCCGACATGGCCGTGGTAGCCGTGGCAGGTCCGGTGGAGCGGGGGGTCTACAGCGCCCCGCCCCTCATCGACTGGGACGTGGATTTTTCAAACGCCGGGCGGGACTTCGGCCTCAGGCGCTCGGTGCTCATAAACGACTTCGTGGCGCAGGCCCATGCCTGCCGCTCACCGGTGGGCGAGGCTGCGGAACGCATACTGCCCGGCAGACCGGAGCGTGAGGCGGCCGTGGCGGTCATAGGCGCGGGCACGGGGCTTGGCAAGGCCGCCCTCGTCCCGGACGGCGCGGGCGGCTTCGTCGCCGTGCCCTCGGAGGGCGGGCATGCGAGCTTCCCGTTTGCCTCGGCCCGCGAGTTCGAGTACAGGGAGTTTCTTCGCGAAGAGCTTGGAGACGCATACATGACCTATAACGTCGTGGTCTCCGGCAGGGGGCTGAGCCTCCTCCACCGCTTCCTGACGGGCGAGGACCTCACGCCCGGGGAGGTTACGGCCCGTTTTAACGGAGAGAGCGAGACCCTGAGGCTGGCCGCCAGGTTTTACGCAAGGGCCGCCCGGAACTACGCGCTCGATACCCTGGCCCTGGGCGGCGTCTACATAGCGGGCGGGGTCGCGGCTAAAAACCCCGCGCTCCTTAAAAACAAGGAGTTCGAGAGGGAGTTCAGAAGCTCGCCCGCCCTCGCCGCCCTGCTTGAGAACATCCCCGTCTTCCTCATACGCGACGAGCTGAGCGGCCTCTGGGGCGCGGCCCTCATGGGCCTTAAAATATTAAAGAGGGGAGGATAGCCCGTGAGTGGAAAGAACGTCAAAAAACTCGTCATCCTGCTTTTAATCGCCGCGCTTTTTGCCGTCTTCATGGCCTTCGACCTCGGCCAATACCTGAGCCTTTCCTACATCAAGGAGTCGCAGGCCGGATTCGCCGCCTTTTACGAGGAAAACGCGGCCCTCGTCATCTCGGCATACATGGGAATATACATCGTCGTGACGGCCCTGAGCCTTCCGGGGGCGGCGGTGATGACGCTTGCAGGGGGTGCGCTTTTCGGCCTTCTGGTCGGCGTCGCGGCGGTCTCCTTTGCCAGCACCATAGGGGCCACGCTTGCGTGCTTCGTGTCGAGGTTCCTCCTCAGGGACTGGGTGCAGGGCAGGTTCGGCGAAAAGCTTGGCGCAATCAACCGGGGGCTGCAACAGGAGGGGGCGTTTTATCTTTTCACCCTGAGGCTCATCCCCGCTTTCCCCTTCTGGCTCATAAACCTCGCCATGGGGCTTACGAAGATGCGGCTCCGCACCTTCTACTGGGTCTCGCAGGCGGGGATGCTCCCCGGCACCCTGGTATACATAAACGCGGGGAAGGAGCTTGGCAGGATAGAGTCGGCCTCCGGCATCCTCTCGCCGGGGCTCATCGTCTCCTTCGCCGTCCTCGGGCTCTTCCCCATAACAGCGAAAAAACTGATGTCCATTTACAGGAGGAAGAAGGGGAGGCCGCCGGTCGCGGCGGAAGTCCCCTCGCGGAAGGAAACGCGATAAACGGTCCCGGATTGCTGCGAGGAGGAGGCCAATGGCAAGTTACGATTTTGACATAGGGGTGCTGGGCGGAGGCTCGGCGGGCCTCACCGTCGCGGCGGGCGCGGCGCAGCTCGGGGCCAGGACAATTCTCATAGACAAGGAAAAGGCCCTCGGCGGGGACTGCCTGCACTTCGGCTGCGTGCCGAGCAAGACGCTCATCAAGACGTCCCGGGTCTACCACCAGCTGAAAAACGCCCGGGAATACGGCCTGCCCCAGGTGGACCCGCCGCCCGTGGACTTCCGGCAGGTGGCCGCGAGAATTCAGTCGGTAATAAGCGTCATACAGGAGCACGACTCGGAGCAGAGGTTCTGCAAGCTCGGGGCGAAGGTGGAGTTCGGCGCGCCGGAGTTCGTGGACGAGCACTCGGTGCGCTTAAACGGCAGGACGGTGTCGGCCCGAAAATGGGCAATCTGCACGGGCTCCTCCCCCGCCGTGCCGCCCATCGAGGGCCTGGACAGGACGCCCTACATCACCAACAGGGAGATGTTCTCCCTGGAGAAACTCCCCGGCTCCATGATAATACTCGGGGGCGGGCCCATCGGCATCGAGATGGCGCAGGCGTTTTCCCGGCTGGGCGCCAAGGTGACGGTGGTTCAGCGCCCGGCCCAGATACTCAAGAAAGAGGACGGGGACATGGCCGGCCTCCTCATGCAGGTGCTCCGGGCCGAAGGCGTTACATTCCACCTTGAAGCCGAAGTAATGGGTGTGAAGAACCTCGGGGGCGGAGAAATAGGGGTCTTTTTCAACACCGGCCGGAAGGCCATGAGCGCAAGGGGCGACACCCTGCTGGTGGCCGCCGGGAGGACGGCAAACGTCGGGGGCCTCGGGCTTGAGAAAATAGGCATCGAGTTCGACGGACGGGGCATAAAGGTGGACAACCGCCAGCGGACGAACCACAGGCACATCTACGCCGCGGGCGACGTAACGGGCCGCTACCTTTTCACCCACGCGGCGGGATACGAGGGGAGCATCATCATCAGCAACGCCGTCTTCCGCCTGCCGAGGAAGACGGACTACGCCAACCTCCCCTGGTGCACCTACACCGACCCCGAACTGGCAAGCATCGGCATGAACGAGGCGCGCGCCAGACAGGCAGGCATCGGCTACTCCGTATGGACCGAGGAGTTCGCCGCAAACGACCGGAGCCTCACCGAGGGCGAGCGGGTCGGAAAGGTCAAGATGCTCCTTGACGAGAAGGAAAAACCCGTCGGCATACAGATACTCGGCCCGCATGCCGGAGAGCTGGTAAGCGAGTGGGTGGCCGTGATGAACGGCAAGGTCAGGCTCTCCACGCTTGCCGGGGCAGTGCACCCCTACCCCACCCTGGGGGAGATAAACAAGAAGGTGGCCGGGGACCTGATGGCCTCCAAGATATTTTCCGAGAGGGTGAGGAGGGGCCTCAGGTTTTTCTTCGACCTCAAGGGCCGGGCATGCGGAACGGACACAGAGGAATGATTAAAGTAAGTTGATTTTCTGAGAGAATTACCTGATGACATAGAAGAGAATATAGAGGGTAATACATTTGCCGAGTGGGCTGGAGAGCATTTTAAATAATAGATGTGAGCCTGCGAGTGCGAAAAATGGGCATTATAAGGGGGTATTCCCTGCTCGTCTTTTTTCTTCCAAAATAAAACCCCTCCGGCGTAGCCTTTAGCCTACAGAACCTTGCTGTCCGGAGAGCTTCTGATTTATGTTTTCTTCAACATACTCTTTCATCTTTAAAAACTGCTCGTATCTTTCTCTTTGCTCCGAAGGCGCACATAAGATATAACTCTTTGAACCTTGCTTTCTTTTTAGCTTTATTAAAACAGTCCCCCATGATGGACGATATGTCATTTTTATATTCTTCAATTCGCTGATTGGATGCACATGTTCTTTTTTCCATATTTTTATAAACAGATTGCCACCATCTATTGACACCTTAATAACAGCTCTCCGAAAGTGTAAAACAGAGGTGGCTCGGTTTGTTTGGACAGGTGGAAGCGGTTTATAAGTGATAAG
>CBDVCR010000167.1:0-5419 GCA_965372535.1 uncultured bacterium | reverse complement strand
CCCCAGGCTCGCCCGAAGCTGTCAAGGCGGGGTTGGAAAACCCCGCCTATGCCTTTGATTGTTTTCAAGCCTTTTGTTCTCTTTTTCCATAGTGCTCATGCAATGAACGGGATAGGCCGCGGAGATTCGGCTCGGGCGAGGCGGACTTGGCCGGTATTTATGCGGAGAAAATCGGAGCGGCTGAGCAGAAGGGAGGAGAATCCCGCCGAGCCTTGCTATTGCCTTCCCCGTGGTTTAACCTAAGGCATGAAGCAAAAACTCCTCGAAGAACTTCTCCCGCAGGTGCGCGAAAACTGCCTTGTATCGGACGCACGGTACTGGGGGCATTATTCCCTCTGCGGCCTCCTGATGCGCCTTCGCGAGCAGTATAGATTCGAAAAACGCATCCCTCCCTCCGAAAGCATCGAAAGGGAGGACATCGGCCGGTGGATAGGCGGGAGGGAGGCCCTCTGGGAGGAGATGCGGGAGCAAGAGTACTCCCCCCTTAAAATAGGCGGCGAGGAGTTCGACCCCTTCGACACCGCGGGCATCAACGGGCGCATAAACGGCCGCGGCCTGCTCTACGGCGGGGGGTACGGCGTATACTTAAAGCCCCTGTTCCTCCTTGCCGACCTTGACGGCGTCCGGAGCATTGACGGCCTGCCGGTCTTTACCGCGGGGAGGGAGTACGCCCGCGACCTCGCCCTCCACCCGGCGATGCTGAGGGAAGGGAAGGTCATCGCCAGAAGGGACGCCGCCCATGTCTTGATAAGGGAGAGGTTCGAGGAGTTCAGGGCCATGAATTCAAGGGGCGCCCTCGCCCTGGCGTTTGAAAGCTACGGCGTCGCCGCCGCGACCGCTCCGGGAAAACTCAGGGAGGTCGCGGACGCCGAACTCCTCACATTCGTCCATCACGAACTGGGCGAGGCGCACGAGACCGAGCGCTCCGGCGGCCTCTGGGCGGAGATGCTCACCGCGGTCGGGCACGGGAGGGAGTCGCTCTTTCTGAGGGGCCTTAAGGACACCCTTGCCGACGCCTCGGAACGGGGGATGCTCAGGCACATAATCGATTGCAGAAAGGCCGGTTCGCTGGCCTTCTACGTGGCGGCCCTTAACGGCTACAGGAAAACCCATGCCGCGGAAGTTGAGCGCGCCTTTGGCGCCTTTACGGAATCAGGGAACTGGGAGGGGCTGGAATCTGCCCGCGTGGCCTGCTACCGCAACGCCCGGAGCATTGCGGACGACCTGCTCGGGACATACCGGAAGGGGAAAGACGCGGAGGAGCTTTCCGCCGCCGTGAAGAGGCGCCTCATTCAAAGATGCCCTCGGCGCCCTCGATAAAAAGCTCCACAAGAGAAGGGTCGAGCTCGCTTCCGGCCCTCTCCCTCAACTCTCCAACCGCCGGCTGGAAAGCCTCCTGGCCTCCCTCCTCCCCTTTTGTGCCTAACGCCGCGTCAAACGCCTCCGCAACGGCGATTATCCTCGATGCAAGGGGTATGTCCGCTCCCGCCAGCCCTTCGGGGTGGCCCGTGCCGTCGAACCTCTCGTGGTGGTGGAGGACAAAGGGCGCTATGTCCCTGTAGAAATTTATGGTGTTGAGCATCTCGTGGCCCCAGAAAGGGTGAAGCCTCGCCATCTCCTCGCCCGAAGGCCCCCCCGTCAGCGTTCTCAGGTAACCCGCGTCGTGGAGCAGACTGGCGAAGTACAGCCTCCTCTGCTCGTTTTCGAGCATGCCCAGGGCTTTGGCCATCACCCCCGCATACTGGGCCACCCTCCTTGAGTGTCCGGACCTCAGGGGGTGAAGCTCCCCGGGCAGCGAGTGGTCGATAAGGTCTATGAGCATGTCGGTAACGTGGACCTCGTAATTCTTCTGGTCCTCGAAGAACTCGGCCCTCTCGATGGATATCGCCGCCTGGTCGGCCAGGTAGGCCACAAGCTCCACGTCCTTGTCGTCAAACAAGCCTTCTTTTTTGTTGACGAGCTCTATGGCGCCCATCATCCCCTTTTCGGTCTTCAGCGGCACGCAAAGGGCGGACCGGACATGGTAGTCCGAGACCGCCGTGAGGCTGGAGCCGAACCCTTCGCTTATCCCCACGTCTTCGAGGTAAAGCGGCGTTCCGTGCTCGACCACCCATGCGGCGATGCCCGTGTCCCCGGCAACGGACCTGCCGGCGAGCCCCCCAAGCCCCTCGCCTTTGGCAACCCTGAAGACGAGCTCCTCGCCCTCAAAAAGGAGAATGCAGCCCGCCTCGGACCCGGTGAGGGAGAGGGAAAAGTCCATGGCTTTCTCAAGCAGCCGGTCGATGTATATCTCTTCCCTTATCTCCCTCGTAAAGCCGAGGATTCTGTCGAGCCTGCCGCTATATAGCCCTATGCTGCTCAGAACCCGCCTGGTAAGCACCCTCGAAAGATAAAAGACCACGGCGGTCAGAACGAGCACGATAAAAATTATGATGGTCACCGAGACGTCGGGCAGGAAATCGAGGAGCACGTTTACGGGCTCGTACATGTAGACCAGTATAATCGCCACAAGGGTCGTTACCAGGAAAGTGGTAAGGACCATAAGGAGCCTGAGCCTGGATTTTATATCGGCCTGGATGCTGCTGGCTGCATAACTTTTCTCCGGCATGGCAACAATCAATTTACAAGACCGGGACGGAATTGTCAACAGTACAGTGCCAAACGGCAGTGGTACCGGTGCATCCGGTGCAAAACCGGGGGCTTCCGCCTGGACAACCTCCATCGTCCGTTGACAGCAAAACAAGTCCCCCCTGCATCACAAGGCGTATAAGTTTCTTCATCCCCAAACTCCCTCGTTCCCCTTTCAAAGGGAGCAAAGGGGGACTTACTCATCGCGGTACGCAGAAGCGCCCGCATCGAGGGCCGCGCCCTTGTCTTATGAGCAACGTTTCATGCCCGTGCCCGGTTATAAGGAAGAAACGACGTTTTTATAGCACGGATAATAAGGTAGACAGGCATGTCAGAGACCCTGTCGAACCATGACGGCCTGAGCGAGGGGAGCATCCTTCGACAAGCTCAGGATGATTCGACAAGCTCAGGATGATTCGACAAGCTCAGGATGACTCGACAAGCTCAGGATGACTCGACATAATTCGACAGGCTCAGAGACCCGGCGGGACTGGAAAGTCCCGCCTATCGGGGAGGGATTAAGAGTGCATCTCGATAGGCGGGGTCTTCCAACCCCGCCGAGAGACATCCCCGCGATAAAGAGGGGTGGAACCGGCAGAGGGGGATTTACTCTTCGTGGTACGCAGGGGCGTCCACATCGAGGAACGCACACTTCTCAATAAACAATCGCTTCATGCCCGTACCTGCTTTACAATAAGGAAAGAGGCAAAAGGCCATGAAAGACCCGCGGGCCCGTGAAGGCTTTGAACCAGAATGCGTATCCTTTAACGGCCCCTTCGGCGAACTCGGGACAGACTCGGCATGATTATAAAACGAATGTGTGACGGGCGGCGGTACGGCAGGGGCGGGGAAATAATAAAGCCTGTTTTCACCTGCGTTTTGCCCCTTTCGCCCAGGGCTGTTTGACAATTAAACCGCAGCGTCTTTAAACTTTATTCCGTGAAGAGGACCGTCCTGGATATCGTGATGAAGGCCCTCCGGGAGATGGGCGTTGAGCCTCCCGGACAGGTGGAAATAGAGACCCCGAGGGGCGAGGCCCTGGGCGACCTTTCCACCCCCGTGGCCATGTCCTTGGCAAAGACCCTGAAAAAGCCCCCCAGGGAGATAGCCCGCGAGATTGTGGAGCGCATCTCCGCCGAGGAGATGTTCGAGAGGATAGAGGTCGCCGGGCCGGGCTTCATAAACTTCCACTTCAGCCCCGCGTTCCTCCAATCCGGCATACGGGCCATCCTTACGGAGGGCAGCGCCTTCCTCCGGACGGACGTGGGCCGGGGAACGAGAGTCCAGATAGAGTTCGTAAGCGCAAACCCCACCGGCCCGCTGCACCTCGGCCACGGGCGGGGCGCGGCGGTGGGAGGGGCGCTTGCCAACCTCCTCGATGCCGCCGGCTGCGAGGTGACAAGGGAGTACTACGTAAACGACGCAGGCCGCCAGGTGGAGCTTCTGGGCCATTCGGTCTTCGCGCGCTACAAGGAACTCCTCGGCCTGGACTACCCCCTGCCCGAGGAGGGTTACCAGGGGGAGTACGTAAAGGACATCGCCCTCAGGATAATGGGCGAGGAGGGGGACAGGTACAGGGACTCCGGGTACGGGGAGGCCGGGGAGTTCTTCGTTGAGCGCTCGCTTGCGATGATGCTTTCCGGAATAAAGAAGGACCTCGCGGACTTCGGCGTCGAGTTCGACGCATGGCAGAGCGAGCGGGACCTCTACGGGAGCGGGGCCGTCCGGCACGCCATCGACCACCTCGGCGGAAAGGGGCTCATGTACGAGGCCGGGGGCGCGCTCTGGTTTTCCGCCACCGCCTACGGCGACGAAAAGGACCGCGTGGTGATAAAAAGCGACGGGCAGCATACTTACTTCGCCTCGGACATCGCCTACCACCTCAAGAAAATAGAAAGCGGCTTCGGGGAGCTTATCAACATCTGGGGGGCCGACCACCACGGCTACGTCCCGAGGCTGGAGGCGGTGCTGGAGGCCCTGGGCTGCGAGAGGGAAAAGCTCAAGGTGCTGCTCGTCCAGATGGTCTCGCTCCTCCGGGCGGGGGAGCCGGTTCAGATGTCCAAGCGGGCCGGGGAGTTCGTCACCCTGAGGGAAGTCATGGAGGAGGTGGGGGCGGACACCGCCAAGTTCATCTTCCTCACCCGGAGGCACGACAGCCACCTGGCCTTCGACCTCGAGGACGCCAAGGCGAAGTCCGCCGAAAACCCCGTCTACTACGTCCAGTACGCAAACGCCCGGATAAACAGCATCTTCAAGCACGCCGGGCAACAGGGAATGGTCTCCGAAAGCCTCGCCGGGGAGGACCTCGCGAGGCTTTCGGAGACCGATGAGATACGGCTCATGAAAAAGCTCCTCATGTACCCGCTGGTCTTTGAGGCCGCCGCCCTCAGCCGCGAGCCCCACCGCATCACCTTCTACCTCCAGGAGCTGGCGGGCATGTTCCACCCCTACTACAACCGCCACCGGGTGGTCACGGACGACGCCGGCGCCACCGGGGCCCGCCTGGCCCTCTGCGAAGCCGTAAGGGTCGTGCTCAAGGAAGGACTCGGCATCCTCGGCATCACCGCGCCGGAGAAGATGTAGAAACTCCTAAGGGGGGATTCCATCCCCCCTTGCGTATCCTCCTCCGGGAGTTCCCCCAATAATTAGACCTCAAACGGCGTAATCCCTTTAAAGAAAAGCAAATACTGGATTTGCGAAGTGGTCGAAGATGGTTTTTGAAAAAAATGGGGGAACTTTTGCGAGTTAAGATAAAAGCCGTCATTCCCGCGGAGGCGGGAATCCATTTTTT
>CBDVCR010000166.1:0-5426 GCA_965372535.1 uncultured bacterium | reverse complement strand
TCAAGTTCAGGGTGACAATTCAAGGGATTGCTGAATCAACCGGATAAGCATAAAATAAAAATGGAATATTCCTCGGAACATTTTGTATTTTCATGCCTTCTGTTCTATTTTTTTTAATACTCATGCAATATCCGGGTTAGAGGAACTTCCTCAACGCCTCCATATCGAGGTTCTCTCTCGCCGCCGCCTCAAGGGCGTCGTTATTTATATCCGGTATAAAAGGCATGACGCCGACCACGGGGACGGGGGACAGCTCGCGTATCACGCCGGGGTTCGTCCGCTCGGCCGGGGTCTTAAGCGGCGGCGAGGAAAAATTAACGACAACCCCTGCCACGTCAAGCCCCTCCTTAAGGGCGTAGTTCACCGTAAGCAGGGTGTGGTTAATGGCGCCGAGTGCCGGGGAGGCGACGACAATCAGGGGAAAGCCCGCGGCCCTCGCCATATCGAGCACCGAGTAATGCCTTGTAATCGGGACCAGGAGGCCGCCCACGCCCTCCACCACCAGTGCGTCGCAGCGCTCAGACAGACGCCGGACTGCCCGCTCAAGCCCGAGGGGGTCAATCTCCCTCATCTCCATCTCCGCCGCAACCATGGGAGCCAGGGGGTGCTCAAGGCGGCAGGGGGTGATGTCCTCGATTGCTTCCCGGCTCCCGGAGACTTCTTTCAGGAACATGCCGTCGGCGGGCAGCAATTCGCCGCCCCTTCTTTCGCAGCCCGACTCCACGGGCTTCATGCCGCAGGCGTCCATGCCGTCGGCCTTGAGCGCCCGAACGAGAGCCCCGGAGACCACGGTCTTTCCCACCCCTGTGTCGGTGGCCGTAACGAAGAAACCTTTCGCCGTCCCGTTCCTCCCCAAGCCTCAACGCGAGTCGAGGACGAAGACCTGCCCGGTTATGTTTTCCGTGCCCGCAAGCCAGAGGACAAAAGAGGCGGCCTCGGCCGGGTCGGAAAGGCTGCCGAGCATGCTCTCCCCCCGCGCGCGCTCCATTGCGGCGCGAGCCGACCTGCCCATGTCCGTGGGCAGGTAGCCCGGCATCAGGGCGTTTACCCGTATGCCCATCTGCGCAAGCTCCTTTGCCAGCGAGCGTGTAAAGCCCAGGAGAGCGGCCTTCGAGGCGCTGTAAGCCGCCTGCCCCGGCTTTCCCGCAAGGGCCGTCCGCGAGGAGACGTTTATTATATGCCCCCCGCCCTCCATGAGCGGCACGCAGGCCCGTACGACGTTGAAACACCCCTTGAGGTTCACACGCATTATTTCGTCCCAGTCCGCCTCGTCCTGCCTGACAAACAAGGCGTCCCGGACGATGCCGGCGTTGTTTACGAGCACGTCGAGCCGCCCCCAGCGGTCCTTTATAGCTTGAGCCATACTCTCCACGTCGGCCGGGCTTCCAACGTCCGCCTTGAGGGCCGCGGCATCGCCGCCAACTGACCCGGCAACTTCATCGGCCCCGTCCCTGTGGCCGCGGTAATTTACGGCCACCCCGTAGCCGGCCCTTCCGAAGGCGCGGGCGACCTCCGCCCCGAGTCCCCGCGAGCCGCCGGTTATCAGCGCCACCCTTACGCTTTCCATAACCCTTCCACTATCAGCATCCGCCCCATATAGTGCTCATGCAATGAACGGGCTAAAGCCCCGCCCTCTGCGTTATCTCATCCCCGGTGGTTTCGAGCTTGAAACTCAGCCGGGTTTTTTTATCCCGGCTGATATTTAATATCACCCGAAAAACACCGAACCAAAGGGGGTTTTCCTGTCTCAGAGGAAGCCTGTCTTCTGTTCCGGAAAGCGGGTTACGAGTCAGTGGCGGAGAGGGTGGGATTCGAACCCACGGTGGAGTCGCCCCCACAGCGGTTTTCGAGACCGCCGCCTTCGACCACTCGGCCACCTCTCCTCTGCCTGAAAAACTCCTTGAGGACTTCGGCGCATTCCTCCTCAAGCACGCCCGAGACGACTTCCACCCGGTGGTTGAGCCTCGCGTCGCCCAGAAGGCCGTAAAGGCTGTCCACAGCGCCGCCTTTGGGGTCGATGCACCCGTACACAAGCCTTCCAAGCCTGGCAATAACCATGGCCCCCGCACACATTACACAGGGCTCCTTGGTCACGTAGAGCGTGGACCCGCCGAGCCTCCAGCCGTCGGAGACGCCCGCCCTCATGGCCAGCACCTCGGCATGGGCAGTGGGGTCTTTTAACCCCTCCCGGCGGTTGTGGGCCTTCGCAACCACCCTGCCCTCCCTCACCAGGACGGCGCCGACCGGGACCTCGCCCTCTGAAAAAGCAAGACCAGCCTCTTTCAGGGCCAGTCTCATAAACTCAACGTCATCGGGATTGAAAGCGCCCCCGGCAGAGCCCGCGGAATTCGTTCCATCTCTTTCCAATACAGAGAAAATACAATATATGCACGGGTAAAATCAACCGGCGCCGCCCTGAAAAGACTGTAAATTTACCGTATCCCGCCGTGGTTTAACAGAGGCGAAAGGCATTGGCCCTTTTTACCGTATTACTATTACTATGCTATAGTAACTAAGTGCTCCTATTCATAAATACGATGGCATTCGGCCGCCGATGCATCCCGGCCTGCGGCGTTGCTCGTCGGTTAAATACGCCCGGTATTCGCCCTCCTCGCGCCTTGCATCCCGTGCGCCTCGACGCCCTCGATACGTCACCGTATTTACGAACCGGACCACTAAGCCGCATGCTTGCGGCATGGTCAGGCCAGGGCATGAAGACACTGTTTTTTTTAATGTTGGCGGCTTTAATGTGCTTTAACGCGGCATACGCGGGGGAATTCATCACGGTCGCCGCGGTCGGCGACATCATGATGGGCACCGACCATCCCGAGGACCTGCTCCCTCCAAACGGCGGCGAGGGGATTTTCAACAGTGTTGCGGGCCTGCTCAAGGGGCAAGACCTTGTCATCGGGAACCTCGAAGGCCCCCTTATTGACGGCGGGACGCCGGCAAAGTGCGCCGAGACGGGCAGGAACTGCTATGAGTTCAGGACCCCGGCAAGTTTCGTGCGGCGCCTCAAGGAAGCGGGGTTCAACGCGATGAGCATCGCCAACAACCATGCCTTCGACTTCGGCCTCGAAGGGGTCAAAAGCACCATAAAGACCCTGCGCTCCGCCGGCATAGTCGCGGCGGGCGGGCGGGAGACGGCCTTCGTGGAGGCAAAGGGAAAGCGCGTGGCGGTGGCCGGTTTTTCATTCACCCCCTCCGTCTACTCCCATGACATCCATGATATCCCGCTTGCGATGGACGTGGTGAAAAAGCTCAAGGATGCCTGCGACATTGTAATAGTCACGTTCCACGGCGGCGCCGAGGGAAAAGACGCCCTGCACGTCGCCGCCGGGAAGGAGACCTTCCTCGGCGAAGAACGCGGGGACGTGGCTGCGTTTGCCCACGCCGCCATTGACGCCGGGGCCGACATGGTGATAGGACACGGTCCGCACGTGCCGAGGGCCGTCGAGATATACAAGGGGAAACTTATAGCCTACAGCCTCGGCAACTTCCTGACATACGAAAGGTTCAACATAAGCGGCCCGAACGGCCTGAGCGTGATACTGAGGGCCAGGGTCGACCACGCTACCGGCGATTTCGCCGGCGGGGAGCTTGTGCCCGTAAGGATTATGGGGAAGGGCATACCCGAGCCGGACCCGATGGGCGGCGCGGTAAAGCTGATAAGGGAACTCACCGCCCAGGACATCCCCTCGCCGAACATAAGGATAACCGCGGGGGGCGAACTCCGAATGGACGAAAACGCGGGCACGGACAGGGCCAGAGCCGGACTTTAGCCCGATATTGCACGAGTCCGGTTTGCCGCGGCTGCGATTAAGAGGAAGAGGGTAACCCCCCATACCCCCCTTAAATAAGGGGGCTGTGCATTGTCGGGTCTTTCGAAGATATTGGCGGTGAATGATTAAATAAAGATGGGTGCAGCCCATCTTATGATTACTTTTTGAAACAAGACGAACAGCGCCCGGTTCGTTGCAGGGTGGCGGGTGGAAGTTTTGGGAGATTTTTTCTAAAGTCAGCAAAATTTGATAAAAGGCACTTGATGCGTCTTACTGCCGAAAATCGTTAACGAAAGCTAAGATGGTGTGGCGATTTTTTGTGCCACGTCCTCTTTAGCGAAATGTTAGGTATCATAGTTTTTGTCTTTCACTTTTTCACTTAATTCAATCACTAACTGCTCATAATAAGAATGACCTTTGGATGAGAGCTCCCACATTCCACGTCCTGATTCCTCTGGCAATTTTATGTATCTATGATTTTTCTTGGCTCGCTCTCTTGCCCAAGCAATGTCATGTTTCCAACGTTGAACACTGCAATTTGCGACCTTTACATGGTAGAGGTCTTTTGAGAGTTCTTTACGAAATAAGTCGTACACTTTTTCTTCGACATATTTCTTCGAGGCTCTACCACCATTACCTCCCAAGGTCAGGATAATTATCGGTATTAAGTCGTCTTGAGAATATTTCTTGCCTTCAATGGTTTTTCTCGTATATGTCATCACTGCACATCCTTTCTTTTTCATGCGCTTTAGTCACTCAAAGAATTAAAGAAAGCTCTGATGTCATCTTTGTGGTTAATGAATTTTCTTTCAAGCAATAACCGAAATTCGTCTAACTTTCCGTCTTGCAAGAGATTATCGATTTCAAATGCTCTCTTGTTGAGCTGCCTACAGTATTTGTCAATTACGGTTTGAAACGCTGTTCCCCTTTTATCTGCAACCTTATTGGTGGCATCTGTTCGCGTAAGGCCTTCTTTTTTAACAAGATAGATTACTTCAAGAATTTGAGCCAATGCTTTAGGAACACCAGCTGTGAAAGTGGGGAATTCCTCTTTCTTGGTAAGTGATTTATTGGTATCGGCTGTACTTCCTTTGTCTTTTAACAAAATCCTTCTCAAAACTGTATTGGGCGTGTCTTCAAGTGGTTCCGCATGCTTTTTTAAAGAGCTCCAAACATCTTCATCCACTGTAATCTCATAAGTTTTCATTTCTTTGACCTCCTAAATAATCTTGATATCCACCGGCACTGTCGCCACTAAAAGCACTAATTGTACTTATAGTTTAACAAAGTGAGGTTAGTATGTCAAGGGGAGGAGAATATTTATTTCCTTGTCGATTCGATTCCGTTCCCTCAAGGGACAGGCGGCAGAAAAAGTGAACTCCTCAAGGTGAACCGGTTCACATGGACAAGTTCCGCGCGGGGGGATTACAATAGGGCGACAGAACGGCAGAGCGACAGGATGATTCGTAATAAAGGCCAGGCGGCATTGAACACCTTTTGAACAGCAAACCGGGCCGGAATATCCCGAAAAATCAGAGCCTTACGTTGATTTTAAAGGAAAGGCTTTGAACATATAAAAAAAGAGCGCGTCCTTCGACAGGCTCAGGATGATTCGACAGGCTCAGGATGATTCGACAGGCTCAG
>CBDVCR010000165.1:0-5523 GCA_965372535.1 uncultured bacterium | reverse complement strand
AACAACACGCTCTCCGGCGTCACGGCCTCGAATAACGGACAAAACGGTGTCTACCTCGACACCTCCTCGAACAACACGCTCTCCGGGGTCACGGCCTCGAATAACTACTACGGCATCTACCTCGACACCTCCTCGAACAGCACGCTCTCCGGCGTCACGGCCTCGAATAACTACTACGGCATCTACCTCGGCAACTCCTCGAACAACACGCTCTCCAGGGTCACGGCCTCGAACAACGGATGGGACGGCGTCTACCTCGACACCTCCTCGAACAACACGCTCTCCGGCGTCACGGCCTCGAATAACGGATGGCACGGCGTCTACCTCCTCTTCTCCTCGAACAACACGCTCTCCGGCGTCACGGCCTCGAATAACGGATGGCACGGCGTCTACCTCCTCTTCTCCTCGAACAACACGCTCTCCGGGGTCACGGCCTCGAATAACTACTACGGCGTCTATCTCTACTACGCCCTGGACAACACGCTCTCCGGGGTCACGGCCTCGAATAACTACTACGGCGTCTACCTTGGCAACTCCTCGAACAACTACTTCACCGGCCCCCTCACGGTGGGGTACAACGGGACAGGCGATTGTTACGTCTCAGGCGGGACAAACCCCGGGCTGGTGGCTTCAAAATGCACCGAGACCGGGCTATACGGCTCCAACACCTACGGCATTGGTAATATCTCGGATGCCACGCTCATGACCGGCGTGACCCTGGCCGGCTCCTTCGTGGGCAAGGTGAGCACGGACGACACCGTAAACGCAAGCGACACGCTCGGCACGGCTGATTACGCCACCATCTCGGATTGGTCGAACTTTGAAAACTCCTTCCGGGGCTGGGGCCTGGACGGCCTGGACTTCCCCGATGCCGACAACCGGGGCCAGTGCGTAACCGGAGAGACCTGCCAGATATGGGACTGGTCTCTCAACACGGGGGATACAGGCGACAGCGGTGGCCCGGCCATCCTGGGCGCTCTCAGCCTCCCCACGGGCGACGACACTCTCGTCCACACGTGGTATTCGACTACCGCAGCAGGTCAGACAGACTGTGACAGCGAGTTTCCTGGCTCTGTCTGGAACTCTACGGACAGTGTCTGCGAGACGACGCTGCTTCGAAACGCGGTCGATATCGACAACGGCAGCGGCAACGGAAACACGCTTTGCGAGTCCGGCGAGACATGCCTCTACATGCCGAACATCGGGAGCTACCAGGGCCACGGAAACCTGGTGGACGCTACTGACGGCGCCGGGTTCACGGACGGCTCGCTTCCGGGCAGCATCACGGGCGTGACCCTCATGAAGTACGAGACGAATGGCTACTGAGGCTAAAGCTCTCAAAAGGCGGGGCCGCAAGGCCCCGCCTTTTTTTTGACCGCAAGCCCTGTTTCGCCTTGACTTCCGGCCCTGTTTTGCTATTCTTGGGCTAATGGAGAAGAAAAACCCCAACCGCCTCATTAAAGAGAAAAGCCCCTACCTCCTCAAGCACGCCGGAAACCCCGTGGACTGGTACCCCTGGGGCGGGGAGGCCTTCGAGCGGGCGCGCAGGGAGGACAGGCCCGTCTTCCTCTCCATCGGCTATTCCACCTGCCACTGGTGCAACGTCATGGAGGAGGAGAGCTTCTCGGACCCCGAGGTGGCGGGGCTCATGAACGAGACGTTCGTCTCCGTCAAGGTGGACAGGGAGGAGAGGCCCGACATAGACAACGTCTACATGACCGTCTGCCAGATGCTCACCGGCAGGGGCGGCTGGCCCCTCACCGTCATCATGACGCCGGAGAAAAAGCCCTTCTTCGCGGGCACCTACTACCCCAAGCACTCCGCGGGCGGGCGCATCGGGATGATGGAGCTCATCCCCAGGGTAAGGGCCGTATGGGAAGGACAGCGCGAGGATGCCCTGAGGTCCGCCGAGAAGATTACCTCGAAGCTTCAGGAAATCTCCGGGGCCGAGACAGGGGAGGCCCCGGACGCCGAAACACTGGCCGCGGCATACAGGGAGCTTGAGGGGCGTTTTGACGAGGCCCGCGGGGGGTTCGGCCCTGCCCCGAAATTCCCCATGCCCCACAACATCATGTTCCTCCTCCGCTACTGGCGGCGCACGGGAGAGGAGCGGGCCCTGAGCATGGCCGAGAAGACCCTTGGGGACATGAGGCTCGGCGGGATGTACGACCAACTGGGCTACGGTTTTCACCGCTACAGCACCGACGCAAGGTGGCTCGTGCCGCACTTTGAGAAAATGCTCTACGACCAGGCCCTCCTCGCCATGGCCTACGCCGAGGCGTTTCAGGCGACCGGAAAACGGGAGTACGCCCAGACCGCAAAGGAGGTATTCGCCTTTGTCTTGAGGGACATGACCTCGGCAGAAGGAGCTTTCCACTCGGCCCTCGGCGCCGACGTCGAAGGCGAGGAGGGGAAGTTCTACCTCTGGAGGGAGGAGGAAGTCCGCTCCTCGCTTGCCACGGACGAGGCGGACCTCGTATGCGGGGTGTTCAACATCTCCGGGGAGGGGAATTTCGTCCACGAGATAAAAGGCGAAAAGACGGGGGAAAACATCCTCTTTCTCAGAAAGCCCCTTGCCCGGGCCGCCGCGGATTTCGGCGCGGGGGAGGACGAAGCGCGCCGGGCAATGCAAAAGCTCCACGAAGCCAGGGAAAAACGCACGCACCCCGACCTCGACGACAAGGTCCTGACGGACTGGAACGGCCTTATGGTGGCGGCCCTCGCAAAAGGGGCGCAGGCCCTGGGGGAGACGGGCTATGCCGGGGCAGCGGGGCGGGCGGCGGACTTCGTGCTCGAAAACATGCGTGACACCGAGGGCAGGCTGCTCCACCGCTGGCGAGAGGGGCAGGCCGCCCTGAGGGCCAGCGCGGACGATTACGCCTTCTTCATCTGGGGGCTTATAGAGCTTTACGAGGCGGACTTCGAGGTCCGGAGGCTCGATGCCGCCGTGGAGCTGATGGAGCGGTTCCTCCGGGACTTCCGTGGTGAAAAAGGCGGGTTTTATTTTACCCCCGCCTACGGCGAGGAGCTACCGGCAAGGAGGGTGGAGCTTTACGACGCCGCGGCGCCCTCGGCCAACTCGGTGGCCCTTATGGACCTCCTGAGGCTTGGCAGGCTTACGTCCCGTTTCCGTTACATCGAGGAAGCCGGGCGGATAATGGAGGCCCTCGGCGGCTCGGCCAGGCGGTCCCCCTCCGCGCATGCCATGTTCCTCTCCGGCGTTGATTTCGCACTCGGCCCCTCAAGCGAGGTCGTGGTGGTGGGAAGGCCCGGCGCCAAAGACACGGAAGCGATGCTCAGGACGCTAAGGAGCAGGTTCATCCCGAACAAGGTGGTTCTCTTAAGGCCCGCCGGGGAGGAAAGCCCCGACATACTCCGCCACGCGGATTTCATGAAGGACTACAAAATGCTCGACGCCGCCACGGCCTACGTCTGCGCCGACTACACCTGCGAGCTTCCGACCACGGACGCGGAGAAGATGCTCGGGCTTCTTGGGGTAAGGGAATGACGGTTTAAAAAAACACAAGACACAGAGGGCACGGAGAAACCTGCAAATACCAAGAGGGGGCATGAGGCTTTGGAAGGGTTCAATGGCTGGTTAAAAACTAACCGGTTAGCAAATCCCTTACCCGTAGAGCTTTTTCAGCAGCCAGGCCATGTTCCTGCCGAGGTCGCGCATGGTCTTTACGCCCTCCTCGTCGCCCAGCACCTCGCCCTTCTCCCTGCCGATGGCGAGGTTCCAGTAGCTTGAGCCGGGGATGACCATCTCGCCGATGAGGAAGAAGTAATTGATGGAGCAGAGCACATGGGCGGCCCCGGCCCGGCGCACGGCCACCACCGGAGCGCCCGCCTTTCGCGCGAACATGTTGCCGTTTGCCCGCGCCACCATGCCCGCACGCTCGATGAGGGCCTTCATGGACGCCGAGACGTCGGCAAAATAGGTGGGGGAGCCGAGGAGCATGCCCTCGGCGCCGAGCATTTTTTCGATGTATTCGTTCACAGCGTCGTCCTTGACGCCCGCGCACCGTTTGTCCTTGTTCTCAAAACACTTGAAGCAGGCGATGCAGCCCTGCACTTTCTTGCCCGCAAGCTGCACCATCTCTGTCTCGATGCCCTCTTTATTAAGCTCCTCAAACACGACTTTAATCAGCGCGGCGGTGTTGCCGTCCTTGCGGGCGCTGCCGTTAAACGCAACGACCTTCATTGGGCGACTCTCCGTCCGCCTTCCGGGCCGCCAAGTCCCTCGCCGTCTCCGGCAAGGGCTTCTTCCGCCGGAGCCTTTGCTTCCCCGGACGCGGGAAGGGGAAGTTTCGTGAGCGATACGGGGTTTGTGTTAACAGCGTTTATCTTGACCCCGTAGTGCAGGTGGGGGCCGGTGGAGCGGCCCGTTGAGCCCACAAAGCCTATTACCTCGCCCCTTGATACAGGCTGGCCGGGCGCCGCGTTGAACCCCGAAAGGTGCATGTAGATGGTGTAGATGCCCTGCCCGTGGTCAAGCACCAGGGTGTTGCCGCCGAAGAACTGCTCCTCCGCGAGCGCCACCCTGCCGGAGTTGGCCGCCCGCACCTCCTCGCCCATGCCGCCCCTGATGTCCAGGCCGGAGTGGACGCTTTTTTTAATGCCGTTCATTATCCGCCTGGCGCCGAACCGCGTGGAGTGGGAGTTCTCAAGGGGCATGATGAAGCCGCCCTCCCAGAGCCTTTCGCCCACCCTGGGCCAGAGCGCCCTGAGCTTTGCCGACTCGAGGTTGGCCCGCTTCGCGTCCTCCGGGCTCAGGGTGACTTTTCCCTCCGGCAGGGTGAGCTCCTGCAGGGGAAAGGAGCCCTCCTCCACAGTAAGGGCAAGGGCCATGCCGCTTCCGCCGGCGGAGACCTCCACGGCGTACTCGCCCGGCTCGGCATCGACGGGCATGGAGGCAACGGCTACAAAGCACCCCTTGCCGCAGCCGCCGAACGGGAGTTCCCTCCCGTTTAGTTCCGCGCGGGGGATGTCCATGCCCGCGCCCTCCCCGCCCTCCCCGCCCTCCCCGGAAATTACCCTCAGAAAAAACGGGTCGCCCTGCTTTATCAGCCGGGGTTCGAGACGCGCCTCGAAGGCAGCGGCCGTGACCGGCGCATAAAGGAGCGAAAAAAGAAAAAGCACTAAAGCAACGGAGCGTATCATACAGGGATAATTATAAAACATCCGTCCGGGGAGGGGCAAACCGGGGGCCGACCTCATGTTCCGGGCTGAAATTTTTTGAGAAGTCGGCGCAAGAGACAACCATCCCGTTCATTGCATGAGCACTATGGAAAAAAAGAACAAAAGACATGAAAACAATCACGGGCATAGGCGGGGTTTTCCAACCCCGCCGGAGAACCGGCCCCCGGCGGGACTGGAAAGTCCCGCCTATCGGGAGGGTGGATGTTATATCTTGAAAATACAAAGTGTTCCGAAGAATATTCTATTTTCATTTTATGCTTATCCGGTGATTCGGCAATCCCTTGAATTGTCACCCTGAACTTGATTCAGGGTCCTGGATGC
>CBDVCR010000164.1:0-5572 GCA_965372535.1 uncultured bacterium | reverse complement strand
CGTTGCGCAAACATTCATGCCCGTATCGGATTTGTGCAACAGGCTCAAATGGAACGTTTTTTGCTTCTACTTTGGATGAGGAGGCGAAAATGTCACAAAATGTTATCCTTGGCGTACAGGGCTTCCTGCCTCAATACATTCTTAGTGTTAATTATCCTCAGCAAGTTTTTTCAGTTAAGGCCACAAATAGATTGCCTGGCCCCTAACAATTCTTGTTTAATAGCTCCAGTATCTCCTCACGCCCCGGGCTCCATGAAGTATAATGTTATGGCCTGATTTCATTCTTCAGGGGAGGAAACCATGGACGGCTTTATAGCGGGCCTTACCGAGCTTTCGGGCAGATGGGCGGGATACGCCTGGGGCCTGCCTTCAATAATACTCCTTGTGGGCACCGGTATATACCTGACCCTCCGCCTGAGGTTTATACAGCTCCGGGGGTTGAGGCATTCCTTTGAACTCATATCGGGCCGGTACGACAGGCCCGGCGACCCCGGGGAGGTCTCCCACTTCCGCGCGCTTTCCACCGCGCTTTCGGCCACCATAGGCACGGGGAACATCGCCGGGGTGGCCACTGCCATCGCCTTCGGCGGGCCGGGGGCGGTGTTCTGGATGTGGGTCACCGCGCTGGTGGGCATGGCCACAAAGTACGCCTCCTGCGCCCTTGCGCTCAAGTACCGCACCATACACCCCGGAGGCGAGGTCTCCGGCGGCCCCATGTACACCCTCAGGCACGGACTCGGCATGCCAAGGCTGGGGGCGGCCTTCGCGTTCTTTACCCTCATCGCCTCCTTCGGCATCGGCAACATGGTGCAGGCCAACTCCGTGGTGGACGGCCTGAGCTACGCCTTCCCGCAGGCGGCGGAGTTCAAGCTCCTCATAGGCGTCGTCATCGCCATCGCCGTGGGGCTTGTGATAATCGGCGGCATCAGGCGCATAGCCAGGGTGGCCTCCCGGATTGTGCCTTTCATGGCCGTGCTTTACTGCGGGGCCGCCCTCGTTATCCTGGCCCTCAATATCGACAAAATCCCCGCGGCCTTCGCGACGATATTCAACCACGCCCTGAACCCCTGGGCCGCGGGCGGGGGCGCGCTCGGCGCGGCGCTCCACTACGGCGTGGCCCGCGGGGTGTTCTCGAACGAATCGGGCCTGGGCTCGGCCCCCATGGCCCATGCCGCGGCCCGCACCACCGAGCCCGTAAGGGAGGGGCTCGTGGCCATGGCCGGGCCGTTCATAGACACCATCGTCATATGCACGATGACCGCCCTTGTGATTGTGGTCTCCGGCGCATGGGGCGAGGCGAGGCCCGAGGGCCTGGCCGGCGCGGCGCTTTCGGCATACGCCTTCGAGCAGGCCATCGGCGGGGCCGGCACGTGGGTGGTGGGCTTCGGCCTGGTCTTTTTCGCCTACTCGACAATCATCGCCTGGTCCTACTACGGCGACCGGAGCGCGGAGTACCTCTTCGGGGAGCGGGCGGTGCTGCCCTACCGAATGGTCTATACCGTGCTCGTGGTGGTGGGGGCCTACGTCCCCCTGAGGCTCGTATGGAACTTCGCCGACATCGCCAATATCCTGATGGCCGTCCCGAACCTCGCAAGCCTCGTCCTCCTGGCCGGGATGACGAAAAAAATGAGCGAGGACTACTTCGGCAGGATGAAGGCCCGGTGATGCAGTTTACGCCTTACGCTTTCAATGCCGTTTGCATGCATTTAAGAATTTGTCAAAGTATGCTATATTCTAATGTATACCCGGCAAGGACATGGGATGGACAAAGAGATAATCTTTATTGTTGAGGAATCCCCGGAGGGGGGATTTGAGGCCAGGTCCCTCGGCCACTCCATTTTTACCGAGGCGGAGACCTTCGAAGGGCTGAAAAAGATGGTCCATGATGCGGTCTTGTGCCATTTCGAGGACTCAGACAGGCCCAGGGTCATACGCCTGCACATGGTGAAAGAGGAACTCCTCCCCGTATGAAACTCCCGCGGGACACGGGCGGTGAAGACCTCGCCCGCCTCCTCGCCAAATTCGGTTATCGCAGGATACGCCAGAGCGGAAGCCATATAAGACTTGCTTCGTCTTCCAAAGGCAAGCCGCATCACATAACCATCCCGCTTCACAAACCCCTTAAGGTCGGCACCCTGAGCAGAATATTAAAGGACATCGCGGCTTACCTCGAGACAGACCTCCAGCGGTTAATAAACGAGTTGTTTGCATAATCTTCCATCAATCGAATAAACAAAGCCCCGACTTTGTTAATTCGAGGCCCGGCCCAAAAGGCCGTGTAAAAAGTTACACACCGGATGTAACCCGTTCCACACTTTTACGACCACATCAAGGACGATTCCGGCGAGTTATGCTTTATTTACGGGCGCATAAGTGTCGGCCTCCATTATGGCACGGGAATTGCTGCTTCTCAATGTCTATATTAATTTCTTTAAAGGAGGAGGAAGAAGATGAGAAAGCATTTCAGTCCGGGGATTGTTTTGACGGCAGTTGTGTTTATCGCCTTGCTGGCCGCATGCGGAGGTGGAGACGGCGGGGGGACCACCCTGACAAATTATTATGATGGCCCTACGGGGGCCGCCTCCATCGGCAACATCGCCGATGCGGAAGAAATCGTGGTCGAGGTATACGAAAACGGCGACCCGTCCGATATTACCGATATGGCCGACCCCTCGATGATTATTGCTTCCAGGGCCCTCTCGCTCGCCACGGAGACCTTGAGAGCCGCCGCGTTCGACTCCGGTTCTGGCGAGGAACCCAGCGACTCCAGCTGCACCGACAGCACCGGCAAAGTAACCGGCAAATACAGCATTGAATTCGACGGAAGCTTCACGATAACCATGACGTTCAACAACTTCTGCATGTGGTACGGGGCGGGAGAGGACTACATGAACGGCTCCGTCTCGATGTCGGGCTATTTTTTCGATGTGACGGCGACTCCGCTTGAAATAAAAAACGTGACGGTGACCATTCCCTCCATGAACATAAAGGAATACGCTCTCACTCCTTCGGCGCTGCTCGGCGACTTTTCCACAAGCGCGAAGCTCACTGTGTCGGCCCCAGACGAGATGACCGAGACGATGACGATGAACATGACGGCGAAGGACAACATAAGCGGCGAGAGCTTCAAGGTGGCAAACTACAAGATAAGCATCACCGACAACGGCGTTGACGCCGAGGAGATTACCGTCACCTCCGGGACGTTCTACCACTCCGGCCACGGCTCAGTGTCCATAGCGACCAAGGCCGGAATGCCTCTTGTGGAGGGCTATTGGGACGACTACCCGTCCACCGGCGTCATCGTCATTACCGGCGACGGCTGGACCGCGGAGCTTGATTTCGACGACGACCCGCCCACCCGACTGAACGAGGCCACTCTTACAGTTACCGGGACATTAGTTAACGGTACGGCTGAGATAACCCTGTAAGGCCGGGAATCAAAAGCGGCTTACCCAAAGCGCGGGAAGATTTTCTTCCCGCGCTTTTGTTTTATCAGCGTTTCCTGTCCGCCAAGACTGGGGCGCAAACGGTTCTTTTCCACAGGTCTCAACCCGTATAATCCCGCCGGACCGAGACCCGGCGGGACTGGAAAGTCCCGCCTATCGGGGGGGGATTATTACCGGGAGCATGAAATATTTAACATTACATTACAATGCCGGAAATGGCCTGCAAAACAGGTATTTTTTGAGATTCCAATGTAAACATGAAAACTAACTGGTTAGTAAAAGTCGTCATTCCCGCGAAGCTTGTCCCCGCGAAGGCGGGGAGCGGGAATCCATTTTTTTCCATAATAATCCCTGCACATGAAAGAAAACTTTTACGTTTACCTTCCATCCGGCCAGAGGAGAGGGACCCTATACGCGGGAGTAACGTCGAATTGAGGAGCATAACCCCGAATGGGCGGATTCGCATGGCGGCTTGACGATGCAGGAAGATTGGATTCCCGCCTGCGCGGGAATGACGGAGGAAGGGAAGTGGCAATGAAGCATGAAGAACCGAAGTACGGGGAAGCTCCGGGGTTTTTGTCTATTGACCCCCCGGCCCGTATTGTGGTACAAAAAAGCCATGAGTAACAAGGAGTTGTTAAAGGAACTGCCTTCGGTGGACGAGGTATTAAGAAGCCCCGGGGGCGAGCGGTGGCTTGCCGCATACCCCCGGCGCTACGTGCTTGAGGCCGTGAGGCGGGCCATCGACGAAAGGAGGAAGCTCATCGTCGAGGGCAGGGAGGCGGGGGTCTCAGTCGAGGACCTTTCGCCTGAGGTGGAAAAGGCGCTCCATGCCCTTTCGTCCCTGAGCCTGAGGCCGGTGATAAACGCCACGGGCATCGTGGTACACACGAACCTCGGCCGCTCGGCGCTTTCCGAACGAGCGCTCGAAAACGTCGTGCGCGCGGCCCGGGGGTATTCGAACCTCGAATACGACCTTTCGGAGGGAAAGCGGGGCAAGCGCTACTCCCACATCAAGCGCCTCCTCCGGGAGGTGACCGGCGCGCCGGACGGCATTGCCGTTAACAATAACGCCGGGGCCGTCCTCCTCTCTCTGAGCGCCCTGGCCAGGGGCAGGGAGGTGGTCGTCTCGCGGGGGGAGCTCGTGGAAATCGGCGGCTCCTTCCGGGTGCCCGACGTCATGGCCCAGAGCGGGGCCATACTCAGGGAGGTGGGCGCCACCAACAAGACCCGCCTCGGAGACTACGAGGAGGCTGTAAACGAAAACACCGGGCTCATACTGAAAGTCCACCAGTCGAACTACCGCATCACCGGCTTTACGGAGGAGGCGCCGATCGGAGAACTCGTCCTGCTCGGAAAGAGCCGGGGGCTTCCGGTGATGTACGACATGGGAAGCGGCTGCCTCCTGGACCTCACGCCCCACGGCATACACACCGAGCCCTCGGTGCGGGAGGTGCTCAAGCACGGCCCGGACCTCGTGACCTTCAGCGGCGACAAGCTCCTCGGAGGCCCCCAGGCGGGCATAATCGTCGGCAGCCGGGCCGCGGTCGCGCTCCTTGAGAAACATCCCCTTACGAGGGCGCTCCGCATCGACAAGCTGACGCTTGCGGCCCTGGAGGCCACGCTCATGGAATACATCGACCCTGAGCGGGCAAAACAGGACATCCCCACCCTCCGCATGCTCCTTGAGCCGCCGGAGCCGGTAAGAAGGCGCGCGCGGAAGCTGGCCGGGGCGTTAAAAAAGGAAACCATTGGCGCGGAAATAAAGGTGGTGGAGGACGCGGCCTTCTCGGGCGGCGGGGCGCTGCCTGAGCATGAGATAAAGACCTACGCCGTCTCGGTGGCGCCGGAAAGGCTCTCGCCCAACGCGCTTGAGGAAAAGCTCAGGGCCGGAGAGCCGCCGGTAATAGCCCGCATAAAGGAGGACGCCCTCCTGCTGGACGCGCGGACCGTGGGCGAGGGAGAGATAAAGGCCCTTGCGGCTTGCGTTAAGACGGCGCTTTCTTAACCCGGATATTGCACGAGCATTATGGAAAAATGGAAAAAAAGGCATGAAAATACAAAATGTCCAGAGGAATATTCTATTTTTTTATGCTTATCCGGTTGATTCAGCAATCCCTTGAATT
>CBDVCR010000163.1:0-5589 GCA_965372535.1 uncultured bacterium | reverse complement strand
ATTGTTTTCATATCTTTTGTTCTCTTTTTCCATAGTGCTCATGCAATGAACGGGCTAAAGCTCCAGCCTTCCTCCCCATATCTGGCCGAAGACCGCGCCCGCCAGGAATATGGGGACGTACCATATGTCAAGGCCGGAGAAAAGCCTTCCGAAATAGACCACTGGGATGGGGGCGTGTATGCAGAGAAACCATGAGACCGAGAACCTCCCGGTCTTTTCCCGTAAAAACCCCATAGGGACGTTGAGCATGAACGTGAGGGAGAAAAGGCCGGCCACGAGGGCTATCTGGGCGCCTATGTCCATCTAAGAAAATACCTCACCTCCGCGGACGATGTCAATCAAACAGGGCGCGCCGCCCCTCTTGATGGATTATAAGTGGCCTGCCTCCCGGGGGGAGCGGTCAGGTTTTTTGACAACCTCCTGTATTATTTGGTATTTTTAAGAGTGACTTTAAGGGCTGCGATAGGGAGGCTCTCCGCCGGAAATTTAAGGGCCGCGATAGGGAGGCTCTCCGCCGGGAATTTAAGGGCCGCGATAGGGAGACTTTCCGCCGGAAATTTAAGGGCTGCGATAAAGAGGCTCTCTACCCGGAAAGTTATGTCCATTGTCAACGCCGCCCTTGTGGCCGCGTTTATGCTTTTTCTCCTTCTGCTTGCGAGGGACACGGTCTCCCTTTTATTTGCGGGCGCTTCGGATGACGGCGGGCCCGCCGAGACGGGGGAGGAACGGCCCGTCCGCGAGGCCAGGAAGGCTCTGATGGACTACGGGCCTGTTTTGAGGAAAAACGTGTTCGGCTTTCCCGCGGGAGAGCTCACGCCGATTACTTCTCCGCGGGAATCCGCCGTGGAAGAGGTCGTGGAATCGGTGGACATAAAGCTTGTGGGCGTTGTGGCCTGGCCCGGCGGGTTCGGCTACGCCATCGTGGAGGGCGGGCCGGAGGGCCAGGAAGTCTACAAGACGGGGGACACCATAGAAGGAGCGGGCCGGCTCTCAAGGGTCGAAAGCCACGCCATAGTTGTGGAGTCCGGCGGCAGAGAGGTCAGGGTTTCGCTTGAGGACCTGTCGGAGCCCGCCGCGTCCCGCAAGCCCAGGGGCCGCAGGAAGGCGGCGAAAAGGACCAGGTCCCCCGCTAAAAACGCTTTATCCGGGCGGGGCCCGGACGCCAACGGGTTTGCGAGGCAGACCGCCAGGAACAAGTTCGTCGTGAACAAAAAGGCAATCGACGAGTCGCTTGGGAACCCCAAGAACGTCCTGACCGACGCGCGCCTTCTGCCCCGCATGGTCGAAGGGGGGCAGGAGGGTTTCGTGATGAGCGAAGTTAAGCGGGGCGGGCTGTACGACAGCATCGGGTTGAAAAACGGCGACGTGCTCCTGAGCGTAAACGATTTCAAGCTCTCCAACCCCGAGACGGCCCTCCAGGCCTTTACGGCCCTGAAGGGGATGGACAGGATAAAGCTCGACATCCTGAGGGGCGGGAAAAAAATGACCTTGACATATACCATCAGGTAAATAAACAATATAGGATATGCAAAAAACCGGGGTGCTCATATTATTAGTTGCCCTTCTCCTGTGGGCGGTGCTCCCGCCCGCATCGGGCCGGGCGGTTGAGAAGGAAGGGGTCACGTTCAACTTCGTGGACGTGGATTTGAGCTCGGTCGCCAAGTTCATAAGCGACGTCACCGGGAAGAACTTCATTTTCGACGAGAGGCTGAGGGGCAAGGTGACCATCATCGCCCCTTCCAAGCTCGACCAGGGCGACGCCTTCAGCCTGTTCACCTCTGTCCTGAAGCTCAAGGGCTTCACCCTGGTGCCTTCCGGGGTCAATGCCTTTAAAATAGTCCCCATGGCCGAGGCCAGGGAGTCGGGCCTGGACGTAAGCATGGACAGGCCGCCCATCAACGAAACCTTCATCGCCAGGCTTATCCCGCTTGAGCATATCTCCGCCGGCGAGGCGGTGGCGTTTTTAAAACCCATGGTGTCGAGGACCGGCTATATCTCGTCCTTCGGCCCCGGCAACTTCCTCTTCGTGGTGGACTCCGGGCTCAATATCGACAAGATACTCGACATGGTGGAGGTCATCGACCAGCCCGGAGTCAGCGAGGAGCCCGAGGTCGTCTTTCTTGAGAACTCCGACGCCGAGGACGTGGCCTCAATCCTCAACCAGGGCTTGCAGAAAGCCGGCAGGAAGAAGCCCCCGCAGGACCAGGGCAAGGCGGTGGCCGACAGGCGGCTCAACGCCGTGATACTCTTCGGGGACAAGTCCACCAAGGACTCCATGAAACGGCTCATAGCGCTCATCGACGTGGAGGCCAAGGAGATGCAGAGCGCCATAAACGTGTATTTCCTCGAAAACGCCGACGCCGAGCAAATCTCAGGCGTCATAAAAGGGCTTGTGAAGGTCCAGCCCAGAAAATCCGTGCCGGGCCGTCCGCAGGCCGCCACGCCATTTGAGTCCCTTTCCGGGATTATCATAACCCCGGACAAGGCCACGAACTCGCTTGTCATCGTGGCCTCCCCCGCGGACTATAACAGCATTGTTCAGGTCATAAAGCAGCTTGACAGGAAACGCAAGCAGGTATTTGTCGAGGCCATGATAATAGAGGCCTCCCTTGACAAGCTCAAGGAGCTGGGCGCAAAGTGGCGCACCATCGCCCGGGACGACGGCGAGCCTGTCTTCGTTGCCGGGGTCGGCGAGGTGGGCGCCTCCACCCTCAACTCCATAATCACCGGCCTTTCCGGCTTCACCACGGGGGGGTTCGGCAACTTCTTTACCGTGCCCGTGTTCGACCCGGCAACGGGCCAGTCCACGGACGTCTCGGTGCCCTCCATCGCGGGCATCTTCCGGCTTGAGGAGTTCGAGGGCGTGGTCGAAGTGCTCTCAAGCCCCCAGTTGCTGACCTCCGACAACACGGAGGCCGAGATAATCGTCGGCGAGAACGTGCCTTTTATCTCGAAAATCGAGCGCGGGCTGACCGCGGGCGACCAGGCGCCCTTCAGCTCCATCGAGCGAAAGGACGTGGGCATCACCCTCAGGATTACCCCCCAGATAACCGAGGGGGACTACGTCAACCTGGACATATTCCAGGAGATATCCTCTGTCCAGGAAGCCTCGACCGAGATACTTACCGGAGTGGGCCCCACCACGACGAAGCGCTCCACCCGCACCACCGTGGTGGTGCAGGACGGCCAGACCGTGGTAATAAGCGGCCTCATGCAGGAAAGGACGGAGGACAGCGTCAGCCGTGTGCCGCTCCTGCACAGGATACCCATCCTCGGGTGGCTCTTCAAGTTCAAGAGCACGCGGCGGGAAAAGACCAACCTCCTCGTGTTCATCACTCCCCATGTAATAAGAGACTCCAGGGACCTCGAAAAGCTTACCGGCGACAAACGCAAGGAGATGGCCAAACGGGAGCAGATGTATGCCGAGGGCAGGCTACTGGTGAAGTTCCGTGACGACGTGCCCGAAGAAAGGGTGCTCGATATACTCCAGAAGAGAAAGGCCACGGTATTGAGAACCTTCGAGGTGGACAACCTCTACCTCGTTGGGCTGAAAAAGGGCCGGAATGTGAAAAAAGAACTGAAGAAGTTCGAGAAATTCCCCGAGGTCGAGTACGCCGAGCCCGATTACCGGATAAGCATAAACGGCATCGAGCCGTGGGGCGGAAAGAGCGCTGATTTCCCCCGTGCTCCCGCGGCTGCCCCTTAAGCATGCCCGGATATTGCTAACCAGTTATTGAAGAATATGCTTATCGGGTTGACCTCACCAGAACCCTTAATACCATGTACGTCATTCCCCGGCTTGACCGGGGAATCCAGTGTTTTTGCGCCTGGATTCCCGCCTTCGCGGGAATGACATAATAACCGGTGTGCTCAACCCGATAAGCTTATTGAAGAATGTAAAAGTAATGTCCTATGGTTTTGCTCTGCTCTATAGTATCTTTGTCATTCCCGCAAAGCCTGTCCCCGCGAAGGCGGGGAGCGGGAATCCAGTGTTTTCAAAGTTTCTGTTATTTCCGGCTTCTGGATTCCCCGGTCAAGCCGGGGAATGACATATGGGACATTACTTATGCAGGAGTCAATAGTTTTATACATGACATTGAAACCTGAAAAAATGCTTATTTCAATGTTGGTTGTCGGCATTGTCACGTCAGCTAATGAATAACCCTGCAGCAAGCTGCAGGGTATCCGAATATCTCCCCTCCCTTGAGGGGAGGGGACTAAGGGGAGGGTGAAAAATAATTACTCACCCCCACCTAACCTCCCCCCTTGTATAATGGGGAGGAACCTATAAGGTGGAGTAAATACCTTGAAAAGCGTATATTTCGACTGTTTCTCCGGCATAAGCGGCGATATGTGCCTTGGCGCGCTGGTGGACGCCGGGGTCCCGCTGGGGGCGCTCAAGAGGGGCCTTAAGAAACTCCCCCTCGGGGGCTACCGCATCGAGGGGGAGAAAGTGAAGCGTTCCGGCCTGGCCGCCACAAAGGTTACCGTAAAGGCCACGGACGGCGGCCGGAGACTGTGGAAGGACGTTCGGGAGACAATCGGCAAATCAACCCTTTCCCCCTGGGTCAGGGACCAGGGGCTGAAGGTGTTCAGGGCCCTTTTCATGGCCGAGGCCGAGGTCCACGGCGGGAGATACGACAGGGTGCACCTGCACGAGCTTGGGGCCGTCGACGCCTTGGTTGACGTAATCGGGACCCTCATATGCCTTGAGGCCCTGGGGGTCGAGAAGGTGTTTTCCTCGCCCGTAAACCTCGGCGGGGGCACGGTCGGCACAAGCCACGGCCTCCTGCCGGTGCCCGCGCCGGCCACCGCAGAGCTTCTAAAGGGCCTTCGGGCGTATTCCACCGGGGTGGACGCGGAGCTTGCCACCCCCACGGGGGCGGCAATCCTCAAGGCCCTTTCCTCGGCCTCCGGCCCCATGCCGCCCATGCTCGTCGAGGCCGTGGGCACGGGGGCGGGGCAGAGGGATTTTAATGACCGGCCAAACGTCCTCAGGGCATTCGTGGGGGACGCCTCCGTGGAGGCGGCGTCCGGCGACGGGGTCACGGTAATCGAGACCAACATCGACGACATGAACCCCGAAATCTACGGCCACCTGATGGAGGCGCTGTTTAAAAAAGGCGCCCTCGACGCCTACCTCACCCAGGTCATCATGAAAAAGGGCAGGCCAGGAGTGAAGCTCACCGTGCTCTCACCCGAAGACAGGGTCCACGAACTCTCGGGGGTGGTCTTTTCCGAGACCACCACGCTGGGCCTCAGGTTCTGGCGGGCCGAGAGGGTGGTGCTTCCGAGGGCGGTAAGGACGGTCAGGACCGAATACGGCGATATCAGGCTCAAGGAGGCAAGGCTCGGAGACAAAGCGCTCCGGGCCGTCCCGGAGTACGAGGACTGCAGGCGCGCCGCTAAAAAACATGGCGTGCCGCTGCTTGAGGTAATGAGGAAGGCCGTGGAGGGGTAAGCGGATGGACGTGCCTTTTTGAGGACGGGCTTGTCCGCTCATTGCATGGGCACTATGGAAAAAGAGAACAGAAGAGCCTGTTGCACAAATCCGATACGGGCATGAATGTTTGCGCAACGGGGTATGGG
>CBDVCR010000162.1:0-5600 GCA_965372535.1 uncultured bacterium | reverse complement strand
CCCCATTTCCTTGTCTGATATCGCCTTAAGCAATTCTCATGCCGAACAGTATTGGGGATGTCCCCTTATTTTTTTGGTTCATCCGCCATTCCCGCTTCCCTCTTTCCGTCATTCCCGCGCAGGCGTAAGCCTGATCTTCTTACATCGTCAAGCCGTCATGCAAATCCGCCTATTCAGGGTTATGCTCCTCAATCAGCCTGAGTTTCCATGCCCGATTCCATTTTTACGTGCAGGTTTATATTGAAAAAATGGATTCCCGCCTTCGCGGGAATGATGGCTTTTATCTTATTACCGGGAGCATGAAAAAAGGCGACACAGCAAGGTCCATGCGGGGGGCCGCCGCCCTGTCGCTCTCACGCTCGGCGCTGAAGCGCCTCGCTCCTTTCGGTCGCTTGGCCTCCGCTGCATGTCGGCTATTAAGTGCTCCGCGTAATAACATTACAATGCCGGAAACGACGAGCTTGTCCCATTTTCCGTTGAAGTCCGAAGGACTCGATTGCCAATATCTTAAGCTGCAACCTCCTTTTTGTCAATGGATTTCTGCTGCATTGCTATGAGGAGCCTGGGGATTTCCCTGTAGCCCTTGACCCGCTTGAACCTACTCTCGGCCCTCAACAGTGCCGCCACCGCCCACCTCTGCACCATGTCACCTTTACGCCACCTCTTGACCCGTCCAGTAATCGTCTTGGTCACAGAGAAGCACGACTCTATCGGGTTGGTCGATGACAGCGTCTTTCTCAGCAGCCCCGTAATGCCGAGCCTGTGCACAGTAAGCGTCTCATCAAGCCCCTCTCTGAGACTCGCAGCCGCCGAGGGGTTCAGCATCTGAAGTTCCTTGACTACAAGTTCCAGGGACCGCTTTGCATCCTCGTAGCTTGCCATGTTGTAGGCGGCCCTTGTTCTTACGTCTATAGTCTCCTGGTACTCGGGAGGAAGATGCTCCCTGATGTTACGCCTCTTGTGTGCCTGGCGCCTCTGCACCAAAGCCTCAGAGCCGAACATCCTTGCCACAGCACTCCTGAGAGCCTTGCCCCCATCGAGCACGAACAGGTAGTCCCGCTGCGTATCAAGCCCACGCCTTGCCATGTCCTCCAATAGCCCCGTGCAGACAGCCCCGTTCTCCGTGGCTCCCTCCCTGAGACCCAGCACGTGCTTCCTTCCTTCAGCGTCCAGCCCAAGAGCCACCACGAGGAGATGCCCCTTGAAATCTATGCCATCCATAAATATGGCACAGAGCTTTAACCCCGACAGATCACGCTCCATGAACTGACGCATCTGCTCGGACGTGGCTTTCATAAAATGACGGCTTACGCTGGACTTCTTTATCCCGTAACCCTTGAGGAAACACTCAGTGGCTTCCTCGTAATTGCGGCTCGTCAGACCGAGCACCATCTTCTTAAGGACTGAATCCTTCATGCGACTGCTGCTCTTTAGGGCTTCGTATGTACTGAGCGGAATCTCCCCGCCCTTTGTACCCCGCACCCTTGGCCGCTCTATATCAACCTTCTGCCCATCAAAGTAAACCGAGCCAGCCTCGCCGCCCCACCAGTTGGCGGTACGGCTGGGATTGCGGGAATGCTTCTTCCCCGCTATCCGCTCGCATTCACTGTTCAGCACGGCGGAGATGAGCAGAAGGCCAGCCTCCCGTGACAGCTCCTCCACCACGCCTGTCATGCCCATCATCACCTCGGCTATGGGCAGGGGCAGTTCCATCGTGATGCTTCCTCCCCCGACTTCCCTGACCTTGCCCTTTGCATTTTTCCTCATCGTGCGATATGCTTTTCCCATAAGAAGCGGCTCCTTTTGAATTGAGTGTATTGGTTACTCTAATTTAATCGAGTCGCTTCTTTACTTCAACTACTTCTGGGGCAACGCCGAAACGACCTGCAAAACAAGTACTTTTTGAGGTTTCAATGTAAACATGAAAACTAACCGGGTAGGAGATTCTATAACCGACCGGCCCATGAAGCTACTGTTTTGTTGGCAGGAGTTCCCCCATTTTTTTGGTTCATCCGCCATTCCCGCTTCCCTCTTTCCGTCATTCCCGCGCAGGCGGGAATCCAATCTTCTTACATCGTTTTTTCAAAACCAATCACGACCACTTCGCAAATCCAAGTTTTACTTTTCTCTTAAGGCAGCCCCTTGCAGTAAAAAGATATTTTTAGAGGTTGCCTTAAGGGATTACGTTGCTTGAGGGCTAATTACCGGGTGAACTCCTGGAAGGAGAGGGGTTGCCCCTTTGTCGGCGAACGGTTTGCCGGGCCTTTGCCTTTGGCCTCAGGTTGGACTGGAGCACCTTCTTTCTCAAGCGGATGGACTGCGGGGTCGCCTCCACCAGCTCGTCCTCGCGGATGAACTCCATGGCCTGTTCGAGGTTCATTGTCCTCGGGGGGACGAGTTGCAGGGCCTCGTCGGTCCCGGAGGCGCGGACGTTGGTGAGTTTCTTCTCCTTGGTGACGTTAACGTCCAGGTCGTTGTCCCGCGAGTTTTCCCCTATAACCATCCCCTCGTAGACAGGGGTGTTTTCTCTAACAAAGAGCGTGCCCCTGGGCTGGAGGTGGTAGAGGGCGTAGATGGTGGACTTGCCGGAGCGGTCGGAGACCAACGCCCCCGTGGTCCGCTTGGACATGGGGCCGTGCCAGGGCTCGTAGCCGTCGAAGAGGTGGTTTAGGAGCCCGGTGCCCCTTGTGTCGGTTAGAAACTGCGAGCGGAAACCGATAAGCCCCCGCGAGGGGAGCCTGAACTCAAGCCTCACCCGGCCCGAGCCGTTATTCTGCATCTTGAGCATCTTGCCTTTTCGCATCCCCACCTGCTGCGTCACCACGCCGACGAATACCTCGGGCACGTCGATGACAAGCATCTCCATGGGCTCCTGGAGGGTCCCATCCGTCTCCTTTGTGACTGTCTCAGGCATGGACACGGAAAGCTCGTAGCCCTCACGCCGCATCATGTCTATCAGTATGGCAAGCTGCAACTCCCCCCTCCCCATCACCCGGAAGGCATCGGGCTCGGAAAAGTCCACCCTGATGGAGACGTTATGGAGGAGTTCCTTTTCGAGCCGTTCCCGGAGGTTTCGCGATGTGACGTACTTTCCGTCCTTGCCTGCAAAGGGCGAGGAGTTGACTGAAAAAACCATCGAAATGGTGGGCTCGTCCACTTTTATTCGCGGAAGCGGCCTCGGCTTCTCGGCCTCGGTAACGGTGTCGCCTATGGTTATCCCTTCCACGCCAGCCAGCGCGACGATATCGCCGAAGGATGCCTCTTTAACCTCCGTCCTCTCAAGGCCATGGAAGGTGTAGAGCGTGGTTATTCTGGTTTTTACGGCCTCGCCCAGGCTGTTTACCATGGCCGCCTGCCCGCCTGCCCTTATGGTGCCGGAGAAGACCCTTCCGATGGCCAGCCTCCCAACGTAGTCGTTGTAGTCTATATTGGTGATCAGGAGCTGGAGCGGCGCGGCGGGGTCTCCCTCCGGGGCCGGGATTTGGAGGATTTGCTCAAAAAGGGGCTTCAGGTCGCGGGAGCCGTCCTCAAGGTCCGCCTTTGCCACGCCCGCCTTGGCGTTTGCGTAGAGCACGGGGAACTCAAGCTGCTCCTCCGTGGCGTCCAGGTCTATGAAGAGGTCGTAGACCTCGTTCAGTACCTCCTGAATCCTTGAGTCCGGGCGGTCTATCTTGTTGACGACAAGTATCGGGGGCAGGTCCAGTTCCAAGGCCTTCCTGAGCACGAAGCGGGTCTGGGGGAGCGGCCCCTCCGAGGAGTCAACCAGCAGGAGCACCCCGTCCACCATCTTGAGGATGCGCTCCACCTCGCCGCCGAAGTCCGCGTGCCCGGGGGTGTCCACGATGTTTATTTTCACGCCGCCATAGTCCACGGCGGTATTCTTGGCCATTATGGTGATGCCGCGCTCCCGTTCGAGGTCCATGCTGTCCATGACCCGTTCCACGACCTTCTCGTTTTCGCGGAAGATGCCGGCCTGCCTCAGCATGGCGTCCACCAGGGTGGTCTTGCCGTGGTCAACGTGGGCGATGATGGCTATGTTCCTTATGTCTTCCCGTTTCATGTTCCTTGTCCTTAAAAAAATATATGCCGATGAGGCGGAACCTTTAAAATACTACAGAAACAGGGGGAATTACAAACACCGGGTTTGAGCCTCCCCGGTTTCCCTGATAAGATTACCGTATGCCGGGCAATGCGTATAAGGAAGAACCGGTTGAAATCGACGGCTCGTACCTTGAGGGCGGCGGGCAGGTCCTGCGCACCGCCTGCGCCCTTTCGGCCTTGCTCCGGAGGCCCTGCCGCGTGTTCAATATCCGGAAGGGCAGGCCCAAACCGGGCCTGAGGCCCCAGCACCTGGCGGGGCTTGAGGCCCTGTCGCGGTCTTGCGGCGGAACGCTCACGGGCGGGCACGTGGGCTCAACGGAAATCTTTTTTGCGCCCCGTGCCGAAAGGCAACGGAATATAGAGGTGGAGATAAGCACGGCCGGCAGCGCCACGCTGGTGTTTCAGGCCCTCCTGCTCCCGGCCCTTGCAAGCCCCACGCCCTGTAGCATTGCCATACGCGGCGGGGCCACCGACACCCACTTCGCCCCGACGGCGGATTACTTTACCGAGGTGTTCCTTCGCCTGCTCCGAAAGGCGGGCGTCAAGGTGGAGGTGGAAATAAAAAAACGCGGGTACTACCCAAGGGGTGGAGCGGATACAGGGATTACCGTTACTCCCGCAAGGATACGGCCGGTTCGTCTCATGGACAGGGGGGAGCTTGAGAGGGTTCGCATCCTTTCCGCCGCGGCCTCGTCCCTTAAGGGCAGAAAAGTAGCGGAAAGGCAGGCAACCGCCGCTGCCGGGGCGCTCAAGGCACTGGGGGCGCCCCTTTATGAGGAGGCGCGATATTACGAGACCCGCTCGCCGGGAAGCAGCGTATGCCTTGTGGCCGAGTGCTCAAACTCGGTGCTCGGGGCCGACGGCCTGGGGAAAATCGGCAAGCGGGCCGAGGCCGTGGGGGAGGAGGCGGCGGCCGCGCTCCTCGGGGAGTTGCGCTCCGGGGCCTGCCTCGACAGGCACATGGCCGACCAGATATTGCCCTTCCTCGCGCTTTCTGAAAATGAAAGCTCCTTTACGGCATCAGAGATAACGGACCACGCAAGGACCAATATGTGGGTCATAGAACGGTTCCTTGAGGGAAGGTTCGCGGTCTCCGGCAACTCGGTCACCTGGACGCCTGGCGAGCAATCCCCCGCCGCGAAGGTATAATAATGGATGGACGGCCATGAGCTCGACGAGGTGCTGGGCATCACACGGTGCGTCCGGTGCGGCCAGCGGCTTGAGGGCGAGGTGGCCTGCCCCGTATGCTCGGGCTATTACGCCGATTCCCCCGGCACGCCCCGAAGGGGGCGGATGCCCAAATGGGTATACCTGACCGCGTGCTTTCTCACCTCTCCCCTGAGCCTATGGTTCATCGTAAAAAGCAAACGCTTAAACAGCGTGGAGAAGGCCCTTGCCGCATCGGGCTGCCTCCTCTGGGCAGCCTTCGGGTCGTTCAGGCTGTTTTAGCCCGAAGCAACTGTGTTGAATGTCAAGCCTTTTCGTAGCGCCATGGCTCA
>CBDVCR010000161.1:0-5718 GCA_965372535.1 uncultured bacterium | reverse complement strand
CTTCCTCGCCAAGGGAGGCAACGGACTCCGAGACATCTTCCTCACCGGATTCGGCAAACGAATCGTCCCCTATCGCTTCGGCCTCCCCGAAAGAGGCAACGGGCACGGGGACATCCTCCTCTGCGGGATAATCTCCCGGTACGGGCGCCGCCGTGGCGGCCTTGCGCCCGGTTTCAGGGCCGCCGGCAAGGGCCTCGGCGGCTTCTATTTCCTTTGACACCATCTCAAGGTATTCGCTCACAAGTTTTTCGTCGAAATGCGAAGTGAGGGCCTCGACGTTCAGTATCAGCCGGACCGAGTTATCGTGCGTATAACACCCGTACACGTAAAGGTGGGGCAGCCTGATGGGCAGCGTCCTCTGCTCCGAAACGGCAAGCGTCCTCCGGCCCAGGACCGCCTCGGCCAGGACCAGCGCCCGGAAGTTTCCGTTTTTGAGGAGCATCATCTTCGCGCCCTGCCCGACCTCCGTGCGCCTTCCGAAGCACGCCGAAAGGTCAAGCACGGGCAGCACCTCTCCTCCATGCTCCGCCACCCCGGCCATCATGGGATGTATGCCCCTCAGCTCGCGCCATGGCTTTACCCCGACGACGTCCTCCACCTGCGGGTCCGGCACGCTCTGGCGGAGGCCGCTGAGGGAGAACTCATGCACCCTGGCCTCTTTTTTGCCAAAGGAGTCTTGAAACCGGGACCTCGGGGTGTACTTTCTCGAAAAAGCCTTCGCGGGGTTCCGGGAGACAGGCGCGTGGACATCGAGAAGGGGCACGACCTCTCCTTTCCGCAGCAGGGCGTGACCGATAAAACCCGAAGCGGCAATGCGCGGCATGGGCGCATGGGGAACTTTCCCCTTAAGCCTCCCCATGTCTTCGTCAACGACAAATGCAAGGCCGCCGCCTTTCGCAAGGAGCATACGGCCGTGCCCGGAAAAGCCCTCTTTTCCCATATACCTTGCCAGGTTGATGACGGCCCGCACAGAGCCGTCCTTGAAGACCACCCCCTGCACATGGGGCGGGGCGGTGGGCAGGGGGTGTATGCGCCCCGGTTCCCCGGCCCCCGGCTCCACCGACTCGTCCGGTACGGCAAAGGCCTCGCCCTCAATCGTGAAAGCCCTGAAAACACCTGAAAAGAGTTTGCTCCCGCCATGCGCCGATTTAGGGAATGAAAACACGGAAGGCTCCCATCGCTTTTCCCGTATGCGTTTGTAAAGAAGGACGATGTTGATAACCGGCACCGTTTCTCCGGAATCGTATACACATTCCGTAACCTCGGGGGATTCGAGGCAAGCGGGCATGGGCAGCACGTTCTCAGGCGGCGCCTCGATGCGCCCGGCCTCGGAGTCGAAGACAAAACCCTCGAACTTCCCCCTCTCAGACATTATCAGGGCGCGGCCCGGGCGTTTTCTGTCGAAGGGTTCATGGCCCAGACATACGGCCAGGTCAAACAGGTTCGCCGTGCGGCCCTCTATCTCGGCGATGCCGGAGAAGAGTTCGGTGCTCATTGGAATTCCGTGTATGCCGCCTACGTCCCTGACGGAAAGGACATCGTCCTTCCATACGCCGTATCTGCTCCCGCCGAGGTTTATTAGAATCAACTCTTTCATGGGCATTTCGGGCAAGCGGCCCGCTGATAAATGATTTTATCCTATGAACGAGAGAAAATTAAACCCCTTTTATCTTATATAATGAAATAATAAATATATGTATAAATTGATTAATCCCGGCCGGACGCTGAAAAATATGAAAAATGTAACCGAAAAAGTTTCTCCCTGCCCTCTTTGCCGTTCGGGAGGGACAGGAGTAATCCTTAACGAAAATTCGAAAGACTACCTCCTCTGCGGCGAGTGCGGCCTGGTCTTTGTGCCGGAGCGATACCACCTCGACCCGGAGGCGGAAAAGGCCCGCTACCTCACCCACCGCAACAGCCCCGGAGACGAAGGGTACAGGAACTTCCTCTCAAGGCTTACCGGCCCCCTTGCCGGTAAGCTCTCTGCCGGCGCCGAGGGGCTTGACTACGGCGCGGGGCCCGGCCCGACGGTATCCGTCATTCTTGGGGAGATGGGGTTTAAGGCCGGAAACTTCGACCCATTCTTCCATCCGGATTACGAGGCGCTTTCAAGGACGTATGACTTCGTCGCCTGCACCGAGACGGCGGAGCATTTCAGGCGCCCCGGGAAGGAATTCGAAAGGCTCGACAGCCTCCTGCGGCCCGGCGGCCTCCTCGGTGTTATGACGCAGATGCCCCTTTCCCTTGACACGCTCAGTGGGTGGTGGTATTTAAAGGACGACACCCATGTCTCTATCTACCGCAGGGAGACTATGCTATGGATAGCCCGGAAGTTCCGCTGGCAGGCGGAGTTTTACGAAGGCGGAGTAGTGCTGTTTAAGAAGGGGGAAAAGAACCCGACGCCCCGAGGCGGGAAGAAAAGAGGCCTGTGAGCATGTTTGTCATGGACGGCGAGATATTCATACGGCTGGGGTTTTTCCTGGGCGTGTTCGCCGTGATGGCAGGCTGGGAGACCCTGGCCCCGAAGCGCGTATTGCGGTCGTCCAAAACAACCCGGTGGCTCAACAACCTCGCCGTAACGTTTCTTAACGCCGGGCTTCTCAGGCTGGCCTTCCCGGTTACGGCCGTCTGGGTTGCCGCATACGCGGGCGAGCGGGGCTGGGGGCTGTTTAACAGCGTACCCCTGGGCGTCATGCCGGCGGGGGTGCTTTCCGTAGTCCTTCTGGACCTCGCCGTCTACACCCAACACCTTGTGTTCCACCTTGTGCGGCCCCTTTGGCGGCTCCACATGGTGCACCACACCGACCTTGACATCGACGTGACCACCGGGGCGAGGTTCCACCCGGTGGAGATACTGCTTTCAATGGGCATAAAGACGGGGGTGATTCTGGCCATCGGTGCGCCGCCGTGGTCGGTGGTCGCCTTCGAGGTGCTCCTTAACGCCACCTCGATGTTCAACCACTCAAACGTCTCCATGCCCTTCGGCCTGGACCGCGTATTGAGGCTCTTCGTCGTCACGCCGGACATGCACCGCGTCCACCATTCGGTCATCAGGCGGGAGACCAACAGCAACTACGGCTTCAACCTGCCCTGGTGGGACCGGCTCTTCGGCACCTACCGGGCCCAGCCGCGGGAAGGCCATTCGGGCATGACCATAGGGCTGGCGAACTTCCGGGACCAGAGGCGGCTGAACCTCGGGCGGATGATGCTGATGCCCTTTACCGTAAGGGGGGAGTACCTTTAAAAAAGACTTTTCTGCGGGCTGCGGCCTTTTTTCTTTTTCGCGGGCCTGGCTTTCTTTTCGGAAGAGCCTAAGATGCTTATCTTACCGAACACCCCGTCGTAGCCCGGCTCGATATGTACTTCGCCCCCGCGCATCATCTCGATGGCCCTTGAAAGCCCCTCTCCACCGGCCCTTTCGATGTCCGAAAGAGGGGCGTCCAGCAGGACGAAGAACTCGTTTCCGAGGGCCGAGAGCAGGTCGAAATAGGCCGTCCGAACGCCCTTGGTGTTCACCCCCCGACCCATCACCTCGGCGATTATCTCGACAAGGGGGATAATCGAGCGATACGCCTCCTCCTTCGGCTCTTTCCTGTCGGCAAGGTCGTCCACCCGGTGCATCACGCCCACGGTGAGCTTCCGCCCGCAGGCCGGACAGAGGTAACCGTTCAGCTTCGTGGCCTCCGGCGTCATGGACACCCCGCAGTTACGGTGGCCGTCCATGTGGTACTTGCCCTCCTCCGGAAAGAACTCTATCGTGCCGCCGAAGCCCTTGCGGGTCCTTACGGCGTCCGTCAAGTGCGAGTACGACGTTTCGGTCTCGAAGACGTTCGCCTCCCTGCCGAGCTTGGAGGGGGAATGGGCGTCGGAGTTCGACAAAAGCGTAATGCCGTCCAGGGCCGAGAGCCTGCGGTTCATGGGCGGGTCGGAGGAAAGCCCGGTCTCTATGGCATATATATGGGGGGTGAGGTCCTCGTAGCACTCCCGGAGCGAGTCGAACCCCGAGGCCGCGCCGAAGACCGAAAAATGAGGCGTCCAGGCGTGGGCGGGTATTACCATGCAGTCCGGGGAGACATCGAGCACTATTTCAAGGAGCCGCCTCGCGTCGAGCCCCAGTATGGGGCGGCCGTCGCTGTGGAGGTTGCCGACGTCCGAGAGCTTCCCGTTTATCTCCCGCGCCTTCTCAAGCCCCGGGGCGAAGACGATGGAGTGGACCTTACGGGTCCTGCCGCCTTTGGAGTATATGGAGCTTATCTCGGCCTGGAGGAGGAAGTACACGTCCGAGCGGCAGGACGCGGGGACTTCGCCCTGGCGAAACGGCTCCTTCAACGTAAAGAGGCCCTCGGGTCCGGGTTCGAGCTTTTCCTCAAGCTCCCGAAAGTACTCCGGGTGGGTGAAGTCCCCGGTGCCGACGACCGTGATGCCCTTAAGCTGCGCCCAGCGCCACAGTCCCTCCGGACACATCTCCGGGCTCGTGGCCCGGGAGTATCTTGAATGCACATGGAGGTCGGCTATGAATTTCATCAGAAGGAATTATACTGCCTCTGTGCCGATAAAATAAAACTTTAACCGGAATCGGCATTTGAAATCACGCGGTACGATGAGTCAACCACGGTGTCCCCGGAATTGCGGAACGGAGAAAAAAACGGGATGCGCCTGTTTTATTACTACCGGGAGCATGAAATAAAAATATCCCGTCTTCATGGCAATTTTACTTTACAGCAGGCTAATTAAAAATACTCTTATTTGCCGGGCAAGTCAAGCGGATTTTCATTTCCAACCGTTACGGGCCGGGAGGCTGCCGGGATGGCGAGGGGGGACGCGGCAAGGGCCTGGGCATAGTGGGATGATTCCTTGAATTACTTGACGGTTCAGGGATTTTCGGGTTATCCTTTAGTTGCAAGTACCATCACAGACGGGCGATCAAAAAGGCTGGCCCGATTGAGTTTCTCCCTAACCGCGAGGCGGGGGGCGCTTGCTGTGATGGGCGCTTGCAAAACTTAATCGGGCCTTTTTTATGGCCCTGGTGGAGGGCTGCATGGATGGGTTAGACATTTCGCTGGTTGACGAACTTTCCGATGTAAGACACGCCCTGGCTTTCGTTCGCTGTTCAATTCCCGAACTCCTGAAAGAAAAACTGGAACCCGATGTCTTATCGGGATGCGCCGGGATGTCGAGGGGGACGCGGCAAGGGCCTGGGCATAGTGGATGATTCCTTGAATTACTTGACGGTTCAGGGATTTTCGGGTTATCCTTTAGTTGCAAGAACACTGGAAGGGCCGGACAGCATAAAAATAAAGCTGGCCCGGTTGAGTTTCTCCCTAACCGCGAGGCGGGGGGCGCTTGCTTCCAGTGGGCGCTTGCAAAACTTGACCGGGCCTTTTTTTGTGCCCGGATGGAGGGCGCAATGAAAAGACAGGTTGATGTCGGAATTTTAGACGAACTTGCTGACGTAAGACACGCCCTGGCTTTCGTCCGCTGTTCAATCCCCGAACTCCTGAAAGAAAAACTGGAACCCGATGTCTTATCGGGATGCGGGCTAATTCTTAACAGGATTGAGAAGCAAGTATTAACCCTTGAAAAAGCCTTGCAGGAGATTATTACGCAAGGCAAAAAGAATTAATCTTAGGCCCACGAAATCCCATAACCTCCTGATTTTATTGGTGCCGGTGGGGGGAGTCGAACCCCCAGACACCACTAGCCTTTTCAGCACCTTCC
>CBDVCR010000160.1:0-5729 GCA_965372535.1 uncultured bacterium | reverse complement strand
TGTGCTCACCCTTCGGGCGAGCCTGGGGGTCACGGACCCCCGCGAAATTCCGCATTCGCGGCGTTGCGGGCCGCTCGCGGTATTGACAGTGCCGGGGGACGCTGTCGCCCTTCGCGTCCCCCGCGACTTGCGCCTGCGGCAAACCAGACTCGTGCAATATCCGGGTTAGCGAGGCGGCATGCGCGTAAATAAGATAGAACTCCTCGGTTTCAAGTCCTTCGGCGACAGGACGGCATTTAACCTCCACCCCGGCATCACCTGCATCGTGGGCCCCAACGGCTGCGGCAAGAGCAACGTGGTGGACGCATTTAAGTGGGTGCTCGGGGAGCAGAGCGTCAAGAGCCTGAGGGGCAGCAAGATGGAAGAGGTAATCTTTGCCGGCTCTGATAGCAAAAAGCCCAGGGGCATGTCCGAGGTGTCGCTTTCGGTCTCGGGCCTCGGGGCCGCCGAGAACGGGAAAGACAACGTCACGACGGTCACCCGGAGGCTTTACCGCTCCGGCGACAGCGACTACCTCCTGAACCGCACCTCCTGCCGCCTGAGAGACATACGCGACATCTTCCTCGACACCGGTCTTGAGGTCAAAAGCTACTCCATACTGGAACAGGACAGGATTGCCGCCATACTGAGCGCCAGGGCCGATGAGAGGAGGTTCGTCATCGAAGAGGTGGCCGGCGTGGTCAAGTACAAGGTGCGGCGGCACGAGGCGCAGAACAAGCTCGAATCCTCAAGGGGCAACCTCCAGCGCGTCAACGACATCGTCGCGGAGGTAAAGCGGCAGATAAACTCCCTGGACCGGCAGGTCAGGAAAGCCGAGCGGTACAAAAGGCTCATGGAGGAACTGCGGACCATAGAGCTCAAGACGGCAAAGCGCGACCATAAGGCCCTGAGCGGGGAGCTTGAGGAAATACTAAGGCTTTACGGCAACGCCAGGGAGGAGGACTCCCTCATGAGGGCGGAGCTTTCCCGGGCGGAGGTGGAGATGGAGACCGGGCGCATCGGGCTTGTGGAGGAGGAAAAGGCCCTCGAGGCCCTTCAGGCCGAACTCCAGGGAGTCGAGCGGGAGATGGCGGAGCTTGAGCGCGCCCTGGCCGTGTCCCGGAAGGAGCGGGAGCACCTTAAAGAGCACGTCGTAAGGCTCAGGGGCCAGCTTGATGAGACGGAACAGAAGCGCCGGTCCGCTGAGGAAAGAAAAAAAGAGGCCGCGGCCCTTAAAAGCTCCCTTGCCGCCGAGATACGCTCGCTCGCCGCCGAGATGGACGAAAAGGCGGAGGCCATGCGGCTTGAGCGGGAGGAGATACAGGAGAGGGAAAAACTCCTCGACGCCAGGCGCAGGGACTCCTTCAGGGTCTCCGAGGAGCTCGGCGACCTGAAAAACGAGCTCCACAGGCTTGCCTCCTCGCTCGATAACCTCCGCGAAAGGGAAGCCGGCCTGGGCAGGGAATCGGACGAACTCCGGTCGCACCTTTCCGAGACCGAGGCGGCAGGAAGGGAATTGGACTCTTCCATGTTGGGCAAAAACAACGAACTGCTGGGGCTTAAGGAGGAAATCCGGCTTCTCCATGAGGAGAGCGGCCGGCAGAGGGAGCGCCTTGAGGCCCTGAGGTCCGGGACGTACCGGGCAAGGGAGGAACTGGCCTCGGCCTCCTCGCGCCTTGAGTCCCTCAAGGAGATGGTGTTTGCCGAGTCCTCGGGCGACGCCCTCCGGGACGACGTAAACATCCTGGCCTCCATAGCGGACGTAATAGAGGTCCCACAGGAATACGAGCGGGCCATAGAGGCCACCCTCAGGGAGACGGTCAACGGTTTTATCCTCTCCTCATACGACGAAGTAAGGCCCGCCGTGGACGCCTTGAAGGCAAAGGAGATGGGCCGCACAGCCTTTATACCCGAAGGGGCCGAGGGACGCAACCCGGCGCCGGCCCTGCCCGAAGGCGCGCTTGCCCGGGCCTCCGACGTTGTGACCTCCTCCGAGCGGTTCTCCGCCGTGGCAAGGAGCCTCCTGGGCGGGGTCGCCGTCGTCAGGGACCTCGCGAGCGCCCTCAGGCTAAGGGACGCAGGAATGACCCTCGTCACCCTGGAGGGCGAGGTCGTCGAGCCTTCCGGGGCGGTTATCGCCGGAAAGAGCAGGGGCGTCCTTACGCTTAAGCGGCAGGTGCGGGAGCTTGAGGGAGAGATTCAGGGCAGGCGCGCGAGGCTTGAGAAAATGGAGGAGGAGGCCGAGGTCGCGCAGGCCGACCTTTCCGGGAAGGAAAACGCCCTTGCCCGCATGGGGGAGAGGGCGGTGGAGGCCGAGAAGGAGCTTTCGCTCCTCAGGCTCCGGGCGGAGAAGAACGCCGAGGAGACCGAGCGCGCAAACAGGAAGCTCTCTCTTATCAAGATAGAGCACGAGGAGATACTTAAAGAGCGGGAGTCGCTTTCGGCCCTCGTCGCGGAGAAAGAGGCCGAGATAGCCGGGCACGAGGAGCGGAAGGCGCAGGCCGAAGCGGGTCTTGCGGGGCTCCAGGAGGAGATAGCCCGGCGGAAGTCCCTCTTTGAGGCCGGAAGCGCCGAGGCGGTGGAGCTTAGGCTTGAGCTGAACTCTAAAAAGGAAAAGCTCGGCGCCCTTGAGGGCGAGGAAAAGGGCATCGAGGCCCTGCTTGCTGAACTGGCCGGCAAAGAGGTCCTCATCAACGAGGACATGGCCTCCACCGGCGCGAAGATAGAGGAAGGCGAGGCCGAGGCATCGGGGAAGGAGGAGGCATTAAGGGGGCTTGCCGTAAGCGCGGGCGGGATGAGCGAAAAAATCTCCTCAAGAAAGGACGCCATATCGGGCGAGTCCGGCCGGCTCATCGAGGAGCAGCGAGGGCTCAGGGGCCTCAGGCAGAGGATAGACGACTCATCGCAAAAGCTCTCGGAGGTTGAAGTGCGGCGTGCCGAGCTAAGGGTGAAACTCGAAAATCTCGCGGCCAACATAAAAAACACCTACGGCCTGGAACTTGATGCCCTTGAGGCCGACCCCGTGACCGGCGAGGAAGAGGAGCGCCTTCCGGAGCTTAAGGGGAAGATAGAGTCCCTGGGGCCCGTGAGCCTCGGCTCCATCGAGGAGCACGAGGAACTCAAGGAGCGCTACGACTTTCTGACCAAACAGCAGGAGGACCTCCAGAAGTCCATCGCCGAGCTTGAGGAGGCCATCACGCGGATAAACACCACCACCCGCAAGCGGCTCCGGGAGGCTTACGAGGCCCTCAAGGTAAAGTTCGGAGAGGTCTTCGTAAAACTCTTCGGCGGCGGGATGGCCGAACTCGTGCTTACGGACGAGCGGAACATCCTGGAGACGGGCATAGACATCGTGGCCCAGCCGCCGGGCAAGAAGCTCCAGAACATCTCCCTGCTCTCGGGCGGCGAGAAGTCCCTCACCGCCCTGGCGCTCCTGTTCGCGAGCTTTCTCATAAAACCCTCTCCCCTCTGCATACTGGACGAGGCGGACGCGGCGCTGGACGAGGCCAACACCTACAAGTTCGCCGAAATGCTCAAGGAGCTTTCAAGCGACATACAGTTCATAGTGGTCACCCACAACAGGGTCACCATGGAGGCGGCAAACTACATCTACGGCATCACCATGGAGGAGCCCGGCAACTCCAGGGCCATATCGCTTGAGATGGCGAAAGCCTGAGAGGGCCGGTGGAAATCAATGAAAGCCCGGCTGTCCGTGATTTTTCCGTTCAGGGGGTGGTTTTATTAAGGGGAGCATAAAACAGATTACATGACGAACATCAGCCTGGAACGAATCGATACGGCTTCCCCCTTTGGAAAAGGGGGTGTAAACTATTTTATGCTCTGAGTAATAAATACCTTAATGCCGTCATTCCCGCGCAGGCGGGAATCCAATCAAAAAGCGCTGGATTCCGGGTCAAGCCCGGAATGACATAATAGCGGTACTTTCATATATTTAGTTGCAAGCGTATTAATAACAGTCTACAGACCGGCTTCGGACAAATGGATGGCTGACTGGAAAACAAGGAGGAGGAAATGAAACCCTTTGAGAAGTGTCCCGTCTGCGGCGGCGAAGTTGTTGAGAAAGATGTGGAGAAAATCCTCAAAGGGGACGGCGATACGGCCGTATTAAAGGTCAAGGCGGAAGTGTGCCTCCGATGCGGGGAAAGGCTTTATTCCCCCGAGGTTATTGACAGGTTCGAAGATGTCCGGAGGAAGCTGGAAGAAGGGAAGATTGAAAAATTCATCGAGATAGGCAAGAGCTATCAGGTAGCAGGAGAAGGCCGCGCAGATTAGGAATTGCGACTTAAGCAAGGGATGGGGATTTAAGAAATCCCCTATTATCCGTGATTTTTCCGTTCAGGGGTTGGTTTAAGTGGACATTCGCACGCAGACGGAACGCATAGAGGCGGAGACCCTCCACCCAAGGGCCGCCCTGAGTTCCCGGAGCGGGGGAAGGCAGAGGCAGGAGAAGGAGGGGCAGCTCAGGACCTGCTTTCAGCGCGACCGCGACAGGATTATCCACAGCAAGGCCTTCAGGCGCCTGAAGCACAAGACCCAGGTCTTTCTGGCCCCCCGCGGCGACCACTACAGGACGCGGCTTACCCATGTGCTGGAGGTAAGCCAGATAGCGCGCACCATAGCCCGCGCGCTCAGGCTGAACGAGGACCTCACGGAGGCAGTGGCCCTGGGGCACGACCTCGGGCACACCCCCTTCGGGCACGCAGGCGAGGCGGTGCTGAAGGACATCTCCCCCGGCGGCTTCAAGCACTACGAGCAGAGCCTCCGGGTGGTGGACTTTCTCGAAAACCAGGGCAGGGGCCTGAACCTTACCGAGGAGGTCCGCGACGGCATAGTCAAGCACTCAAAAGGCAAGGGCACCATAATGCCCGCTTCAAAGGCCGACAGGGCCATGACTCTCGAAGGCAGGCTCGTGAGGGTCGCCGACCTGATAGCCTACCTCAACCACGACCTGGACGACGCCCTGAGGGCCAGGGTGCTGAGGAAATCCGACATCCCCGCCGACGTTCTGAAAACCCTTGGGGATACGCACTCAAGGCGCATAGACGCCATGGTCAAGGACCTCATCTTCTCCTCCCTCGATACTGACCTCAAAGAGCTGAGGATGAGCGCGGAGGTAGCGGAGGCCGTCGAGGCCCTGAGGGCCTTCCTCTACGAAAACGTCTACGAGGCCGAGAGCACCAAGGGGGAGTTCAGGAAGGCCAAGAAAATCCTCACCGACCTCTACGAGTACTACCTCAAACACCCCGAAGACGTTTTCAAGGACATCCCGAGGGACGAAAATACGGACACGCGGCGGATGGTCTGCGACTTCATCGCCGGCATGACCGACCGCTTCGCCCTGATGACCTACCATGACCTCTTCATGCCGGAGCAGTGGACGGTGTATTAGAGGGGCCTTTAGCCAGCCGGATGGGTAAGGGCCGGGAAGCATTGCACAGGGGTCTGTGGTCTGTACGCCTGGGCGGGTTCGAGTTTGCAACTTGAACCCGGAGTTTCCTGTCACTCAAGGGGTAGAGAACTATCAGGTTCAGGTTACAAGCCCGAACCCGCGAAGGGAATACCGCGGCGATGGCGGCGATGGCGGGGCTGAAGCCGCAGGGAGTGTCATTTGTAAGCATCACCTTTTGTAAGTATCGCTACTATCTCGACAACCTGTTGCTCTCTAAGTCTGTAGATAACCCGCCGGTCACCGACTCTGTAACGGCAGAGCCCTTTAAGTTTGCCGGTCA
>CBDVCR010000159.1:0-5798 GCA_965372535.1 uncultured bacterium | reverse complement strand
CCCATGAGGCAACCGAGAAGCATTTCGTTTAGATTTTTACGTGAGGCAACGGGGGAGGACGTAAAAACGGGGGGCTAATACTTCTCGGTCAGGAAGGCGTCGGATTCCATGTACTCCACGGCCTTGTTCATGTCCTCCCTCCTGCCCAAGAGGACGATGACGTCGTTTTCCTTTATAACGGTGTCAGCCGAGGGGTTCGGGTGTAACTTGCCGTCCCGCTCTATGGCGATGACAGTAGCCCCTGTTCTGGCCCTGAGGTGGAGTTGCCGTAGCGTATGCCCGGGGATATGGGACTGAATCTTTACAAGGTACGCCTCGGTCTCTATCTCGCTCATCCTGTCACGCATTTCCTCGAAAGATTTCGCGGGAAGCTTGTGGCTCCTCAGGGCCTGATAGCCGTTTTTTCTGATTTCCTCGATATGGTCGGTGATTACGTTGCGTGGGACGTTGTAGTGGTGGAGAACCCGTGAGAATATCTCAACCGAGGTCTCGAACTCCTCGGGTATCACCTCGTCGGCGCCGAGGGCCCTCAGGTCCTCCACCTCCACCAGGTATCTGGTTCTCACGATGATATGGATGGAGGGGTTTTTCTTCCGTGCGAGGGCCACGATTTTCCGCGTGGCCGAGGGGTCCGAGATGGCGACCACCAGGACTTTAGCGGTCTTTATCCCGAGCCTGTGCAGCACCTCGACACTCGTTCCGTCGCCGTAAAATATCGGCTCGCCTTTTTTCTTTTCGGCCCGTACCGTGTCGCTGTTAAGCTCAAGCACAACGTAAGGTACCCCGGTCTGCCTCAGGGTGCGGGCGAGGTTTCTGCCGTTTAAGCCAAAGCCCGTTATTATCACATGGTCGAGGTTTATCCGGGAAAATGGGACTTCTCCGGGCTTTCCGCGAAACCTTTTAAGTGGTCCCCGTGTGGTCAGCCATATGGATGCCGGGGAGGCGGCCTTAAGCACAAAAGGCGTAAAAGACATGGTTATCACCGTTGCGGAAAGAAAAAGCTGGTAAATTTCCCCAGACAAAAGACCCGCAGCCCTACCGGCGGCGGCAAGAATAAAGGAAAATTCCCCTATCTGGGCCAGGCCGATTCCCGCATGAGTGGATACCCTGAGCGAGGCCGAAGTGCTAAGCAGGGAGACTGTCGCGGTGCTTGATTTCACAAGAAATATCCCTATTACCGTGGCCAGTACAAGATGCCAGTTGGCAGCAATGTATGTTATGTCGATTAGCATTCCTATCGAGACGAAGAAAAGGCCCATGAAACTGTCCTTGAAGGGCAGTATTTCCGCCGTGGCTTGATATGAGTATTCGGATTCCGATATCACAAGCCCGGCAAGAAAAGCCCCAAGGGCGAGTGAGAGCCCGAATTGGGATGTCAGAAGCGCGATGCCGAGGCACAGGAATATTACGGTTATGAGGAATAACTCCCTGCTCCTGGTGTGGACAACCTGGTGCAGGACCCGGGGCACTATCCACTTTGCGCTCAAAAGGACTACGGCGATAATCGCCAGGGCCTTGAGGAACGTCCAGCCAAGCTCGAAAACATCGAGCCCCCCGCCCGAAAGCGCGGGTATGAGGAGCATAAGCGGCACCACGCAGAGGTCCTGGAATATCAGTACCCCCACCATCAGCCGGCCCTGGGGAGAGTCCGTCTCCCCCCGTTCGAGCAGTATCTTAAGCACTATCGCCGTGCTGCTTAATGCGGCAAGAAAACCGAGGAATACCGATGTCTGCGGATTGCCGGTGACCGCGTAGGCGATGAGGGTGAACACGGATATGGTGAGCACGACCTGCCCTCCGCCGCCGAAAACCACGGCTTTTCTTATCCTGAGGAGGTTTCTCAGCGAGAACTCGACCCCCACCGTAAAGAGAAGCAGGATTATCCCTATCTCGGCAAGTATCTCGACTTCGCGGACATCCCTGATTACCCCGAACCCGTTCGGGCCGATGAGGAGACCGGCCAGGATGAAACCCACTATCGGAGGAATTTTAAGCCTGTGAAGTACGAAGACGGAAAGGGCGGAGACCCCGAAAACCAGCACCAGCGCTTTTAAAAACTCAAGCTCCATTCTCTGATTATACTACAGGATTCCATGGACTAATAACACGGGGCGAATCCTTAAAGAAATGAATGCTCGGCGGAAGAAACTATTTGATGCCTGCAAGAGAAACGTCCGCATCTGGCCGGTACGCCCAGGTTAAGGACATTGATAAACCTCTCGTGGCAGAGACCGCGGGGTATCCTGAAAAGGTAAGGAGTTGACAACCCCGCGGCAAGACCACGGGGAATGCACTGGTGCATTCATGCAGGAGTAAATAATTAAAACTCTTCCCCGCTTTTCGGGATAGGGTGCTCTTTTGCCGGGAGTTTTTCCTCTGCCGATAGGCCCGGTTTTTCAGGCAGCCCGCTCTTTGCGGTGAGTTCTATCCCGGCGCCTGGGTGTTCGGCCGCTTCGGAGCCGGGTATGGCTTCAGGCTCCCATGCCTCCCGGTCTTGACCGGCGTCGCGGTTATTCTCGGTCCTATTCAGTGCTCCGCCCTTTGCGTTCGATTCAGCGTCGGGGCTTATTACCCAGATGACGCCGAAGTCCTTTTCCTGATAAATTTTTGCCAGCCCCAGCCGGATTAGCTCAAGGAGGGCGACGAAGGTGACTATAAAATGCGACCTCACCACGTCTTCCATGAAAAGCTCCTCAAAACGCATGGCTTCCCTGTACTGGAGGGCCTCGATTATCATGGACATCTTGTCTTTTATTGTAAGGGTCTCGCGCGTAATGGCCTGTATTTCTTCGGGGGCCCTTTCGAGCATCCGCTTGAAGGAGTTTATAAGGTCGTACATGTTAAGCTCAAAAAGCGCGGGCTCCGAGCCTTCGTCCAACTCATGCTCTTCTTCTGCCGGCTTGCGGCTGAAGGCCCCGGACCTGTCCTCCTCCATTTCCTGGAGGCCCAGCGCGGCGTCCCTGAAAGCCTGGTACTCAAGGAGTTTCATGACAAGCTCAAGCCTCGGGTCTTCGGGCTCTTCAGTATCGGCGGTCTCCTCTATGGGCAGTAGCATTCTCGACTTTATATGTATAAGTGTGGCCGCCATCACCAGGAAGTCACCCGCAATTTCGAGGTTCAGCTCCTTCATCATCTCCAAGTATTCAAGGTACTGGCGGGTGATGAGGGCGATGGGGATGTCGTAGATGTCAATCTTATGCTCCTTGATAAGGTGCAGAAGGAGGTCAAGAGGACCCTCAAAAAGCGGGAGTTTAATGCTGTAGGCATCTTCCATCAGAGTGATATTTTACCATGCCGGGGGAGGGCGGCGCTCGGCAAGCTGGAGGATATAAAATGGAGGGAAGAAAATACTTTTAACCTGTTAAATCACATTAAGTTTTATTCCCTAAGTTGCTGTTATATAACAATAAATATTATTTCTTTGCCGCTTTACCGGCCAGATATTCGTGTATGGCCTTAGCGGCCCTCCTGCCCGCGCCCATGGCCGATATGACAGTGGCGGAGCCGGTCACGATGTCCCCGCCCGCGTAGACGCCCTCAATGCTGGTCTTCCCGGTTTCCTCGTCGGCCGTTATATATCCCCTGCTGAGCGCAAGGTTTTTTGCGCTTTGAGGGACCAGGGGGTTTGCGCTTGTGCCGACCGCCATTATCACGACGTCCACAGGCATTTGAAACTCCGAGCCATTTATCGGCACGGGCCGCCTCCTGCCTGAGTCGTCAGGCTCGGAGAGCTCCATGCGCACGCATTCGAGGGCCCTGACCCAGCCGTTTTCGCCGATAATTCGCACGGGGTTTGCAAGCATCTCAAACCGCACGCCTTCTTCCCTGGCGTGGTGTACTTCCTCGCGGCGGGCCGGCATCTCCTCCTCCGAGCGACGGTAGACGATAACGGCCTCCTTGGCGCCGAGCCTCAGCGCGGTCCGCACGGAGTCCGTGGCCACGTTTCCGCCGCCCACAACGGCAACCCGATTGCCTGCCTTGACCGGCGTATCGTGCCAGGGGAACTCGTAGGCCTTCATGAGGTTTACCCGGGTGAGGAACTCGTTTGCGGAATACACGCCGTTAAGGTTCTCGCCCTCAATGCCCATGAACCTTGGAAGCCCTGCGCCGGTGCCGATGAAGCATGTGTCGAACTCCTCCATGATTTCGTCGATGGAGATGAGCTTTCCCACCACGGAGTTAAGCTCTATTTTGACCCCCATCCTCTTAAGGGTCTCTATCTCTTTTTTTACAATGGCCTTCGGCAGGCGGAACTCGGGGATGCCGTAGTGGAGCACCCCGCCGGCCTCGTGGAAGGCCTCGAATATGGTCACCTCGTGCCCGAGCCTCCTTAAGTCGTAAGCGCAGGTAAGGCCCGAGGGGCCGCTGCCCACAATGGCTATTTTCTTCCCGGTAGGCGCTGCGGTCTCGGGCATGCCGCCGCCCCCGTTTTCAAGTTCGAGGTCCGCAGCGAACCTTTCGAGCCTGCCTATGGCGACGGGGTCGTTTCTCTTGCCAACGAGGCAGTACTTCTCGCACTGGTTCTCCTGGGGGCAGACCCTGCCGCAGACAGCGGGCAGGAGGTTCTTTTTCTTTACGGTTCTTATCGCCTTCCTGAAATCCCCTTTCCGCATGGCCCTGATAAACTCCGGGATGGGCACTTGCACGGGACACCCCAGTATGCACCTTGGGTCTTTGCACTCAAGGCATCTCCCGGCCTCTTTTACGGCCATCTCCGCGGTGTAGCCCAGGGCGACTTCGTTGAAATTGCGGGCCCTTTCCGAGGGGGCCTGCTCGGGCATGGGCGTCTTATGCGGAATTATCTTCTTTTTTTTCTTTGCTTCCATCGGATATGTTACAAGGCGGTTTCGTGCAGCGCCCAGGGATGCAGTTTTTTCCACTCCTCAAAGGAGATTTCCTGCTCGTCCGCATACGTGGCCTGCCGTTTCATAAGAAGGTCCCAGTCCACCTGGTGGCCGTCGAAGTCCGGGCCGTCCGTGCAGGCGAACATGTTCCTGCCTCCCACCGACACCCTGCAGCCCCCGCACATGCCGGTGCCGTCCACCATAATGGGGTTCAGGCTTACCATTGTCTTTATGCCGTAGGGCCTGGTGGTCTCGGAAACGAAATTCATCATAATGGCCGGCCCGACGGCCATGACCAGGTCGGCGCCTTTTTCCTCGCTCTCCTGCCTGAGGGCATCCGTTACCACGCCTTTCATGCCCCTGCTCCCGTCGTCGGTGGTGATGAGCACCCTGTCGCACACTTCCTCCATCTCTTGTTCGTAGACCAGCAGGTCTTTGCTCCTTGCGCCGAGTATGCAGACCACCTCGTTTCCGGCGGCCTTGAACTCCCTCGCGATGGGGTAGAGTGGGGCGGCCCCGAACCCTCCGCCCACGAGCACAACCTTGCCGACCTTCTTGATATGCGTGGGCTGCCCGAGAGGGCCGCAAAGGTCGAGGATGTTGTCCCCTTTCTTGAGGGTGGACATCTCGGCCGTGGTCTTTCCGACCACCATGACGATAAGGCTTATGGTGCCCTCTTCGGGATTAATGTCGGCAAGGGATAGAGGTATCCGCTCACCCCGTTCGTGGAGGCGGATGATAACGAACTGGCCCGGTACGGCCTTTGCTGCCAGTCTCGGCGCCTCTATCCTGTAATAGAATACATCCGGAGGACGTATCAGGTTTTTCTCTATTATCCGGGGCATATTCGAACCTTTCCCTTTTTTAATTTTAACACTGTTGATGCATTTATTTTCAAACCCGTAAAACACATGGGGATATTCTCCCGGCTATCGGCGTTTGGGTGGCAAGTGC
>CBDVCR010000158.1:0-5816 GCA_965372535.1 uncultured bacterium | reverse complement strand
CGCAATACACCTTCATTATACAAGGGTGAGTACAGTCGGAAATTCCATGAGCTTTGACAGGGTACAAAACGTCTCTTGAAATAAAAAATGCTTATCCGGTTAGCTCAGTAATGATAAATGTCATGCTGAATTTATTTCAGCATCTAATACCCTGATTAGCATCCAAGACCCTGAATCAAGTTCAGGGTGACAATTCAAGGGATTGCCGAATCAACCGGATAAGCATAACATAAAAATAGAATATTCCTCTGGGACACTTTTATATAACATCCGCCCTCCCGATAGGCGGGACTGGAAAACCCCGCCTATGCCCGTGATTGTTTTCATACCTTTTGTTCTTTTTTTTCCATAATGCTCATGCAATGTCCGGGCGTGCATCCTGAAAGCTGTGAGCTTTCCAGGCTGGTGAGAGGCCGGTCCGCCAACCCAAAGGCATGGGAGCGGTAACCGGGTCCTGCGTGCGTGTCGGTAACGGCAGGTGCGAAGCGCAGACAGGAAGGAGACGAGGTGTGAGGGCAAGCCCCGAAATTATTGGCGTCGAAGGCGCCGATGTCTTCGCCCGAGACAGCAGGCAGCATCCATTGCAGAAAACGCCTATGCAATGGAGCCTTCCGGGGACATGGGCTCACATCGAGGTTCCAGGGAAAGTCACGGAACAGGAGAGGCCCGGCGGCAACCGCGATATGGATATGGTCAATGCGGGTGCAAGGATGCAAGGGAGAACCGGAGCGTCCTTGTATGAATGGTCGTTGGGAGTCGGACTCTCTCATAGTAGTGATGATGCCTGCGAAGGCAGTGGCCGAGCGGGTGGAGCGAAGGGGAGAGCCGGGCAGGGAACCCTGCGGAGGGAGAGATGGACCACACACGGAAGTGGCGACCCGTCTGCCCGAAACTTCGCCGGGTGCAGGAGAAGGCGAAAGCCAATCCAGGGGAGAGGTCCACCAGCCTTGCCCGCCACATTACCGCTGAAGCCCTGCGCCGGGCCTATCGCAGGCTGGACGGGGCGGCGGCGGCAGCGGGGGTGGACGGCGTCACAAAAAACGCATATGGCAAGGAACTTGAGCGGGACCTTACGCAGTTGCACGAGTCTCTGAAGCGGGGGGCGTACCGGGCCGGGCCGGTGCGTCGCCGATGGACAGAGAAGCCCGATGGGGGCAAGCGGCCGCCGGGCATTCCCACGGTTGAGGACAAGGTTGTCCAGGGTGCAGTGGATGAGATACTCAACTGCATTTACGAGGAGGACTTCCTTGGGTTCAGCTACGGCTTGCGTCCCGGGCGCAGTGCGCATCAGGCGCTCAGGGCGCTGCAAACGGTTCTGCAAAAGGGCAGGGTGAACCGGGTGCCGGACGTGGACATAAGCAGGTTCTTTGACATGATCGACCACAAGGAACCGATGTCCATGTTAAGTCGCCGGGTAGTAGACCGCAGCTTGCCGCGCCTCATAGGCAAGTGGCTTGCGGCCGGAGTAGTTGAAGAAAACGGACGGCGTATCCGGGACAAGAAGGGCACGCCTCAGGGCGGAGTTACTGACCAGTTAGTTTTTATGGTGACATTGAAACCTTGTAAGTCCTTCAATTAAAGAGGTTTTGAGGCATTATAATGTCATCTGTTTAATGACCGGGGTTATCTCCCCTTTGCTTGCAAACATCTTCCTGCATTACGTGGTGGACGAGTTCGTCAGCTATTGGCGCAAGAGCCACGCCAAAGGCGAGGTGTACATAGTGCGCTATGCGGACGACTTCGTAATCGCCTGCCAGGAGGAAGATGATGCGTTGGCACTGCTTGAGGCATTGAAGGCAAGGCTCAAGGCACATGGGCTGTCTATCAACGAGGATAAGACACGTTTTGTGCGCTTTGGCCGCCGATGGCAGGGAAGGGGAAAGGACAAGCCCGGCGTTTTCGAGTTCCCTGGCTTTACCCATATTGCCGGTAAAGACCGTAGTGGTCGATACCCGGTGATGCGCAAGACGTCGCGCAAGCGGTTTCACCGGAGCCTGAAGGCCGCGGTGCAGTGGTGTAAGCTGCACCGGCATCACCCTGTCCGATGGCAATGGATACAACCGTGCAGGAAGCTGAGGGGCCACTTCAACTACTACGGGGTCCGGGGCAACATTGAAGCCCTGGCGCGGTTTCGGCATGAGGCGCCGATGTGCCGGATAAATGCGCTCGGCAGACGCAGCCGGAAGATGCGCAAAAGCAAGGTGTACTGCCTGGTTGCGAAGCACTTCAGGCTACCGGCGCCGCGGATTACTCACCCTGAGGGATGGTTTTCGGTTAATCCGGGTCACCCGCCCGGAAGAGCCGGATGTGGTAACGCCACAAGTCCGGTTCTGTGAGGGTGAAATCCAGCAATGGATGAACTACTCGACTATCCATACGTTGAACGCAAGCGTTAAAAAACGAGCGCGGACAAGAAAGAGGGCGGGACGTCCCGCCCTCTTTCTTGTCCGGCGAAGAGCCGATTTATTTCAGCGCGTCCTTAAAAGCCTTGCCAGAGGTGAATTTCGGGGCCTTGGAGGCTTTTATCTTAATGGTTTCGCCGGTCCTCGGGTTCCTGCCGTTTCTGGCCTTCCGCCTGGTCTGGGAAAACGTGCCGAAGCCCACCAGGGTGACCTTCTTGTCCTTTTTGACCGCCTTTACGATGCCGTCCACCATGGAGTCCAGCGCCTTGCCGGCCGCTGCCTTGGAAATGTCGGCGTCCGATGCCATTTTTTCGATAAGTTCAGCCTTGGTCATATTCCCTCCTCTCCACTTCTTGTGAGGCCAAAGGCCCCGGGCCGTCCATACTTTAAAATCGATAAAAAGTATACATCATCCGGGCGCTTAAAGTGAATAGCAAAATAAAGAAATTTTTTCCCGTGCCCGGCGTTATCCCAGGCACGCCTTTATAACGGCAACCGATATGGACTGAAGCGGCGCGACCTTGTCCACGACCCCGAGCTTGACCGCCTCCTTCGGCATGCCGTAGATGACGGAAGTCTTCTCGTCCTGGGCGATGTTGTACGCCCCGGCCTCCTTCATCTCCTTCATGCCCCGCGAGCCGTCGTCTCCCATGCCGGTCATGATGACGCCGACGGCGTTTTTGCCGCCATAGCGCGCCGCCGAGCGGAAGAGCACGTCCACGGAGGGGCGGTGGCGGCAGACCAGGGGGCCGTCCTTGACCTCCACATAATACCGCGCCCCGCTCCGCTTGAGCATCGTGTGCCTGTTGCCGGGGGCGATTAACGCCCGGCCCCTGATAACGGTATCGCCGTCGGCCGCCTCCTTGACGGAAACGCGGCACAGCCCGTCGAGCCTCCTGGCAAAAGCGGCTGTAAAGTGCTCGGGCATGTGCTGCACGATTACGAGGCCCGGGGCGTCGAGGGGGAGGCCCTCGATAAAAACCCTCAGGGCCTCGGTGCCGCCCGTTGACGCCCCCACCACGACGACCTTATCCGTGGTCTTTACCATCGCCCTGAAGCCGGCGGCCGAGAGCACCGCGTCGGCGGTGAGCTTGGCTGAGACGTCGGAGTGCTTCGGAGGCGACAGCTTCCTCATTTTCGCCACCGAGGCGGCCTTCACGGCGTCAATTATTCTGACCTTGCTCTCCTCGAGAAATGCCTTCGCCCCGAGGCGGGGTTTGGTGATAATCTCCAGCGCCCCGTACTCAAGCGCCCTGAGCGCGGTCTCGGAGCCGTCCCCCGTGAGGCTCGAACAAATGACCACAGGTATGGGGTGCTGGGACATGATTTTATTCAGGAACGTCAGGCCGTCCATGCGGGGCATCTCCACATCGAGCGTGATGACGTCCGGCACCTCCCGCCGTATCTTTTCGGCGGCGATGAACGGGTCGGCAGCGGTGCCCATGACCTCCACCCTCCGGTCGGAACTCAGTATCTCCTCCATCGCCTGCCGCACGACGGCGGAGTCGTCCACCACGAGCACCCGGATTTTCTTCTTAAGCTCCACCGGCTTTCTCACGGCCGCCCTCCCCGGCGGCAAGGCCCATGAGCGCCCGCCGGGGTCATGCCCGCTTCCTGTACACCGTAGGAGCCACGGGCGCAAGGGGGACATCGATGCCGTTTAGGGTCTCCGAATGCCCCAGGAACATATAGCCGCCATCCACGAGGTGCCCGCTCAGGCGGTTCAGGAGCTTCTCCTGCGTGGGCTTGTCGAAGTAGATTATTACGTTACGGCAGAATATGATGTCCATGGACTCGCGCATTCCGAAATCGCTCTCCATGAAATTTATCCTCCGGAACCTGACAAGGGACCGCAGCTCCGGCGCCACGCGCACCTTTTTCCTCTCTCTGTCTTTGCTCTTGAGGAGATATTTCCTCTTCATGGGAAGCGGCACCGGCTCCACCTTGGCCTCGTCGTAAACAGCGGCCTTGGCCCTTTCGAGCACCTGGGTCGAGATATCGGAGGCCAGCAGCCCGAAACGGAAATTCGCCTTGTTTTCCGCATATTCACTGAGGACCATGGCAAGGGTATAGGGCTCCTCGCCGCTTGAGCAGCCCGCGCTCCAGAGCATCAGGGGCCTTCTCGTGCCGGCGCCGTATTTCCGGTTAAGCTCGGGAAGCACCTCCTCGACCAGAAAACCGTAGTGCCCGGGCTCCCTGAAGAAGTCGGTCTTGTTGGTGGTGACCACGTTGACCATCTCGCCGAGCTCGTCTCGCACCCCCTCGGAGCTGAACAGGTACTCGCAGTATTGGCCGAAGGAGGTCATGCCCAGGGCCCTGAGCCGCTTCTGAAGCCTGGCCTCGAGCATGGTCCTCTTGGCAGGGGGCATTTTTATGCCGTACTCGGCGTGGATAAACTCCCCCAGCCGCCGGAATTCCTTGCCGGAGAGTTTCACGTGCCTGAACGGCGACCAGTTGTCCCTGTCCAATCCCGCTGCCCCAGCCCCTTTGAGATGAGTCTTCAACAGCAAGCACCTATAGTGCAGCTTCCCGCCATTATTATATAATATCAAATATCAAAGGCAATCTGAAAATGGAAACCATCCTGGAAAAAGAACTCATCAGAGCCTGCGGCATCCTCTTCGGCGACGGCGTTGACATGGGCAGGGAATTCCTTTTCTACATCCAGCCCTCGGGGGTGAAAAGCGCCTACAGGAAAAAGGCCCTTGAGACGCACCCGGACAGGCACGCCCACCGGCCCGTTGGCGGAAACGGCCCAGAGGGTTTTATACAGACCAGCTGGGCCTATAAGCGCCTCCTTGCCTTCATAAAGGCAAGGGACAACATCTCCTCTCCGTACTCCGCGGCGGCGAGCAGGCCGCGCCCGAAAAAAAGACCCCGGCAGGGCGAGCACCGCGAGCCGCCCAGGCGGCGCGGATACTACTACTCCGGGGCCGTCCCACGGCGCAGGCTGCTCATTGGGCAGTACCTTTTTTATTCCGGGGAGATTTCCTGGGAAGCCCTTATCAAGGCCATTGCGTGGCAGCGGAGCCAGCGCCCGAGCCTCGGCGAGATAGCAAAACAGTGGGGGTGGCTCACCGAGTTCGAGATACGCTGCATCATAAGAAAGAGAAGGCTTGGGGAACACGTGGGAGAGGCCCTGGTGAGGCACAACCTCCTGAGCGCCGTACAGTTAAACGTCATACTCCACCACCAGAGAAAGATGCAGAAGCCCTTCGGTGAATTCTTCGTCCAGAACGACTACCTGAGCAGAGGCCGGCTCAGCCGGATATTGGGGGAGTTCGGAAAACACAACTTCCGCCCCACCAGGCGCCCGCGCCGCTAAGCCGTTCATTGCATGAGCACTATGGAAAAATAGGACAAAAGATATGAAAACAATCACAGGCATAGGCGGGGTTTTCCAACCCCGCCGGA
>CBDVCR010000157.1:0-5898 GCA_965372535.1 uncultured bacterium | reverse complement strand
AAATATTTACATGGACAAAGGATGCGGATACCATTCTGTCAAAGGTTAATAAGTGTAAAGAAACGTTAGGGACAGCACACTAGTTTTCCTTACTTAAGCTTTTAAAATAATACTTCTAATTGAACTCTATATTCCCAGAAATAATTTAAATATACCCATTCGTCCAAAGTACTAATGAGAAGGCCAACAGCAACGTCCTGCGCTTATCTTTCCCAATAAACAACTTAGTTCTGCTTCGTATGCGTATTTTTTATATTGGTATGGATTTTTTGCCGCCACATCATTATAGACCCTCCACCCATTATTTTCACATTGCCCCTTGTGAACGTTTTCATGTACATCAACACATTCCCTTATACACTCTGAGATATTCGGATTTATTTCTGTTCTTGCTTCTCCCCAAATACCATAACAAGTCGTTTTTCCCTTCGAAACAATATTCCCTCCTTCTTGTGGTCTGCCTCCTTCTTCGTATATTTTCATGATATTCTTAATTGAATTAACCTCTCTTGTCCATGGGCCGCAACAATCAGCTTCAATCGCAGTCGACTGGGGCGGTGTGCTAATATTTGAGCTCCCGCCGCCGCCATAATACACAGCTCCGCCGCCATCCCCGCCGTCCTCCCACACCACCGGGCATACGGTTCCGTACCACGGCGGTTCCTGCCATCGCTCTTGATGGCGACCTCCTTGCCTGCCGTCCTGTAAGCGCCCAGCCTTACCTCGTGGATTCCGTCCACTACTTCCGGCTTCAGGCCCTCTTTCGAGGCATCTGCTCATAACGGTCAGAAATTCAGTCCAAGACCTCTGACAGGTTCGGGCCTTCATCCCGCTTGTGGCGGGACTACTATGCCCTCTGCCGACTTCTGCCGGCCCGTCCCGACACCTCTCGATGCCGGTAGCACATGGCAGGCCGACAGACCTCCCCGGGTAATGCGCACCCACCTTCACGCTTATGCCCGCCGCATATACGTCCATGCCTTCCGTGCAGGTATCGGACTTTGAAGATATTGGCCTCCTCATCCGGCATGGCCGCCTCGTATGCGATTCCTGTTCGTCGGGCCAGCGCTTTGCCTGCGGCTTCCTTCAGATTCCACCTCGCGATGAACACCCTTGCCGTCCGGCTAACAGTTCCCCCTGCCGGGCCTGTAGAGGACTTCCACCTCCAAGTGAGTGCGCCCTGCCGGGCGCACAAAAAAAAAGGGCTTGCGCATCGCGCAAACCCTTTACCGGCATGGTGGCGGGGGCAGGATTCGAACCTGCGACCTTCGGGTTATGAGCCCGACGAGCTACCGGACTGCTCCACCCCGCGACGATTTTATCTTAACCCACTATTTAACCCATTGTCAAACCAGCAAAAATAACAGAATGTCAACCTCCGGATGGTAACCAATCCCGCTTTTTCACATGCCGGACCCGTTCCACGTCAGGGCCGGAGACGCCATTAAAATAAATTTTGAATTAACCCTTTTTTTCGCTTAACACACGGAGGTTTCAGGGATATAATCTAACCATAGGTATTTATATGGCATATGAAATTGGGAGCACATAACCGAGGAGGTAAGCCCATGGGTTCCAGGCTGGAGGAGAAGTACGGGGAGATCTTTGAGTCCCTCACGCGGAGGGGGGTCTCGCGAAGGGATTTCATGAAATTCTGCACCACCATGGCCGCGGCCCTGGCCCTGCCCGCCGGGTACGGGGTGAGGATTGCCGAAGCACTGGAGAGGGCCGAAAAGCCGTCTCTCGTCTGGCTCGAATTCCAGGACTGCGCCGGCAACACGGAGTCGTTCCTCAGGGCCAACAAGCCGGGAGTGGCCGAAATCGTCCTGGACGTCCTGTCCGTGGATTACCATGAAACCATCATGGCGCCCGCCGGACACCAGGCCGAGAAGTCTCTCAAGGACGTGGTCAGTCAGAAAAAGGGCAAGTACATCACAGTGGTCGAGGGCTCGATTCCGACCGCCGACGGGGGCGTCTACTGCTGCGTAGGAGGCCGGACGGCGCTTGAAATCACCAGGGAGGTCTGCGGGAGCGCACTGGCCACCATCGCCATAGGCGCCTGCGCGTGGGACGGCGGGTGGCCCTCGGCGCAGCCCAACCCCACCGGAGCAAGAGGCGTCAAGGACGTGATGTCCGGCATCACGCTCATCAACCTCCCCGGTTGTCCGGCAAACGTCGAAAACCTCACCGCCACCATCGTCCACTACCTCACTTTCGGGAGCTTTCCCCTGGCCGACGGCATGGGAAGGCCCCTCTTCGCCTACGGAAAACGCATCCACGACAACTGCGAGCGCCGCGCCTACTTCGACGCGGGGCAGTTCGTAAGGCAGTGGGGAGACGAAGGCCACAGGAAGGGCTGGTGCCTCTACGAGATGGGCTGCAAGGGGCCCGATACCTTCAAAAACTGCCCGGCCATACGCTGGAACGAGGGGACCAACTGGCCGGTGCGCGCGGGCCACGGCTGCATAGGCTGTGCCGCACCGCATTTCTGGGACACCATGTCGCCGTTCTATAGAAGGCTCCCCAGGGTCCCGGGCTTCGGCGTTGAGAGCACCGCCGACAAGGTCGGGGCCGGCCTGGCCGCCGTCACCGCGGCGGGCCTGGTGGCGCACGGCGCAGTCAGGGCCGTGCGGGGGAAACGGAAAAAAGAAGAGGAAACGGAGGTGTAACCAATGGCCAGGATAGTCGTCGACCCTGTAACAAGGATTGAAGGGCATTTAAGGCTCGAAGCAAAGGTGGAAGGCGGAAAGGTCGTGGACGCGTGGGCCTCAAGCACCATGTTTCGGGGCATGGAGATAATCTTAAAGGGCCGCGACCCGCGGGACGCCTGGGCCTTTACCCAACGAATATGAGGCGTCTGAACGACGGTTCACGCCACCAGCTCCGTGAGAGCTGTAGAAAACGCGCTTAAGATAACGATACCGGACAACGCCCGGCTGATAAGGAACCTCATCACCGGCATCCAGTATGTCCAGGACCACGTAATACACTTCTACCACCTGCACGCCCTGGACTGGGTGGACATCATTTCCGCCCTTAAGGCGGACCCGAAGGCGACCTCCGGCCTTGCGCAGGAGATATCCGACTGGCACAACTCAAGCGCCGACTACTTCGCCGGCGTGAAGGCAAAGTTCAAGGATTTCGTGGACAGGGGACAGCTCGGCCTCTTCGCAAACGCCTACTGGGGCCACCCGGCCTACAAGCTCCCCCCGGAGGCCAACCTCATGGCCGTGGCCCATTACCTGGAGGCGCTTGAATGGCAGCGAGACGTAATTAAAATCCACGCCATCCTCGGGAGCAAAAACCCCCATGCCCAGACCTACATCGTGGGCGGCATGGCCGCGGCGGTGGACCCCAACAGCGAAAACGCCCTGAACACCATAAGCATCGCCCACATGAACGAACTCGCCCGGAAGGCGCACGAGTTCGTGGAGAAGGTCTACATCCCCGACCTCCTGGCCGTGGCCTCCTTCTACAAGGAATGGGCCGCCCGGGGCGAGGGCGTGGGCAACTACCTGGTCTACGGCGAGTTCCCCAACGACAGCGTCTCGAACACCGAAAACCTCTGGCTGCCCAGGGGGATAATAAAGGGCAAAGACCTGGGCGCCGTCCACCCCGTGGACCACGAAAAGATTACCGAATACGTGACCCATTCGTGGTATACCTATCCCGAAGGCGACGGCGCGTCCAGGCACCCCTTCGAGGGGCAGACCAACTACAAGTACACCGGGCCGACACCGCCTTACAAGAAGCTCAACACCGACGACAAATACAGCTGGATAAAGGCCCCCCGGTACGAGGACATGCCCATGGAAGTGGGCCCGCTGGCCAGGATGCTGGTGGCGTATGCCTCCGGCCACGAGAGGGTAAGGGAAGTCGTCGGGCTTGTGCTCAAAAAGCTCGGCGTAGGGCCCGAAGCGCTCTTTTCAACCCTTGGGAGGACCGCCGCGAGGGGCATCGAGACCCTGGTCGTCTCGGAGATGCTCCCCGTATGGCTCGCCCAGTTTGCGGAAAACATCAAAAAAGGCGACCTCAGGATTGCCGACACGTCGAAGTGGGAGCCCTCCACCTGGCCGGCGGAGGCCGAGGGCTACGGCTGGCACGAGGCCCCAAGAGGGGCGCTGGGCCACTGGATAAGGATAAAGGACCAGAAGATTGCGAACTACCAGTGCGTAGTGCCGAGCACCTGGAACGGCTCACCGAGAGACCCGAAGGGGCAGCGGGGGCCGTTTGAGTCCGCGCTCCTCGGCACCCCGGTGGCTGACCCCGAAAAGCCCGTCGAGATACTGAGGACCGTGCATTCGTTTGACCCGTGCATGGCCTGCGCCGTGCACGTGGTGGACGCAGAGGGCAGGCCCGTGACCAGAATCCGGGTGGTCTAAGGGAAAGGAGGGCGAGATGCTCCAAAGAAAAAGAGTATACGCATGGGAGTTCCCGGTGAGGCTCACCCACTGGATAAACGTCCTCGCAATCCTAACCCTCTCGGTTACGGGCTTCTACATCGGGGCGCCGTTCATGCACGCCTACAGGACAGAACAGTACATAATGGGCTACATGCGTGTTGTGCATTTCGTGGCCGCCTACGCGCTCATGTTGAGCCTCGTTATCAGGCTCTACTGGGCCTTCATGGGCAACCGCTACGCAAGCTGGCGAGTCTGGTTCCCCTTCTCCCGCGAGCGCCGGACCGACCTTGTGGAGGCGGCGAAGTTCTACGCTTTCCTGAGCAGAAAGCCCCCTTACGCCGTGGGGCACACCGCGCTGGCGGGCATCACATACTTTTTCGTCTACCTGATCATCGCATTCGAGGTCGTCTCCGGGTTCGCCCACTACAGCGTCTCCCATCCGCCAAGTATCGTCTGGACCCTGCTCGGCGGCTGGCTCCTTGCGGTGATGGAGACCTCCACCATCCGCCTCCTTCACCACGTCGCCATGTACATATTGATAGCCTTTACCTTCGTCCATGTCTACATCGCGTGGTGGCTTGACGGCGCGGCGAAGAACGGGCTCATGGGGAGCATATTCGGCGGCTACAAGTTCGTGACCGGGAAGGAGTGGGAATAAACACCGCTGTCCTCGGCATAGGCAACCTGCTCCTGAGGGACGAGGGGGTAGGGGTACACGCGGCCCGGGCGCTCAAGGAGAGATACGTCTTTGCCGACAGCGTGGAAATAATCGACGGCGGCACCATGGGCCTTGACCTCCTCCCCTTTATCGAGGGCAGGGACTCACTGCTCATAATCGACGCCATGGACTTCGGGGCCGGCCCGGGCGCCATCAGGGTCATCGAGGGCGAGGACATCAAGACCTTCCTTGACATAAAGTTCTCCGTGCACCAGATTGGCCTGCCTGACATGCTCTTTGCCGCCTCCCTGGCGGGCATGGCCCCGCCCCGCATATGCCTCGTGGGCATTCAGCCCCACATTATCGACACCGGGCTTGAGCTTTCGGACACAATCAGAGGCCGCTTCGGCGTGCTCATAAGCGTTGTAATAGAGAAGCTCGCGTCCTGGGGACTGGAGGTAAGGGAAACGCCCGATGTGCCTTGCGATTCCGTCCAGGATAGTTGAAATTGACGACATGAGGGCCACCGTGGACGTCCACGGGGCGCGGAGGGACGTAAACCTCATGCTCATGCCCGAGGAGGTGAAAACCGGCGACTACGTGCTGGTGCATGCGGGTTTCGCCGTCCAGAAGGTGGACCATGCGGCAGCTGATGAAGCCCTACGGCTTATAAGGGAGATGGCGGAACTCATCGAGGCCGAGGAGGAAGATGCGCAGCCGCCTGGGCCGTTCATTGCATGAGTAATATGGAAAAAGAGAACAAAAGATATGAAAACAATCAAAGGCATAGGCGGGGTTTTCCAACCCCGCCGGAGGGCCGGCTCCCGGCGGGACTGG
>CBDVCR010000156.1:0-6167 GCA_965372535.1 uncultured bacterium | reverse complement strand
CCAAGGCGGCATGATTAACGCTAAAATGTGTCCAACTAACCGTAGGGCGCTACATGGTCAAGCAGTTTGCGTGACATGCTTGTTTGGCTCAGCTGAGAAAAAATCGTTCTCCACGGCCAACTGCCCGATCTTTGCATGAAGCTCCTTGACGTCCGGTCCCTCGGCCGTCTTCTTGTCTTTTGCGAACACCTCTTCCGCCCGCTCCAGAAGCTGCTTCTTCCACTTTGTGATCTGATTCGGATGCACCTGGAACCGCTCCGCCAGTTCCACCAGGGTCTGCTCCCCTTTCAGCGCCTCCAGCGCTACCTTTGCCTTGAACGCCGCGCTGTGGTTCCTTCTCGGTCTCTTTGCCATATCCGCTGCTCCTTTCCGTACTCCTATTTTAGAGCAGCTTTATCACTTATCGCCCTGTCCAGTTTTCCCGGGCCACTGCTCTTGCCGACCCTGATAAGGATATAGCTCAACGGATTCTGGTCAAGCTTAAGTGGCTTGTCCGGAATGCCGACAACCTTTCCCACGTGCCTCTTAAAGGCAAATTGTCCGGCCTGTACAAACTCAAAATCGGTGATTGGCGGGCCATCTATGAAGTTAAGCATGATGAAAGAATTATTACGGTTCACAAGGTGGGACATCGGACAGAAGTATATAAGTAAAATGCGGCGGGCAAAAGACCATAGGCTTGAAGGGCCTGCTTAAACTTAAGCCTTCGAGGGTTCGCTATGAGGGAATCGCATCGTGCGTGGAAGCGATGGGCCGTCTATGAAAGCGCCTTGACGCTTTAATGCCCCAATCCACTATACATGCGTCAATGCCTTGAGCCCTGAGGCGCGGTTGCTCACGGAAGCAGCGGAAGCGGCAGGATAACCACATGACAAACCCCTGGCAAGACCACGGGGAATGCACTGGCGAAGTCAACGCCGGCCCGGGAGCCGGCCGGTTGTCAACTCCCTGATAATCTCCACGCCCGAGGACGTGCCTATAAGGCTTGCGCCCGCCTCGAGCATCCCGCGGACCTGTGAAAGCGTCTTTATCCCCCCGGCGGCCTTTATCCGGGCGCTTCCGCCCACAACGCTTTTTATCAGCTTGACGTCCTCCTCCTCGGCCCCCCCGGGGCCGAAACCCGTGGAGGTCTTGACGTACTCCGCCCCGGCCTCAAGCGCGGCATGGGCGGCGCGTTTCTTCTCCTCGCCGGTCAGGTAACATGCCTCGATTATCACCTTGTGGACGCACCCCCTTGTGGCCATCACCACGTCCGAAATGTCCTTTATTACCGCGCCCCAGTTCCCGGCCTTCGCCTCGCCGATGTTCATCACCATGTCGAGTTCGTCCGCCCCAAGGAGCGAGGCGTCCATGGCCTCGTGGACCTTGGCCTCCGTAAGAGTCGCACCCAGGGGAAAGCCTATGACGGTGGTCACCCTCGCCGCGGAGCCCGCAAGCGCTTCCCTTGCCGCACGCACGAAATGGGGGTTTACGCAGACCGAATAAAACCCGTGGCGCACCGCCTCCTCGCAGAGCCTTATTATGTCGCCCGCGGTTGCCGTGGGCCTGAGCAGGCTGTGCTCGATGACGCCCGCGATGTCCTTCATCCGGAAACGCTCTCCCGGTAAAGCTCAAGAAGGGCCTTTGCCGTCTCCCCGACCTTGAACTCCCTGTCGTCCACCCTGCCGACGGGCATGACCTCCATTGTGGTGTTGGTGATAAAGACCTCCCCGGCTCTGTACAGGTCGTCTTTTTCGAACTCGCCCTCCGAGACCTCGATGCCCGCCCTCTCTGCAAGCCCCATGACATGCCCCCTGGTGATGCCGTCGAGTATGCCGCAGTCCACCGAAGGCGTAAAGACCTTCCCCGCGCTTGCAAAGAACACGTTGCTCACCGTGCACTCGGCGATATGCCCCCGGTGGTTGAGCATAAGGGCCTCGCAGGCCCCGGCGGCGACGGCCTCGCGTTTGGCCTGGATGTTGTTCAGAAAGTTGAGGGACTTTATCCTCGGGTCAAGGGCCTCACCGAGGTTCCGCCTGGTACGGGCGATAATGAGCGGGACGCCTTTTTCGTAATACTCCGGCGGATAAGGCTTGAACTCGCCCGCCATTACAACTAACGTGGGTTTTTCGCAGAGGCCGGGGTCGAGCCCGAGGGGGCCGGGCCCCCTTGAGACCGTGACCCTGATATAAGCCTCCTTGAGGGAATTGGCATTCAAGGTGTCGTACACCGCGTCCCTTATCGCCCCGGCGCCCATGGGCAGGGAAAGCCCGATTAGGGAGGCCGAGCGCTCAAGCCTCCCCAAGTGCTCATCGAGCATGAAGACCCTTCCGCCGTAGGCCCTCATGGTTTCGTATATTCCGTCGCCGTAGAGGAAGCCGTGGTCGAAGACCGAGACCACGGCCTCCTCATGGGGGACAAGCTTGCCGTTTAAGTAAATGAGCATCAAGGGCCTCTGGTTAATCAAGTAAATTATAGCATTAAGCGGGGCCGCTTCCGGCAGGGGACAAGGGGAATATGATATGACGAGTTTATTCGTTCACTTTGGCCGGTGAAACCGTTGTTAAACAATCTAAAGAGGCTAAAGAGGGGGGCGGTCCTTGCCGCCCCCCTCTTTAGAAAAGATGAGTCTTCTTTATGGAGTAATCGTTATCTGGTTGCCGGCAAGGGCGTTGTTCGTCCCGTCCAATTCCTTCACGTTGCCGAAGATCCATACCTTCGCCATCAGATAGTACGTCCCCTCATCTATGGTGTGCGATATGGTGAAGCTCGTGGCCGCGGTGTCCGAGCCGCCGGGGGCCATATCGTATATGCCCCGCCGTCCGGGGTAGTGCTCACCCGTGCCGTTGCCCACACATAGAGCACACGGGACGGCCGTTGACACGAGGACGAATCTCAACCTCAATGGTCGGTTCTTCTGCTCCCTCTGCCCACCGGACGGCGCCGTACACAAACGACTTGAATTTCAACACCCGATTCAGGATAGACTTAATTTGCATCCTGCCTCCTTCACTCTGACGGATGGTTGTTGTGCGCTTCCATTTTGTCAGAGCGGGAGCAGGATGCCGAATCAGTGCCCCTGATATTATGAGGAGCAGTTTATGGCCGACATATGGGCCAGCCCCCTGTAACAACTTAACCGCTATCTATTTACCCACAAATTTTCCTGAAGAGCCGAAAACACGGGCGGGTTATTCGTACCGCAGGGGCTCGACGGGGTTTAACCGCGCGGCCTGCCAGGCCGGATAGACGGTGGCCAGAAAGCTGATAATCACCGCGGAGACAGAGACCGCAACGAAGTCCGAAAGCTTCATCTTGGCCGGCAGGTGGCTCAGGTAGTAGACATCGGCGGGGAGCCTGATGAACTGGTACTCGTTTAGCGTGTAACTGAGGGCGAACCCTCCCGCCATGCCCAGCACCGTGCCCACCAGGCCGATAAGGAACCCCTGGAGCATGAATATGGACATGATGCTCCGGCTCGTGGCCCCCATGGCCTTGAGGATGGCTATCTCCCGTTCCTTCTCGATGACGTTCATTATCTGGGTGCTCACGATGTTGAATGCCGCCACGAGCACGATTAGGGTCAGGATGACGAACATGGCGAGTTTTTCGAGCTTGAGGGCCGCAAAGAGGCTCTGGTTCATCTGTATCCAGTCCCTGGGGTAATAAGGGAAGCCCAGCTCCTCGGTAAGCTCCCGCCCCACCTCGCCGGCCCTGTAGATGTCCCTGACCTTCAGTTCCACCCCGGTCACCGCCCCGCCCATTTCGAGGAATTTTTGCGCCGGGCCCAGGGCGGTGAGCACGAGGTTTGAATCGTACTCGAACATGCCCACCTCGAAAACCCCGGCCACCTCGAACTTCCTGACCCTTGGCAGGTTGCCCAGGGGCCCCATGCCCCCGAAGGGGGAGATTACCTTTACCGTGTCGCCCCTTACGAGGCCGAGCCTTCCGGCAAGCTCCTTGCCCAGGACAATGCCCGGAAGCTCCCCCTCAAGCGCGAGGTCCCCGAGGGAGCCGGAGACCATGTGGCTTTCTATCTCCGTGGTATTCACCTCAAGGGCGGGGTCCACGCCGCGCAGCAGCACCCCCTGCGCCCGTCCGCCGGAGGACACCATAACCTGCCCGAGCACGAACGGCGAGGCCGAAAGCACCTCCGGGTGGTCTCCGGCCCTCTTCATCACGTAGGGGTAGTCCTCCATCGCGCCCGAGTAGTCGAGCACCACCACGTGGGTGCTTACCCCGAGAATCTTCTTTTGCAGGTCCTCGTGGAAGCCGCTCATCACCGCAAGCACGGTAAGGAGGGCCATAACGCCCAGGGCCACCCCCCCGACCGAAATTGCCGTGTTGAAGGAAATGCTCCGGTGGCGCTTCCTCGACTTGAGGTACCGGAGCGCCACGAATATCTGGTAAGGAAAGTCCATTCAGGAATTATAAACTATTTATACTGATTGGTTCTCCATGGAATCAAGGAGTGAGAAAAAGGGTTCCAGGGACTCAGGGGGGACGCGGGCGGCGGACGAAGTCCCGGTGCTGGACTTCCCTGTCGTTTTCCTACGCCCGGTTGGAGGGCCGCATGGCAATCCGCTCCCACATCTCCGGGGGGATGTCCTCGCTGTATTCGCTTACGGAGTATGTCCTGCCGCATTCCATGCAGCGTATTAACGCTGTGCTTCAGCCGAACCGTAACGCCGCCTCTCCTCCGCATGCCCTGCATTTCATGCGGTATTTTAATCGATTTTAATCCATGAAGTGAATTGCCATGCTGCGAGGTTGCGGGGGGGCGGAACGTTAAGAGAGAGCCGAGCAAACGCCGCGTATTTGAATATAGTGGAATAGCCCCTAAAAAACCATTGCCTTCTTGTAAGCGATATTTTTATAATTAGGGTTACGATGAGGGGTGATTAAAGTTGAAGGATGGGGAAGTGGATAAAAAATTAAGGGGAGCAGGGCGTAAACCTGCTCCGGCAAAGAAGGGATTCATACATTATGAGACGTGACAAACTGATCAAAACTGCATTAAAAAGATCCTATGAAAGAAACAGGGAAGATTACCTTGTGCGAGAAAGGCATCAAGACAGTATTATCTTATGGATTGTTGGTTTATCTTCCGCTACTATAATTATACTCCTATCGAACAATATCCCTAGGCCGAGTTCAAATTTTACAATTATTCTATATTCATTTCTAACGGCGATAATCGCAGGTGTTTTATTTAGAATTGCCCGTTATTATTTGGAAGAGTTGGAACTAAATGCTTTAGATTACGGAATTCAATACTTAGAGACAGAAATGTTAGGCGTTACAGCTCCTATTGATGTAAACCGTGCACCTGCGGAAGTCATACAACGATCGCTGAAGGAACTTGGATATGACCTTAGTGGACTTATTAAGAATGACATGCCTATTGAACAGTTACGACAAATATATGATAAATTTGCAGAGAGTTATCATGCTGAAGAAGAGAAAGGCATAATAGATATTTATAGATTCCTTGAAACATTTGAGGGAAAGAAGAACCCTCATGAGGGATCATCAACAGATGAACTACTTAAGAATATGAGCAAGGCTACTATAAGGAAGACATTTAGATTTGTCAAAAATACTCTTTATATGTTCACCACACTTAGTTTCATCGTAGCTGTCATTCTTGGCGTAACTTCTTTTGGTCAAAGCTTAAAATCGACTGATACTTTGAATTCAAACGAGAGTTATCAAGAAGTAGATCGGGGCAAGAGCAGCGAAACCAATATTAAGGGATTGAAAACGAAATAGATGTAATTTAGGTTGAAGTCAATTGACCTAACGAGTGGAGGCTAAAAAATGAAAGCATTAGGACTTATCTACATTTCTGCGATTCTGGTTTTGTTACCTTCAATTGCTTTAGCAGATGATTCGATTCTAACCTGCAAATTTAAGGAAGTTGCAACTTTTTACTCTGACAAGGGCAAAGTTGAAACCGCATTGGATAAAGAGAAGAATGCAAATCCAGTTATTTTTGCCGGGCTTGACACAAAATCACCTGTAATGAAAGGGAACATGGGAGAAACACCACTAATCGTTCTCATGAAAGATGCAGAGACAATCTGGCTTGCCGAAGAACCACCGCTAGTGTGCTGTCCCTAACGCTTCTTTGCACTTATTAACCTTTGACAGAATGGTATCCGCATCCTTTGTCCATGTAAATATTT
>CBDVCR010000155.1:0-6241 GCA_965372535.1 uncultured bacterium | reverse complement strand
CCATGTTATACCGCTTCAGGCCCATCAGTTTACCCACACTCTTCCACGATGAGCCAAAAAAATGAAAACTGCCCGATTCGGGAAACGAGCCGCAAGTGCAACTCGCACCTCTCCTGCCACTCTTTCAAAAAAGTGAACACCACCTAATGAACCCGTTCACATGGACGAGTTCCGCTCGCTGAAAGTAAAATGTACTGCGGAGAGTTCTTTGACATGTGCGGGAAAGAGAAAAGGGGAATGAAGGCAGGGCGGCCCTGAACACCATTTGAACGCCCGGACGGGCCGGAATGTTCCGAAAAATCAGGGGCTTACGGAGGTCTTAAAGGAAAGGCTTTGAACATATAAAAAAAGAGCGGCAGGGTTTACGGGTTCGAGGATTTAAGAAACATTAACTCACCCCCCGCCCGCCCGCCCGGCATTGCCTGACGGGCGGGCGGGCCGGACAGCGGCTTTCAGGGCCGGATTATCATCAGCCGGGCCACGCCCCTATTCCTCCAGCTTGTAGCCGAGCTTTTCCACGCTGTCTCTGGATATCCTGATAAGCTCGGTCTCCCCTATTTTCTCCCCGTCAAAACTGATGACGAGCTTTCCGTCTTCCACCCCCACGTCCTCCACGCCGTCCATGTGGCCGATGAACCGCCGGAGGGCCATGGCGCAGCTTGCGCACATCTCCTTTTTTACGTTGAAAGAAACTTTGCCCATGACTGTTTATCCCCTCCCTTTATGAATATGCTTATCGAGTTGACCTCACCAGAACTCTTAATACCATGTACGTCATTCCCCGGCTTGACCGGGGAATCCAGTGTTTTTGCGCCTGGATTCCCGCCTTCGCGGGAATGACACAATGACCGGTGTGCTCAACCCGATAAGCTTATTTATGAATGCACCGGTGCATTCCCCGTGGTCTTGCCACGGAGTTGCCGGCCCCTTGCCTTCTTGGGATACCCCGTGGTCTCTGCCGCAGGAATATGAACCCCCGGGCGGATGAAACATCAGCCGGTCGCGGCCTTGAGATTTTTGGCGGCCTCCTTATCCACGAGCCACACAAGGCTGCCGCTTGAGGGCCGGACCAGTCCGGCGGGGTATTTTATACCGCCCCCTTCTCCCTCCAACACGGCGGCCAGCGTCTCGGCCTTTTCCGCGCCCGCGACGAGGAAAACGACGTGTTCGGCATTGTTTATGACCGGCAGGGTCAGCGTGACCCTCGGGGGTTCCTTCTCATGCACGGCCGCGGCAAGGCGCCCGGTCTCCTCAAGGGCAGGGCTTCCGGGAAAGAGCGAGGCCGTGTGCCCGTCCGCGCCCATGCCCAGCAGAACGAGGTCGAAAACGGCAACAGCATGCCCTCTTATGCCGAACGCATCCCGCATCTGCTCCTCGTACCGGCGGGCCGCCTCCTCGGGGGCGAGTTCCCCCATCACCCTGTGGACTTCGGCCTCCACTTTATTAAAGAGAACATCTTTGGCGAGCCTGAAATTGCTCCTCTCGTCCGAGGGGGGCACGCACCTCTCGTCGCTGAAGAAGACCCTGACGCGGGGCCACTGCCTCCGGGGCAGGTACTCGCCGGAGCCCAGGAGTTCGTAGAGCCTCCGGGGCGTGGAGCCGCCCGATAGGGCGACCGAAAACCAGCCCTTTGACCGTATGGCCCTGTCCGCGAAATCCGCAAACACGGAGGCCGCCTCGCGGCCGAGTTCCTCAAGCCCGGGCAGCACCCGCACTAAAGGGGCCGCCACTTTCTTCCGTCCCTTCCGATAATCTCCCCCGCCTCCGCGGGCCCCTCGGAGCCTGAGGCGTAATTCGGGAAGCCCGGCGGCGGCTCCGCCTCCAGCCGTTCGAGCACCGGGCTGAGCAGCTCCCAGGTGAGTCTTACCCCGTCCTCCCGCACAAACAGCATCTGGTCGCCCTGCATGCAGTCAAGGAGCACCCGCTCGTAGGCCTCAAGGGCGAAGACCTTGGCGTAGGAGAAGTCCATCTTCACGGGGCTCAGGCAGACCCTCGTGCCGGGGCGCTTTGTCTGGAACATGAGGTTGATGCCCTCCTCCGGCTGGATTCTGAGGACGAGGTTATTGGGCTCTATGGCCCCTTCCATTATGTTTGCGAACATCAGGTGGGGCGCCTGCCTGAAATGCACCGAAATCTCGGCCCTGCGCTTTTTGAGCCTCTTTCCGGAGCGGAGGTAAAACGGCACCCCGTTCCAGCGCCAGTTGTCGATATGGACTTTCATTGCGCAGTAGGTGGGCGTTGCGGACTCAGGCGCCACTCCCTCCTCCTCCCGGTAGGCGGGGACCCTGCCGCCTCCCGTCTCCCCCTGCCCGTACTGCCCGAGGGCGACGCACTCCGAAAGCCTCTCCAGCGGGAAGGGACGGACGGAGCGGAAGACCTTTACCTTCTCGTCCCTTACCCTGTCGGCCTCAAAGAGCGAGGGCGGCTCCATGGCCGTAAGGGCCAGGAGCTGGAAGATGTGGTTCTGGAACATGTCCCTTATGACCCCCGCCCGCTCGTAGTAGCCGGCCCTGTGCTCCACCCCGAGGGTCTCGGCCACGGTTATCTGTATGTGGTCGATGTAGCGGCGGTTCCACAGCGGCTCGAATATCGAGTTTGCGAAGCGGAACATCAGGACGTCCTGCACGGTCTCCTTGGCCAGGTAGTGGTCCATGCGGTATATCTGCCGCTCGGCAAAGGCGCCCTTTAAGATTCCGTTAAGCCTGGCCGCCGAGGCGATGTCGCGGCCAAAGGGTTTCTCGATTACCAGATGGGTATAGCCCCGCTCCTCCCCGGAGAGGCCGGAGGCCCCGAGGTTTTCTATCGCGGTCTCGTAAACCGGGGGGGGGACGGCAAGGTAGAATAAGCGGTTTCCCCCTGTGCCGTGCTTCTCCTCAATAGGGGCGAGCCTTTTGGAAAGCGCCCGGTAGGCGCCTCCGTCGGCGTAATTCAGGGCGGTGTAGTAAAGCTTTTCCGCAAACTCCTCCCAGGCCCCCTCCGAGAACTCCTCCGGAAAGGCATTCCTGACCGCCTCCCGCATGAGTGAGCGGAACTCCCCGTCGGACATCTCGGTGCGGGCCGCGCCCATGACGCAGAAGTTGCCGGAAAGGAGCTTCCTCGCTTCCAGCCTGTAAAGGGCGGGGATTATCTTTCGCCTCGCCAGGTCGCCCGATGCGCCGAAGACCACGAGGCAGGAGGGACCGGGAAGCTCGACCTCGCAGCTTCCCACCCCCGGCACTTCCCTCAGGAGCACTTCGCCCCCGGCCCCGGGGCCTTCAAGCGCCATTACTTGCCGCCTTTTCCCTTCACGACCCCGTGGCCGCCGAACTCGCCCCTCAGGGCCGCAAGAAGCCTGTCCGAGAATGACCGCTCCCTGCGGGAGCGGAACCGCTGAAAAAGCGAGGCAGTGATGACCGGCGCGGGCACCGCGGTATCCACCGCCTGCCTGACCGTCCAGCGGCCCTCGCCGGAGTCCTCCACAAAACCTCTGATGGAGGCAAGACGCCTGTCCTTCTTAAACGCCGCCTCGGCAAGCTCAAGAAGCCATGAGCGGATAACGCTCCCCTGGTTCCAGAGGTGCGCAAGCTTCGCGAAGTCCAGGGCTTCGGAGTATGGGGAGGCGTCAAGTATTTCGAACCCCTCGCCGTAGGCCGACATCATGCCGTACTCGATGCCGTTATGGACCATCTTGACGAAATGGCCCGCCCCGGTGGGCCCGCAGTGCAGATAGCCGTCCTTCGGGGCCAGGGCCTTGAACACCGGGACGCACTTTTTGTATACGCCCGCCTCGCCGCCCACCATAAGGCAGTAGCCCTCCTTGAGGCCCCATATGCCGCCGCTTACCCCTGCGTCGAGGTAGTTTATCCCGAAAGGTTTTAATTCCCCGGCGCGGCGCACGTCGTCCTCGTAGTAGGAGTTTCCGCCCTCTATGACGGTGTCGCCCGCGGAAAGCAGCCCCTTCAGCTCAGCGATGCTGTCGTCCGTGGGCTTTCCGGCGGGGAGCATGACCCAGACCACGCGGGGGGGCCTGAGCGCCGAGGCCAGCTCCTTGAGGGTATAGGCGCCCTTTGCGCCCTCTTTTGCAATCTCCTCCACCCTCCCGGGCGAGCGGTTCCATGCGACCACACTGTGCCGGCCCTTCATGAGCCGCCTGGCCATGTTCATGCCCATGCGCCCGAGCCCGACCATCCCTACCTGCATTGGCGTGCCCTCCATAGGTTCCCGGCCATCTTCCGCCGGAAAAGCAATACTGACCAGTCAGTTTTCATGTTTACATTGGAACCTCAAAAGATACTTGTTTTGCAGGCCATTTCCGGCATTGTAATGTTTAGTATTTCATGCAGCCGTTAGTAACAAGGCTGCATCCCTCGGGGGTGCGGCCTTTCCGGGGGTCCTTATACGTGAAAAGCGGCCTTTTTCCTCCCTATCTCCTCAAGCAGGGCGAAGTACGAATCAGCGAACTTCTTCACCCCGTCCTTTTCAAGCTCCGAGGCCGCCTCCTCGATGTCTATGCCCGCTTCCCTCAGCTCCTCGAAAAGCCTCCCGCACCCGTCGAGGTCGTCCTCTATGCTTACGCGCGCATTGCCGTGGTCGCGGAAGGCGTCGATGGTGTCCTCCGGCATCGTGTTTACGGAGTTCGGGGCTATAAGCTCCTCCACGTACTTTACGTCGCTATATGAGGGGTCCTTGGCGCTCGTGCTCCCCCAGAGGAGGCGCTGCTTGTTCGCGCCCTTTTCCTCGAGGGCCCTGAACCGCTCCGTGAAAAAGATTTTCTTGTAGTCCTGGTAGGCAAGCCTCGCGTTTGCCACCGCGGCCCGGCCCCTCAAGGACGCGGCCTTGCCCTTGTCCCCGGCCTCCGAAAGGAGCCTGTCTACAAGGGTGTCCACCCTGCTTACGAAGAAGCTCGCCACGGAGTTTATCTCGCCTGCGGGCTTGCCGTCCTCCAGGCGCTTTTCGATGCCCTTTATGTATGCCTCGGTCACTTCCCCGTAGCGTTGGACCGAAAAAAGAAGCGTGACGTTTACGTTCACCCCCTCGGACGTAAGCTGCTCGATGGCCGGCAGCCCCTCCTTCGTGGCCGGCACCTTTATCATTACGTTCTTTCTCCCCAGGGCGGTAAAGATGTCCCTTGCCTCCTTAATGGTCGCCTCGGTGTCGTGGGCCAGGTCGGGGGAGACCTCTATGCTCACGAAGCCGTCATGCCCGCCGCCGGACTTATAGGTTGGCAGTAGCAGGTCGGAGGCGGCCTTTATGTCTTCCATGGCGATGCTCAGGAAAAGCTGCTTTTCGTCCCTCATGCCGGCCTCGAGGAATTTCTCGAACGCGGCGTCGTAGTCCCTGCTGCCTGATATGGCGTTCTGGAATATGGTGGGGTTCGACGTTACGCCTGAGAGGCCGTCCTCCTCGATAAGCCGCCCGAGCTTGCCGGACTCGACGATGTCCCTGCTCAGATAATCAAGCCAAACGCTCTGCCCCGCCTCCTTGAGTTCAATAAGCGGATTCCTGCTCATCCTCCCTCCTTGCCCTCCTCGATGGATTGATTTAATTTGAAATGCCGGCTGTCCATAATAATCATTGTACCAGAAATGCAAAAAGGGGCAAGGGGAACACGCCCTCCCGCCTTCCCCAATGCCTTGAAGAGAAGGCCGGGGCGGGGGGGGGGCGCGGGGCGCGTCCTTTAAGGGAGGTTGGGGGTAGAAGAAAAGAATTATACGCCTTGTAATGCCACCGGTTCTTCTTTTGCCGGATGACATTCCACAGGCATACTTTGACGTTTTGCCTTTTTTTTCTTTTTACCCGGCTACGGGTTTTAAGCGTTTTTTATTACCTTACCAGGGCAGCCCCCTCCTCCTGCCTCACGAAATGATAGAAGTCGCACTTGACGCAGCTTCCCGCCTTTTCGGCGAAGGATCCCTGCACCTTGCCGCCGCATAACGTGCCCGAGACCTTCCAGCAGTAGCGCCCGGCGTTTACCCCGGCGTTTACCCTGTCGTGGGACTCGTCCACTGCCGCCAGGCAGACCCCCTGCTCGGCGGCTTTGGCGCCTCCGGGCTGGCGCTGGCATTTCTTATATTCCCAGCAGTTGAGTTTTCTCCTTGAAAGCTTTGCCGGGGCTTCCTCGCTGCTCAACGCGGGGGCGGTCTGCACAACGACCCCGGAAGGCCCCCCGCTCGAAGACAGCCTCCCTTTTCCTGAACCGGCGCCCCCTCCGGTGTCGAAGAACTCCACCGTCTCGAGGAGGTACTGGGCCTGGACGGTAAGC
>CBDVCR010000154.1:0-6407 GCA_965372535.1 uncultured bacterium | reverse complement strand
TAATTATACAATATTTACCCCTGATTTGTCACCTATTTAATGACCGGATTAATATATAAAAGTACCCCGAAGAACATTCTATTTTTTGTATGTCATTCCGGGTCAAGCCCGGCTTTGACAAATGTATATGGTTGTCATATACTATGGGTGTGGTGGATATTTTTGATATCCTGTCAAGATGCAGCGGCTTCGAGTGGGACGAGCGCAATGCCGAAAAGAACCGGCAAAAGCATCGCGTCAGGCCGTCTGAGTGCGAAGAGATATTCTTCAATCCGCCGCTGGTGGCTGTGGACGACGTCAAGCATTCCGAGAAGGAAAACCGCTTCTATGCCCTCGGTCATACGGACGCCGGAAGGCTTCTTTTTGTGGTCTTTACCGTCCGCAGAAGTAATATCCGCGTGATTTCGGCAAGGGATATGAATCATAAAGAAAGGAAGGCGTATGAATCCCATAAAGAAGAGAGTTCCTAAGTTCAAAAGCGAAGACGAGGAGAGGGAGTTTTGGGCTGCCCGCGACTCGACTGAGTATGTGGACTGGAAGAAAGCAAAAAGGGTCGTGCTTCCGGAGTTGAAGCCTTCGCTTAAGACCATTTCTCTAAGGCTCCCGGAGTCGATGCTTGAGGAATTGAAGCTCCTTGCCCACAAAAAGGATGTCCCTTACCAGTCGCTACTGAAAATATTCCTATCAGAAAGAATCAGGAAAGAACTGAAGGTGCACTGAATAGCGGCTTTTACCTTATTGGAGCGTGGACTCCACTAAGGTGCTATAAGGCATACTTAAATTCATATTATCACGTTCAGGATGGAACCATTCATTTGATTCTTTTGATTATTTAGTATGCCGGGAGAGTCGTTGGCCCAATTTTCCCAAAACCCGTTTTAGAGCTTAAGACACTTTCAAGCTACCCCCCTCGGCAAAAAAGGGAAACTCCCTTTTGGGAGCTTCCCTTTTGCCAATAAACCCACCGCTGTCAACCACCTTGGGTGCAGTGAATAGTATGGACTGGCCCCGAAGTCCGACTTCCGGAACATGCAGAGCCGGTGGAGACGGCAGCTATAACGTAAATACGATATTCCGGTAATACGCCGCTGATAATCCCCTCTACTGCCCGATAATCTTCACAAGCACCCGCTTTCTGCGCCTTCCGTCGAACTCGGCGTAGAATATCTGCTCCCAGGGGCCGAGGTCGAGTTTCCCCCCGGTCACGGCCACCGTCACCTCGCGGCCCATTATCTGCCTTTTAAGGTGGGCGTCGCCGTTGTCCTCGCCGGTGCGGTTGTGCCGGTACTGCTCGATGGGGGCGTGAGGGGCCAGGCGCTCAAGCCATTCGTCGTAGTCCCTGAGGAGGCCGGACTCGTCGTCGTTTATATAGACGCTCGCGGTGATGTGCATTGCGTTACAGAGCACCAGCCCCTCCCTGATGCCGCTCTCGCGCACGGCCTCCTCCACCTGCGGGGTGATGTTTATATAGTCCCGCCTGCCCTTCGTCTGAAACCACAGCTCCTTACGATGAGAAATCATGGCGCCTCCCTGGGATATTTTTCACCCCGATATTACCCGTTTCCCGTTCTTTGTGCAAGGGCGGGCCGATAGGCCGCGCCCGTACCCCGTGGTATAATTACACATGCCTGAGTTCTGCGACGACAGGAAAAAACCGCGGGAGGAAAGAGCAAGGCTCGTTGAGGAGAAAATGCGCGCCGAGGACGAAAGAGAGGCCCTTGCCACAAAAGACGCAAGGGAAATCATCGGGGAACTCCTCGCCAAAAAGGGGTACCTGCCCGGCAACATTGAAATAGACAGGGAATTCAGTATCCGCGCGGGCGGCAGGGAGGACACCGCCTCGGTGGATTACATCGTCAGGCTGGAGGGACGGCGCTACATGGCCGTTAAATGCTCCATGGCCCTGGAGTCCAGGGAGCGCCACGTGCTCGCCTTCAGCAGAGTCGTGGACAGCCGCCAGATACCGTATTGCGTCATCACCGACGGCCTCAAGGCCTACCTCATGGACACGCGGAGCGGCAAGACCCTCTCGGAGGAGCTTGACGCCATACCCTCAAGGGAGGAGGCGCTCAGGGACGCCGGGACGTTGGAGTTCAGGGAGTGCCCGCCGGAGAGGAAGGAGAAGGAGACAAGGATACTCCTCGCCTTTGAGTGCGCCGCCTGTCCGAAGCCCGGGGGTGGGTAGGTGCGCAAAGTCGGCTTCGTATACGACGACGTATTCCTCAAGCACAAAAACCCGCCCGGCCACCCGGAAAGCGGGGAACGCCTCGTCCATACGGTAAACGTCCTCAGGGCCTCCGACGTCTGGGACAGGCTCGTGCACATAAAACCCCGCAGGGCCTCCTATGAGGAAATCCTCCATGTCCACACGCCCGAATACGTGGAGGGCATTAAAAAGTTCACCGGCTACGCCGACCCCGACACCTTCGTCTCAGGCGGCAGCGTCGAGGCCGCCCTTTACGCCGCGGGCGCGGTCATTGAGGCCATAGACAGGTGCGGGAGCGGGGAAATCCACAGGGCGTTCTGCGCCGTGAGACCCCCGGGCCACCATGCCGAGGCGGACCGCGCCATGGGGTTTTGCATATTCAACAACGTCGCCGTGGGCGCGCGGCACGCGCAGAAAGCGGGGTACAAGAGGGTCTTTATCGTTGACTTCGACGTCCACCACGGAAACGGCACCCAGCACATGTTCGAGGAAGACCCCGACGTTTTCTATTTCAGCACCCACCAGTCCCCCCACTACCCCGGCACCGGAGGCCGGGACGAAAAAGGCAGAGGGAAGGGGGAAGGCACGACGGCCAACCACCCCATGCCGTCCGGCTCCGGCGTAAAGGAATATTCGGCCGTCTACCACGGCATCCTCCCGGGTCTCATGAAAAACTTCTCCCCCGACATAGTGCTCGTCTCCGCCGGCTACGACATACTGAGCACCGACCCGCTGGCGGGCATCAACGTCTCCGTCAAGGGCGTCGGCGACATCGTAAGGGGCATACTTTCCTCCCCGAAAGAGATACCCGCGGTATTCACTCTTGAGGGCGGATACAACCTCCAGGGTCTGGCGGACTCAGTGCTCCTGACCCTCCGCGAACTTTTAACATCTTAAAAAAAAATGTTAAAATAGCCTATGACGGCAAATACCGTTCTTGCCATCGAAAACGACCGACAGACCGCCGGCCTCCTGAAAGACACTCTGGAAACCGCCGGTTACGCAGTCCACACCTCGGAAAACGCCGGTGAAGGCTTCTCGAAAGCGCGCAAGCTGGTCCCTTCCATCATATTCCTCAACCTTGCAACGCCCGGCGCCAACGGCCTCGAGATATGCAAAACCATACACTCCGACGAGGCCCTCAAGGACGTGCCGCTCGTCCTGCTGACCCTCAGGGAGGGCAAGTTCGACCCCATCTACACAAAGCTCTACGGCATTGTCATGTTCATAAAAAAACCCTTCACCTCGGAACATCTCCTCTCCTGTGTAAGGGAATTCGCCCCTCTGGCCTCCTCGGCCGGGCAGGCTGAGGAGGTTTTCGTGTCCCTGGACGATACGGCGCCGGAGCTTGAAGCCGAAGTCGTCGAGGCCGCGGAGGACGATTCCCCGGTCTACACCCTCGAAGACCCCGACGAATCCCTGGAGGAGATTGGCCAGGCGTTTCAGGCCGCCGAGGAAGTGCCGACGGTCGAGGAGCCCTCAAGTCTCGACCTCCAGGACTTCAAGGATTCTCTCGCACAGTTTAAGGATGAAGAGCAGGATGCCGGGACACCGGGTCCGGCGGAATTTTCCATGGAGTCCTTCAAGGAGCCCCTGGCCGAAGACGCCGGGCCGGACGAGGCCGGGGGGGCCGTGGAATTTGACGAGGAGTCCTTAACGTCCCCTCTTGGCTACCAGGATTCAGCCGAAGCGCCGGAGAGCAAAGAGCCTGCGGGACTTGAAGACATGGAGGGGCCTTCCGAAATGGCGCTTGATAGCTTCGCGGAGCTTACGGACGACGACATTGAGGCCATCGCGGGCGAGGACGCCCCCGGCGAGGGCCCGTTGGGGCTTGAGGAGGAGCCCGGCGAAAGCATGGAAGAACCGGTGATGACCGAAGTTCCGGAGGAGCAACCGGAGGGGAACCTGGCCGCTGTCCAGCCCGCTCCATCCGTCAAAAAGGGGGGCTCGCTCAGCGCAAGGAGGGCAAGAAAGGGAGGCGGGTTGTTCAGGAAACTCGTGCTTACCTCATTTCTCCTCTTGCTCGTCGGCGCCGGGGGCTATGCGGGCTGGTACTTTTTCCTCGCGGAGGAGCCGCCCGCCCTTGCCGAAATCAGGCTCCCTTACTTCGACATCAAGCTTTCAGACATAAAACTCCCTGATATCGATAAGATAAAACTCCCCCGGTTCGCGCAGGACCTGATAGACAAAGCATTCCCCCCCGAGCCCGAAGAGGCCGACCCCGCGCCGCCCCCGGCACGGGCCGAAAACCCGAAACCCGTTGCCCCCGAACCTGTAAAAGCAAAGCCGGAAGCGGCAAAACCCCCGGTGCCCAAACCCGCCGTCGGCGGGGAAAAGCCCGCTGTGGGGACAACCGGGCCGGCAGAGCAGACCGCGAGGAAACCCGCCCCCAAACCCGCCGTCCCCAGGGTAGCCAAAAAGCCCGTCGGGCCTTTTTACTATGTCCAGTTCGGGGCCTTCAAAAGCCCGGCCAATGCCGACAAATTCCAGAGGAAACTCAAGCGTAACGGCCTTGAGGTCTTCATAAAAAGCACCAGGGCGGACAACGCCCCCATTAACCTGGTGCTGCTGAGGGAAACATTCAACTCCTTCGAACGCGCCCAGAAAGAAGCCGAGGCGATTAAAGGCCACCTTGGCGTAAACACCGCCGTCTACAAGGACTGAACCCCCCCGCCCTGTCCGGCCTTCACGTTCGGCCCCCCGCCCCTTACCAGGCGGACTATCATGAAGCCGGCTACGAAAAACAGCGCCACCGAGAGTATCGCCGGCCTCTGGCTGCCGAACTCCGAAGAGACAAACCCGAAAAGCAACGGGCCCAGGACCGCCGAGGACTTGCCGGCCATGGAATAGACCCCGAAGTATTCAGCCTCGTGCCCCTCGGGGATGAACTGGGCGTAAAAAGCCCTTGAGGCCGCCTGCACCGTCCCAAGGCCCGCGCCCGCAGCAGTGGCAATTACCCAGAAATGCGCTTTTTCCGCCACAAAAAACGCCGCTAGACAGACCGCTACCCAGAGGAGCAGGGAGGCGGAGACCACTTTCTTGGGCCCCCAGTAATCCACCGGCCCTGCCATCGCGAAAGCCCCCGCAAGGGCTGTGGCCTGAACGAGAAGGTAAAGGGCTATCAACTCCCCCGTCCGGAAGCCAAGCGTGGTCGCCGCGAAAATGCTCGAAAACACGATGACCGTGCTCACGCCGTCGGCGTAGACGAGGTAGGCGGCAAGGAACTTCCGCGCCTCCCTGTTCCGCCATATGCCCTTGAGCGTTTTAGCCGTATAGCGAATGCCCACCGAGGCGGCCTCGCCGAGCCTGCCGCGGCGGGTGTCGCGCGGCAGGGAGAGGAACGCCGGAAGGGAGAAGAAAAGGAACAGGCCGGAGACCATGAGCCACGTGGCATCGTAAAGCCCCCTCCCCACAAGGGGTATGGCCAGCACGAGGGCCAGCATGGAGCCGGCATAACCCACACCGAACCCCCAGGAGGACACCCTGCCCCGGTACTCCGTGGGCGATATCTCGGGGAGGTAGGAGTTGTAAAACACAAGACCCCCCTCCATCCCTATGTTGGCCAGCACCACAAGGGCGAAGCCCTCAAACACCATCCCTTTCTCGACAAAAGAGAGCATGGCCACGGAGCAGACGCTCAGGAGGGTAAACGCGAAGAGGAACCTCTTTTTCAGCCCGGTAAAGTCCGCGAGCCCCCCGAGCACCGGGGAGGAAAACGCCACGGCCAGCATGCTGAGCGATATGGCCCTCCCCCACCAGAGGTCACCCAGGCCCTCGGAGTTGCCCACGATATGGTTGGCGTAATAGACCGGGAACACGACCGCGGCTATGACCGCCGAGTAGCTCGAATTCGCGAAATCGAAAAGACACCAGCTTATCACCTGTCTGCGGTTCAGAAATTTCACCAGACAATCATACCATAATCGAGCACCCGCAAAAGGGACGGCAAGCGGTGCCGAAGGACTTCGCGGCCTTCTAACCCGTTCATTGCACGAGCACTATGGAAAAAGAGAACAAAACATTGGATGCTGAAATAAATTCAGCATGACATTTATCATTACTGAGCTAACCGGATAAGCATTTTCTATTTCAAGGTACGCCTTGCACCCCTGATAGGGGTAGGGAAGGCATTCGCCTCCCCTACCCCCGAACCGGACATGCGGTTCTCCCGCATCCGGCTCTCCAGTCAGTGGTTTCCACA
>CBDVCR010000153.1:0-6598 GCA_965372535.1 uncultured bacterium | reverse complement strand
CCAGCCGCCCCAAGGCAAGAGGCCACCGCGAAAAAACCCCCAGCCGCCCCCAAGGCAAGAGGCCGCCGCGAAAAAACCCCCAGCCGCCCCAAGGCAAGAACCGGTTATTGGACTTAAAAAGCAGTACACCAGGGAGTCCGGCTGCAAGGTCACCTTCAGTCTGCCGAAAGAGGCCGCTTCAGGCGCCGAAAAGGTAAGCGTCGTGGGCGAGTTTAACGGCTGGGACGCAGCCGCCACGCCGATGAAAAAGCTCCGGGACGGCAGTTTCACCCAGACGATACAGCTCGAAAAGGGAGCCGCGTACCGCTTCAAGTATCTCATTGACGGAGACCGCTGGGAAAACGACTGGAAGGCCGACAGATATGAGCCCAACGCCTTCGCCTCGGAGGACTCGGTAGTGGTCGTTTAGAGGGAACTGCGGAACTATTCTGCATAAATGATGTCCCTTAAACCGGGTCGTACGCCCCACAGCCCCGCGTAAACGGCGTCGGATCGGTTTCCGCCGGGGCATTTTCAGGGTAAAGCAAACCCCGTTCGTCACCTGATGCGTCCCCCCGCCTGAGGGCCGGGAGTCTGCCACAGGAAAAAAACCCCTGTTGCTGCTCAGTGTTGTCCAAGAAAATCCGAATCATAAACCTCACCCTTTATAAAACAAGGGATTTGGAAGGGAAAACCACCTTTTCAAAATCAGGTTCCATATTAGAATGCCCCCGACCGAGGACACTCGGAGGCGGCACGGCGGCTGAAGCGCAGCTGAGGCCGCCTATGGAGGGCGGACTGCCCATGTATAAGTACAAAGGAAAGCGAATGTTCCTTTTCGAAGAAAAGGCATGCCAGCAACAAATAAGGAAGGAGGTGCGGCGCCTGTAAAGGGCCGCCCGGATAATGCCGCAAAGCGGCAACCTCTGAGCCGACTTGTGCCCGCAGGGAGGGGGTGTACGTGGCTTTTCTTGGGCAAGCAAGAAAATGCACAGCGAGCGGTTAGCGAGCGAATATGTATAAAATTGAACTTTCCTTGCATTTAAAGCTTCATCCAAATGCACCGGGGTTTGGGGCGGAGCCCCGACGCTTTCTCTTTCCCGTCCATGTCAAGGAACGCTCCACCGCCCATTGTACTCCCCCCGCGCGGAACGCGTCCATAGAAAGGAGTTCACAAATTAAAGTTAAAGAGGATGCGCCTGTTATTTTCCGGCTTGCCCGGAGAATCCATAAAGAGAACGGGATGGGTCGCACGGCTCATCCCGACATTCCCGTGGGAGTCGCCCGTCCACGGGGGGACCTGGACAATGGCGATTACGCCTCGAAAGGTTGGCGAGGACGTGCGCGTTTCACCTGCAAAGATGCAGGAATTACAGAAGTTTAAGGCAATGATTACTGATTGGAATAGCTGCTATTCTTTCATATATAAAGACTATTTATTATCACTTGAACCCTTGAGCCTGAACAGACGCATGCGCAATTATTTATGACGTTTTGTTATCGAGGCCGCATATAAAAACAGCCCTTTGGGGCGGCTTTTTTCCTCGCCTTTTTCCGCCTCTTCTCATTCGCCGCCCTCCTGATATATAATATTAAATGCCTGCGGCTGTCATCATCCCCGCACGTTACGCATCCACCCGGTTTCCCGGGAAGGCCCTCGCACCCCTCGATGGAAAACCCCTTATCCAGCACGTCTACGAAAGGGCCGGGGGCTCCGCCCTTGCCTCGGAGGTCATCGTGGCCACCGACAGCGAGGAGATATTCTCCGCCGTGGCCTCCTTCGGCGGCAGGGCCGTCATGACCTCCCCCGACCACGCCTCCGGCACCGACAGGGTGGCCGAGGCGGCCGCGCAATCGGGCTGTGATATAATCGTCAATGTCCAGGGCGACGAACCGCTCATCAGGGGCGAGGCCATCGACGCCGCCATCGCTCTCCTCGGCGACAGCCGGGCCGACATCGGCACGGTCGCGGCCAGGATTAAGACCAGAGAGGAGATATCGGACCCCAACGTGGTCAAGGTGGCCATGGACGGCGAGGGGTTCGCGCTTTATTTTTCCCGGGCCCCGATACCATATCACCGGGACAGGTGGAAGTCGCCCGGCGAGGTTGATATCGAGGGAGTCGAGCTTTACCGGCACATGGGCATCTACGGCTTCAGGCGCGAGGCCCTCTTGAGATTTTCGGCCCTCGAACCCACGGCCCTTGAGCGCACGGAGAGGCTCGAACAACTCCGGGCGCTTGAGCACGGCATGAGGATAAAAGTCGGCATTACGGATTACGAGGCCCTCGGGGTGGACACCCCGGAGGACCTCGAAAGGGTGAGGAAAAGCATTTCCGTAAAGGCAGGGGATGAGTAAGCGCGTTTCCGGGATTAAAGGGAAAAAGGTTTCCGTAAGAGGGGTGTCCGCGACGCCCCGGAGAGCGTAAGGGAATGCCCAGGTATATTTTCGTGACCGGCGGGGTGCTCTCCTCCCTGGGGAAGGGCATTGCCGCGGCCGCCACCGGCGCGCTCCTTGAGGCAAAGGGCATGAAGGTCACCATCCAGAAGCTGGACCCTTACATCAACGTGGACCCCGGCACCCTGAGCCCCTTTCAGCACGGCGAGGTCTTCGTCACCGACGACGGGGCGGAAACCGACCTGGACCTGGGCCACTACGAGCGGTTCACCAGCGCCAGGGCCTCGCAGGCCAACAACTACACCACCGGTAAAATCTACTATAACGTCATCACAAAGGAGCGCCGGGGAGACTACCTGGGCGACACGGTGCAGATAATCCCCCACATCACGGACGAGATAAAGGCGTCCATAAAGAGCGCCGTGGGGGACAACGACGTGCTGATTGTCGAGATAGGCGGCACGGTGGGCGATATCGAGAGCCTTCCCTTCCTCGAGGCCATCAGGCAGATGCGCTACGACGTGGGGAGGGAAAACGTCCTTTACATGCACCTGACCCTCGTGCCCTACATCCCCACGGCAGGGGAGCAGAAGACCAAGCCCACACAGCACAGCGTCCGGGAGCTTCTGGAAATCGGCATACAGCCGGACGTCCTCCTCTGCAGGACGGACAGGCCCCTGCCCCCGGGGGTGAAGAAGAAAATCGCCCTTTACTGCAACCTCGATGAGGAGGCGGTCATCGCGGCCCAGGACGTGGAAAGCATATACGAAGTGCCCCTCTCCCTCAGGGAGGAGGGCCTGGCCGCCGTCATCTGCAAGAAGTTCGGCCTGGACAGCGCCCCTCCGGACCTCTCCGTCTGGGAGGAGATACTCAAGAAGATAAAGGAGCCCCGCCACGAGGTCAACATCTCCATCGTGGGCAAGTACATCGGGCTTAAGGACTCCTACAAGAGCCTCGTCGAGGCCCTGATGCACGGCGGCATAGCCAACGACACGAGGGTGACGCTCAAGTGGGTGGACTCCGAGGAGATTGAGGCCCTGGGGGCGGAGAAATTCCTTGCCGAGACCGACGGCGTACTGGTGCCGGGTGGGTTCGGCCACCGGGGCATAGAGGGCAAGGTGCAGGCCATACGGTACGCGAGGGAGAAAAAAATCCCTTATTTCGGCATATGCCTCGGGATGCAGTGCGCGGTCATAGAGTTCGCGCGGAACGTCTGCGGCCTGGAGAAGGCCAACAGCTCGGAGTTCGACATCGGCACGCCCGACCCCGTCATATATCTCATGGAGAAATGGTTCAACCCCAAGAGGGGCAAGGTGGAGGAGCGGGACGAGGCATCGGAAAAGGGAGGCACCATGCGCCTGGGCGCATATCCCTGCGTGCTCGGCAAGGGCACCTTCGCCTACGCGGCCTACGGCATGGAAAACCTCTCCGAGCGCCACCGCCACCGCTACGAGTTCAACAACGCCTACAAGGGCGTGCTGGCCCAGCACGGCATGCTCTTTACGGGCGCCAGCCCGGACCACGAACTGGTCGAGATTGTGGAGATAAAGGGCCACCCATGGTTCCTCGGCTGCCAGTTCCACCCGGAGTTCAAGAGCCGACCGACCGACCCGCACCCGCTTTTCAGGGACTTCATCGCCGCCGCGCTGAGGGAGAAACGCTCGCTTTTCCCGTATGACGAGGAGGTCAGGATAAAACAGGTAGAGGGGTTCGGGGACCCGGAGGTTCGAGATCTCAAGTGAAGAAAATTTTCATTTCGCGAGACCCTTTGAACCCTGATAGTATCTCAATGACTAAAAAGATAAACATAGGCTCCGCATCCATAGGCGGCGGGGGGCCGCTCCTTGTAATCGCCGGCCCGTGCGTGCTGGAGGACGAGGACGTCGCCTTCGCCACGGCTAAAACGCTAAAGGACATATGTGACAGGCTGGGCCTCCCGCTGGTCTTTAAAAGCTCCTTTGACAAGGCCAACCGGAGTTCCATAAAGTCCTACCGGGGGCCGGGCCTGGAGAAGGGCCTGCGGATGCTCGAGGACATAAAAAGTTCCGTGGGCGTTCCCGTAATCTCCGACATCCACTCGCCCGCCGAGGCGGCCCCGGCCGCCGAGGTGCTCGACGCGATTCAGATACCCGCCTTCCTCTGCCGCCAGACGGACATCATCGCCTCCGCCGCGAAGACAGGCAGGCCCGTAAACGTCAAGAAGGGGCAGTTCCTCGCCCCGCGGGACGTAAAGAACATCATCGAGAAGTTCACCGAATCGGGCGGGAGGGACCTCATGCTCACCGAGCGGGGGACCGGTTTTGGCTACAACAACCTCGTGGTGGACTTCCGGGGGCTTCCGCTGATGCGCTCCTTCGGGTATCCGGTCGTCTTCGACGTCACCCACTCGCTCCAGCTCCCCGGCGGCGAGGGGACCTCCTCGGGCGGCCAGCGGGAGTTCGCGGGGCCTCTGATGCGGGCCGCCTGTGCCGTGGGCGTTGACGGCCTTTTCCTTGAGACCCACCCCGACCCCGGCCGCGCCCTCTGCGACGGGCCGAACATGGTGCCGCTTAGCGAGGTGGAGGGGATGCTTAGGAAGGCGAAGGAGATAGACGCCGTAACGAGGGGCTAAGACTGTCCGGCCTGAATCCTTGAACCCTCGAACCCTGTCCTTTCTCCGTGCCTCCGCGGCTCTGTGGTAAATTCCGCCGCTGACCATTCTAATTCCCCCGCGCGGAACTCGTCCATGTGAACGGGTTCACTTTGAGGAGTTCCTTTTTTCCGTCGCCTGTGCGTTTGAGGGGTGGGTAAGGAATCAGATGGGAGATTGCACCTGCAAAGAAACGGAATTGCAGCCTATGAAGTGGCGATTGCCTGTTGAAGTCCGCAAAATGTTTTTTCTAAGATACAAGGTTGGGTTAAGCGAAGCGCAACCCAACGATTTGTTCGCTCTAAAAAGATGTTGGGTTTCGGTCATTCGACCTCAACCCAACCTACGTTTACTGGAAAGGGCTATTAATCTGCCGGAACGTGTGAAAGCAGTCGTGTGTTCCTTGGGAAAAGTACCGGGCCGCCCTGATGAATGAAATAGAAAAGGGGGTCATTTGTGAAAAAATCAATGACCCCCTTTATTCCCCAAGCCTTAACTCTATCCAAAAATAATTGAAACGCTCCGATAAATACTCATCTATCCACATACCAGGTGACAGGATAATAAACTGTCATCTTTTGAAAATAAGGGTTTGTTTTGAAAATATGTTTAATCTCGCCAGTCGTGCTAACAAACCATTTTCTCTGCACAAGGTCCGTCTCATCGGGACTTGGATAGAAATCAGAAAAAGCTCCTTCAACAACATTTCCTGAAAGATTAACGTTTGCTCTTTGAAGCTTAAATATGTATTGTCCGCTGCCAGAGCTGTCTACAACAACCTGAACATCAGCCCCATTTCTTATGGCGTTAATCAAATCTCCCAAATCACCAAATAGCGTATTGCCGGCACCATCATGTTTGTATACCATCTCCCAATCGTGCGCATGGACGACATTTGGTGACAGCGAAATAAAAAATGCTACTACCATGAAAGAAACAACATACCCAAGAAACGATATCCTTTTAGTCATCAGAAAATCCTCCTTAAAATTAATGTGGCTTGTAGTTAACCCTATAGTCTTTCCGGGATTCTATGAAAATACGGATTTCGTTATAAAACCACCTCCTTTCAAATTTAACAGCCCTCAAAAAAGCAGAATTGCCAAGGTTTCATTAATTGACAACACTCCATTTGAAGTTTTAGAAACTGAACAAATATACTACAGCCGTTGTGCAAAGTCAAGTAAAATTTGTACTCTCCCGCCGGGGGGATTATGTTTCTTGATTCCTTGAACCTTGCCGTTTGCCGCCCTGTTTTTTTATATGTTCAAAGCCTTTCCTTTAACACCTTCGTAACGCCTTGATTTTTCGGAATATCCCGGCCCGGCCCAGCGTTCAAAGGGTGTTCAAGGCTCGGCTTCATCTTCCCCCCCTTTCGTAAAGGGGGGCGAGGGGGGATTTAACCCTGACGCCTTCTCTTTCCCGCCCATGTCAAAGAACTCTTTGCGGGAGCAGGTTTGTAACCTGCTCCTTTAATGCTCCGCCGACCATTATAATTCCCCAGCGCGGAACTCGTCCATGTGAACGGGTTCACTTTGAGGAGAAGTGGCCCGGGAAAACTGGACAGGGCGATAAGTGATAAAGCTGCTCTAA
>CBDVCR010000152.1:0-6667 GCA_965372535.1 uncultured bacterium | reverse complement strand
CCAAGGCGGCATGATTAACGCTAAAATGTGTCCAACTAACCGTAGGGCGCTACAGCGCCGAAAAACTGTCCTGCCAGCAGCACCGACAGAACAAGCACCACGCCGGACAACGCCCCCGCAAGATAGGGGCTCCATCCCCTGCTCTCTGGTTTCATGCGCTCACCCCATGCACGGTTTATTCAGTTCGATATTACTTAACGCTAAAATACCCGCACGATATTGTCAAGACTTTTTCGTCAAAAATCCGGTTCCCTTTTCGCCCGTTTTATGATAAATATCATATTAAATGGTTCAGCCGGTGGGGTATAGTTTTTTTGCCGGCAGGATTTGACCCCGGGATTCCGGGTTCACGAATGTCCCGGACGACGGAAAAATACTACAAGGAGGGTTTAAAAATGCGGCTTCCAGGGTTTCTGTTTCTGTTTTTCATATGCTTCGGCTTACCCGTTCTTGCGAATGCAAAAAGCAAATGCATTGACTGCCACAAGAACGCGACGCCGGGAATCGTCGAGCAGCACCTTTCGGGCAAGATGGGCAAGTCGGGCATGGACTGCTCCGTCTGCCACGGGTCGAAACACACCGGGGATGGCGACTTCAACCTCGCCACGATGCCCACTCCGGATACTTGCAAGACATGCCACGGCAAGCAGGTCGCACAGTACAACGAAGGCAAGCACAGCCTCGCCTGGGTGGCGATGAAAGCCATGCCCATGCTTAACCACCAGCCCACGCCCATCGTTGCCGAGGGTTACAAAGGGTGCTCCGGCTGCCACAAGATAGGGCTTAAGTCAACCGAAGAGCTTGAGGGATACCATTACGGAAGCGGGGCGTGCGATTCGTGCCATACAAGGCACAAGTTTTCGGTGGAAGAAGCCAGGGACCCGAGGGCCTGCCAGACCTGCCACATGGGTTTTGACCACCCCCAGTGGGAAATGTGGTCCACCTCCAAGCACGGCACCATCTGGCAGATAGAAGGCCCAAAGAGCGAGCGGGCCCCGGTCTGCCAGACATGCCACATGCCGGGCGGAGACCATAACGTGATGACCGCATGGGGGTTCCTCGCCCTGAGGCTGCCTGAAGACGACAAGGAATGGCTTAACGACAGGGTGGCGATACTCACGGCCCTTGGAATACTGGATGTGGACGGCAAACCCACCGCCCGCTTCGACGTGGTAAAGGCCGGCAAGATGGCCAGGCTCTCAAAGGAGGACTTCAACGCACAGAGGGAGAAAATGCTCAAAGTCTGCTCAAAGTGCCACGGCTCTTCCTTTGCCAAAGCTCAACTTGAGGCCGGAGACCGGATTATCAGGGAAACCGACCGGGTGCTCGCCGAGGCAATCAGGGTGATCAACGGCCTCTATGAGGACGGCATGCTCAAAAAACCCGAAGGATGGGACTTCGCCCCCGACCTCCTGCAGTTCTATGAAGCCAGGACCGCGGTCGAGCAGGAGCTCTATCTGATGCTAATGGAGTACAGGATGCGCGCCTTCCAGGGCGCTTTCCACGCAAACCCGGACTACATGCACTGGTACGGCTGGGCGCCCCTTAAAGAATCCCTTGCGCGTATAAAAGAAGACGCGGAACGCATGCGGAAAGCCAGCCGGTAACAGGCGCTGAACACGCTGCCCCCCGGGAGAGAGGAACTTCCCCAGCCTCTCTCCCATTCTTTTGCCCCGGGGGAAGCGTCGGGGCCGTTGCTCTTAGGCCGAAAAAACTATACACCTCCCTGCGGCAGATACCGCAGGGTATCCTGAAAAGGCAGGGAGCCGGCAGCTCCGCGGCAAGACCACGGGGAATGCACTGGTGTATTCAAGCTTCATATACGCGAGCCTCCGTGACATAAAGGTAACACTCGCGGCTTTGCGGCGGTTGGTCTTCGTTAAAACGGGCAAGCTGAGTTTATGCCTTTTCCTTCTCCCTACAGTCCCTGCATATGCCGAAAAGGTCCATCTTGTGCCCGGTAACAATAAAACCGTGCTTCCTGGCGAGCTTTTCCTGAAGGTCCTCAATCCGGGAATCGACGACCTCGATGCTCTTCCGGCACCTCTCGCAGACAAGGTGGTCGTGGTGCTCATGCCCGAACTCGTGCTCGTAGCGCACCATCCCCTCCCCGAAATCCACCTCCCTTGCAATGCCCGACTCCGAGAGGAGCCTGAGCGTCCGGTAAACCGTGGCATGGCCGATGGACCTGTCCCTGCGCTTTACATGGTGGTAGAGATCCTCGCTCGTAAGGTGGCTTTCATTTTTGAGAAACACGTCAAGTATTACGCTCCTCTGGGACGTCATCCTGAGGTCTCTTGCGGCAAGGAATTCCCCGAACTTTCTCTTTGCCTCGTCCATGAAGTTTTTATAATACTGATAATCATTCTTTGCCATTATATTCCTCTGGACTTCTTGTCGAGAGCTAATGACCGGTTGGTTTTCACTGTACATCGAGCCATAATTAAAAACCGCATGTGCGAGGGGTCTTGAGGCATTTGCATGTCCGGCGGCTTCTGTTCTCCCTGATATTGAGAATAAAAACAACTTTCGCTATCCTACTTGCCTGTAATTTTAATGTCAAGTGCCCTATAATTTCCTTATGGGTCTTGCTAAAATGTTAGCCGGGCTGTTTCTCAGCTCATTTTCCGCCCTGGCCTTCGAAGTCACGCTTATAAGAATCTTCTCCGTCTCTCTCTGGCACCATTTCGCCTTCATGGTCGTCAGCATAGGAATGCTCGGCATGGGGCTGAGCGGCGCCGTGCAGTCGCTTCTGCCGAAGCTAAGAAAAAGCGACCTCCTTGGGACATACGCGCTCCTGCTCGGCGCCGCCATACCCCTTGGTTATGCGCTTTCCAACCTCACGCCTTTCGACCCGGCAAGACTTTCCTGGGACAGGGTGCAACTATTTTATCTCGCCATTTACTACATAGTGCTAAGCGTGCCGTTTTTCTTTTTCGGAATGGTGGCCTCAACGGCCTTTTCAACGGCAAGCGGCCGGTCCGGGCTGGTATACGGCGCGGACCTCCTGGGCGCGGGTGCGGGCTCGGTTGCCTCGGTTTTCCTCATCGGCTGGGCCGGTCCCGAAAAGGCCGTATATGTCATATCCCTGGGGGCGCTCCTTGGGGCGTTTCTCATGGGAAGGAGCAGAACCGCCCCGGTCTTGGCCATAGCGGTTCTGCTCCTTCTCGTGACCGGCCCGGAAATTACAAAAATACGGATGTCGCCTTACAAGGGCCTTGAGCAGGCGCTCAGATATCCGGGGGCGGAGCATCTTAAAACGTACCGGAGCGGTTTCAGCAGGGTCGATGTCTTCAAGAGCCCTCTGGCAAGGTTCGCCCCCGGCCTGAGCCTCTCGTATCTTGAGGAACTCCCCCCGCAAGTCGGACTTTCCATAGACGGCTCGCATATCAGCGCCATCACAAAGGCAGGCGGAAAACTTGATTTCTTAAGACACCTCCCCCCTGCGCTCGCTTATGAGATTGGCAAAAGAGAAAGCGCCCTCCTCATGGACCCCAGGGGCGGGCTTCCGGTCCTGCTCGCAAAGGAATATGACACGGAAACAGTTATAAGTGTTGAATCGAACCCTCTTGTGGTTGACGCTGTAAGAGAGGACTACGGAGAGTTTTCGGGAAATATTTACTCCGAAAACACCCATACCGGCCTCGCCCGAAGCCTCCTCATGCGCACCGCTGAACGTTTCGATATCATAGACCTCTCCCTGACGGAAGCGGCGCCCTCCGGGGCGTTCGGAATCTCGGAGGACTACCGGCTTACTGTGGAGGCTTTTAAGGAATACTTTTCCCATCTGAGGCCCGGCGGGGTGCTCAGCGTCTCCCTTTTTATCCTCCCCCCGCCGAGGGCGGAACTCAGGCTTCTTGCGGTTGCCATAGAGGCCATGGAGGAGATGGGCATCGACGACATACGGGAAAACATTGCCGCCATAAGGAGCTGGGGAAGCATCTGCTTGCTCTTTAAGTCCACCCCGTTTAACCCGGGGGAGATAAGGGGGATAAAGGCGTTCTCAAAAAGCCGCAGGTTCGACCTTGTCTATTACCCTGGAATCAAAAAGGAGGAGACAGACGTATACATAAAGACCTCGCCCGGCGGATATCACGAAGCGTTTGCGAAAATCATCGACCCGGACACTCGCGGCGCGTTCATTGGACACTACACCTTTGATGTTTCTCCGGTTCGGGACGACAGGCCGTTTTTTCACTATTTCCTCAGGCTCGAAAACCTTCGTGAGACATACAGCTTAATGGGGAAGAAGTGGCAGTACTTTATCGAGGAGGGCTACCTGCTCCCGGCGGTGTTTGCGCAGGCGGCCATACTGAGCGCGGTTCTGCTCCTGCTTCCCGCCGTGTTTGGAAGAGCCGGGAGGGCGGCCTTCGACCCGGTGCTTTTCTATTTCGCGTTCCTCGGGCTGGGGTTCATGTTTATCGAGGTCCCGCTGATACAGAAGATGATGCTCCCCCTTGAAAACCCCTCCTACGCAGTGGCAGGCGTGCTCGCCTCCGTTCTTGCAAGCTCAGGGGCGGGAAGCCTCCTGAGCCAGAGATACGGGGCGTTGAGAAGCCCGTATGTCGTGGCAGCGCTTTCCGCGATGATAATCCCCTACGGCCTGCTCATCAACACGATGGCCGGCTCCCTCCTGGCCCTCGCCCTCCCCGCAAGATTTGCTTTAACCTTTGCCATGATTTTGCCGGCGGGACTTTTAATGGGCATCCCCTTCCCTCTTGGCATAAGGCTGCTTGGCGAGAAGAACCGTGAGCTGATTCCCTGGGCGTGGGCGGTAAACGCGTGTTTTTCAGTGCTCTCTCCGGTACTGGCAACCATGTTGGCAATGGCCGTGGGGTTTAAAGCGGTGTTCCTGCTCGGGGCGGGCATGTACGCCCTGGCCTTCGGGGTGCTGAGAAGGACTACTTGAGCGCCTCGCCTACCATGGGCACAAAGGCGACCCCGGCCAACTGCTCAAGCTCCATGCCGTCTTTTTCCTTTGTCGCCAGGGTGAGCGTCTGGTGGAAAACCGTGCTTCCGAGGGGGAGTATTAGCCGCCCTCCCACTTTCAGCTGTTTTATAAGAGGCGGCGGGATGTGGTTGACCGCTGCGGTTATTATTATGGCGTCGAAGGGCGCGTGCTCTTTCCAGCCGAAGTACCCGTCGGCGTGCTTGACCCGGACATTTTTATGCCCAAGTTCCTTAAGCCTTTCTTCGGCCTCGCGGGCGAGCTTTTCCCTTATCTCGATTGTAAAGACTTCCTTGACAACCTCCGCGAGCACGGCGGCCTGGTAGCCCGAGCCGGTGCCTATCTCCAACACCCTGTCGCCGCGCTTGAGCTTGAGAATTTCGGTCATTAGAGCGACCACATATGGCTGCGAAATGGTCTGTCCCTCGCCGATGGGAAGCGGGTAGTCGCCGTAAGCCCTGTCCCTGTACTTCCCTGGAACGAACAAGTGCCTGGGTATCCCGCCCATCGCCTCAAGCACACGCTTGTCCCTGAGCCCCCTCCCCTTTATGTCCTTTTCGACCATCTCCTTGCGCATCTCCACATAATCCCTGCCCGCAAAGGCGCAAGGGGCGGGAAAACATACGCTTAGCATCAATAGAATGCACAGGGTCTTCCCAATGGAATTTAAAACTCTCATAAATTACATAATACAGGAAAAAGCATTACATGTGCAGATGTGAAGAAAATCAACGTTAACAGCGAGGGGCCGCGGAATATCATCCACGGCCCCTCGCTGTATATCAACTTGCCGGTCTGTTGCTATTGCGCAATTTCTACCAAAGTAATCCACTGCTCAAAGCCTGCTCCTCCGTTTGTCTTGCCCCATTTAATCTCATTTACGCTCCTTGAGGCTGTGGACATGGAGAGCATGATTCCAAAGCTGTTGCCCGCACTCACCGTGCCGGACAATCCGGAGATGTCCGAAACGTATGCCTGCACCCCTGCCGTAAGAGGCACCGACACTGTGGACAACACCTGGATGACCGTGCCGTCCGAAGGGTTGACCTCCACAAGGTGGACATACCCCGTGCCGCCGGAGTCTTTCGCGAGGAAGGAGAGGTTGCTTCCTTCGGATGCACCGGTTACCAGCGTATTTGTTGAATACCCGCTGTTTGCCAGATAGCCCACGAGCATGTCTTTTGTTCCTTTGAACCGCACCGACAGGGTGTCCTCCACCGAGCAGTCTCCGCTCGACGTGCCTAACACGGAGTACTGTGGAGCTGACTTGTATGTCTTGTGACCGCAGTTGGACGAGGTTTGCATATAATAGGTTGCTATTGTGTTTACGGCAATTGAGAGTGCTTTTGAGGCAGTTTCCATGTTAGCGTCCGCCACCTGCACGGTAAAGGTAAAGTTGCCAAGCGCTGTCGGCGTTCCCGATATGACCCCCGTTGCGCTGTCCAGCGTCAGCCCCGTGGGCAGGCTGCCTGATATGACAGACCACGCATAGGGTGACAACCCCCCTGTGGCCGCAAGCGTCTGGCTGTAGGCCGTGCCTGTATAGCCGTCGGGCAGGGATGATGTAGTGAGAACAAGAGGTTCATACACTGAAATGAAAAGCGGCTTGGAATCCGTCTTGCCGTTTGCATCCGTCACCTCCACGGTGAAGGTAAAGTTGCCAAGCGCTGTCGGCGTTCCCGATATGACCCCCGTTGCGCTGTCCAGCGTCAGCCCCGT
>CBDVCR010000151.1:0-6693 GCA_965372535.1 uncultured bacterium | reverse complement strand
CCATCTCCGACCACTTCGCAAATTTAAATATTCTTTTTCTTTAAAAGGGTTATGCGGCTTAAGGGTTAATTGTTGGGGGAACTCCCGAGTACGCATTGGAGTCCGGTTGGCGGGATTCCGAAAAAGTGGAAACAGCCCTGCGTTCGGCTCGTGCCGTTGAAATAAGCGTATCGCTTCCGCCGCTGCCTTAAAAGGCGGGAAGGGGCGGAGGCTTATTTCTTGATGAATATGGTCGCGTCGGGGCCTATCTTCTTGCTGGTGTCTCCGTAATCGGATGGGTCGTCGTTGAATATGAGGGTGTGTTTGCCGATGGTGATTTTGTCGTTGTTTGAGAGGGCGGCCTTCCAGTCGAGCTTGCTCCCGTTAAGGACGGTGCCGTTGGTGCTTTTTAAGTCCTCGATGTAAAACGGCCATTCGTGCTTGTATAACTTGGCGTGAAAGCGCGATACCGCGGGGTTGTCCAGGCATATGCCGTTTGAGGGGTCCCGGCCTATGGTGAGGGTCTCGTCCTTCCTGAGCATCACTTCCTTAAGGGGCTTTCCCTTGATTGTAACCGTGATTTTTGCCATCCGTTTCCCTCCGGATATATCGTTTTACGGGAATATTTTATACTGTTTGGACGGTTGAAATCAATCTGCCCGGACAGGTTCCGAGGCGCTCGGGCGGCCTGACCGTCGGCATAAGCCCGCAAGGGCGCTCCTCGTGCTCCCTTGCGGGCATCGAAAGGAAAAGTCCGGCCGCCTCCGCCTGTGTGTCGCTATACACACAACTGTTGGCATCGGGCAACACCCCTTCGGAGCCAACCAGTTGATTTTATTGTCTTTCTTTTCTGGCACTTTATTTGCTTTATCATCTGACGTTCCAAAATGAGACTCCAGCGCACCATAAAAAAAGACCTTGTCTTCGAGGGCAAGGGCCTCCACACGGGCAGGGACGTGACCATGTGGCTGAGGCCCGCCCCCAGAGACAGCGGAGTGGTGTTTCACCGCTCCGACAAGGGGGTCTTCATCAACGCCAACATCAGCACGGTCAGCGACACCGCCTTTGCCACCACCCTGCGCTCCGGAGGCGCCAGGGTCAGCACCGTCGAGCACGTGCTGGCCGCCGCTTTTGGCCTCGGGATAGACAACCTGCTCATCGAGGTCAACGGCCCCGAGGTACCTATACTCGACGGAAGCTCGGCGGGTTTTACAGACAGCATCATGAAGGCCGGCATGGCGCGGCAGGCCTCGAACCGGCCCTTTATCAAGGTGGTAAGACCCGTGGCCTTCAAGGAAGGGCACGCCGAGATAGTGGTACTGCCCTACGACGGATGGCTGATAACGTACCAGATAAATTTCGACCACCCGCTCCTGGGCTTTCAGAAGATGTCGCTTGAACTCGACAGGGAGAGCTTCATAAGGGAGTTGGCCCCGGCCAGGACGTTCGGTTTCCTCAAGGACGTGGAATACCTGCGCTCCAAGGGCCTTGCAAAGGGCGGGTCGCTGGAAAACGCCGTAATCGTAGGCGACAACGGCATATTAAATGCCTCGGGCCTGAGGTACAAGGACGAGTTCATCAGGCACAAAATCCTCGATTTCATCGGCGACATTTCCCTCGGGGGCGCCCCCGTGCACGGCCATTTCCTCGTAAGCAGGTCCGGACACACCACAAACACCAGGTTCCTGAGGCAACTCCTGTCCTCCACCGACAGCTGGAGGATTGTCACGGAAGTCGAGCATACCCTGAAAGCCACCGCTTAATCGCGCAAAGAGCCGGCCAATGAGGCACCCTCCCGCTTCGCAGCCACCCGCTTAAAACGGGAAAATTCCAGGCGACAGGCTATCCGGCGCAAAATTATCTTTTTAAATCAAGAGGTTGGAAATTCTTCTTGATTTTTCCTCCCGGATGGGAATAGACTTTATTCAGGGGTCTTCTCTGAGGAGACCGACCGGGAGATGAAAAGAATGGGGCCGGAGAACCTTTCCCCGGCCCCGGGCCTTACACTACCTTTTCTTGGCCTGCCTGGTAGTGGTCTTCCTGGCCGTGGTCTTCCTGGCTGCGGTCTTCTTCTTGGCCGTGGTCTTCTTGGCCGTGGTCTTCTTGGCCGTGGTCTTCTTGGCCGCGGTCTTCTTGGCCGTGGTCTTCTTGGCCGCGGTCTTCTTCTTGGCCGCGGTGGTCTTCTTTACCGCGGTCTTCTTCTTGGCCGCGGTCTTCTTCTTTACCGCCATCAAATCACCTCCTTTCCTCGGCCTCCACAACACGGAGACACCTTGATTAAACCCTGCCTACAAGAGAAATCCTTTTTCCCGACAGGATAGACTTAAGCCGTGGGTCTTTCTTTTTCCTCCTCGCCCTGTATTCGCCTTCTTCCATTTCTATCCAGGTAATCCTGCGGTCGAATTTCCTCTCGAGGTTCCTGAACTCCTTGACGAGGTCCGTCTCGGCCCCGATGACCATCAGGTCCACGGTCTCAACGTCCTCGCCCTCGGCATAGGGGCCGTAGATGAATGCGGCCCTCGCCCCGGAGGCACGCAGGACCGCCTTGAGCGCGCCGGGGAGGCCGAGGGACTTGGTGATAAGGTTTTTCAACTCGGAATAAAGCGGGGATTCCCTGTTGGCCTGGAAGTACCTTAGGTTCGCCACCCTCTCGCTCAGGACGATTCCCAGATTTTCGAGGTTGTCCAGTTCGCGTTTGATGCCGGAGGGGTTTTTGCGAAGCAGTTTGGCTATCTCCCTGACGTAGAACTGTTCGTCAGGGCTGTTCAGGAGAAGCGATAGAACGTCCGCCCTTATGGATGAAGAAAATAAGCTTTTTAGCATCTACACCTTTATGTGTGTTTCGCTTCAGTTGTTATAACACAGAAAATTTTATATGTCAACAGAAAAATCAAAAAAAGAAACGGAAGGTGATTTATTGTAAACGATTTATTTAAGGAAACAATTGTATTAAATTTAAGAACGTTTACAAAATTGAAACAAACGCTTGGCCCTTCCGAGGTTCACCGCGTCGTCGGCTTCGCTCCTCTTGGGCGTTTCGAGTATCACGGGCGCGGTCCCGAACGCGGGGTGGTTAAGGAACCTCCCGAGGCCCTCGTCCCCGATCCTGCCCCTGCCGATGTGCTCGTGCCTGTCAAGGCCCGTGCCCGCCTCTCTCTTTGAATCGTTAAGGTGAATCAGCTTTACACTGTCTCTGCCCAGATATTTTTCCACCTCCCGCGCGAGGCGGTCGAGCCCCTCCGCCCCGGCGATGTCGTAGCCCGCGGCGAAGGCGTGGCACGTGTCGATGCATACTCCCGGCGCAAGGCCCCCGGCGCCTTCGAGGATACGCGCCATGTCGCGGACGTTTGAGGCGATGTCGCCGGCCTTGCCCGATGTGTTCTCCACGAGAAGGCCGGCTTCATGGCCCTTCCCTTCGAGCACTTCGCGGAGGCTCGCTACGGCCCTCTTTATTGCCCCCTCGTCGCGGGCGCTTCCGGGATGGAGCACCACGTAGCCCGCGCCCAGCGCGTCGGCCCTCTCCATCTCCACGGAAAGGAGAGCGATTGATTTTTCTCTCAGCTCCTCCGAGGTCGAGGCCATGTTTATAAGGTAGGAGGCATGCACGTAAACGGGGCTGATGCCGAGCTTTTCCCGATAACGCCTGAATTCGCCGATTTCCCCGGGCGGTATTTCCCTTGCGAGCCAGCCCCTCGGGTTATGGGTGAATAACTGCACCGTCGTGCACCCGAGGAGGTGGGCGCGCCCGAGCCCCAGGGGAAGGCCGCCCGCGACGGACGCATGCACCCCCAGTCTCCTTATTCCGGCCCCCGCCTCTTTCATCCGAACTATACTTTATCACGGACAACCTTTTAAAATAAGGCAACGGGAGCTTAAGGTTCCCGGACTTTTCAGGCAGGAGGAGCGAATGTGCGATACCAACGCCTATGTCCTTAAGGACGGCGGCGAGGAACTCTACCTTGAGAGCGTAAACCTCATACGTCCGGAGGACGGGAAGGTCTACCTGAAAAACCTCTTCGGCGAGGAGAGGGTTTTTGAGGGAAAGGTCAGGGAGGTTTCCCTGAAGGCGAACAAGGTGCTGCTTGAGGGCTGAGGGCTGGAGCGCTGGCGGTTAATTGACTCCGGCAACTGCCCGGCCTGCTACAACATGGCCCTGGACGAGGCGCTGGCCGAAAGCGTAAGGGCGGGGAAGGCGCCGCCCACGCTCAGGTTTTACGGCTGGGACCGCGCCTCGCTCAGCATAGGGTGCTTCCAGCGCGCAGGGGATCTCGACCTCGGCTATTGCAAAAAGGAGGGGATACCGCTTGTGCGCCGCCCCACCGGGGGGCGCGCGGTGCTCCACGGCGAGGAGCTTACCTACAGCTTCTCCGCGGGCACCAGGGAGGGGCCGTTTTCCCTGGGCCTCCTTGACAGTTACGGAAAACTGAGTGCGGCCTTCTCAAGGGCATTCCGGTCGCTCGGGATCCCTGCCGAGCCGGAAAAGGCCCGGCGCGCTCCGGGTGCCCGCAGCCCTCTATGTTTTGAGTCCGCCTCCTACGGGGAGATTACCGTTGGCCGGAAGAAAATCATCGGCTCGGCGCAGAAGCGCTGGCCCGGGGCACTCCTTCAGCAGGGCTCGGCGCCTTATGTCCTGGACCTCCCCAGGCTCCACAAGGTCTTCGGTTCCTTCGGAAACGCGGCCCGGCCTGAAATGGCGGGGGCAAGAGAGTTTCTCCCCGGCCTTGACGGCGGGGCGCTCAGGCGCGCCGTAAGGGAGGCGTTCGAGGCGGTCTTCGGGATAGGGTTTTCGGTCTCCGCGCCTACGCGGGGGGAGGAGTCCCGCGCGGAGGAACTCCTTCGGGAGAAGTACCTGAGCCCGGAGTGGAACTACCGCCGATAGCCCCTTGTGCCGGAGAGCGGGAGAGGACGGGCGAAAGGCCGAAGGCAGGCGGCTGATAATCCACGAATACCGTGGCCAGCACCGCAAGGCAGAGGTAGCCCTGCATCAGAGACGAGACGAGCTGATAGGGAATCGAAAGCAGGGGCCCCACAAGGGGCACAAGCTGAAGCGGATACCCCACGCCGGCCAGAACGAACTGGGCCGCCACATATCCCGCAACGGCGATGCCCGCGAGGTAGAGCGCCCGGGGGGTCTTCTCAAGATAGTTAAACCCGTTGACCAGCGACCTGACCGGCCTGCTCCCTCTGAGCACAAGCTCGACCAGACCCTGGAGCGAGACAACCAGGAGCCCGGTCAGTGCAAGTCCCCCGGCGGCGATAAAGGAAAGGACGAAGAATACCTTAAGAAACACTCCGAGCCGGGAGTCACCAAGTCCCATGCCCCAGAAAAGCGCGGCCGTCAAGCCCCCCGCTACCCCAAGCGCCGCTATAACGCCAAGCAGCAGAAGGCTCACCACGGTTACGTATCCGGAAAGGGGCCAGAACAGCCTCTTTCCCTCGGACATGAAAGTCCCCATGCTGAATACGTACCGCTCTTCTCTCATCGATTTGCCAAGCGAGCCGGCCGCGCCCCCGAGTACGTATATCCACAGGGCAAAGGCGAAAAACATGTAGAAAAGGAGGCTTAAAAGGAAGACCAGGACCAGGCCCATATACCGGGCAATGATGTCAAAGAGGCCGCTTGAGCTTTGAAACAGCTCGCCCATCCTCCGGAGTTCGGAGGCGTCCTGTCCGAGTACGAGCAGGCCTATCACAAGCGGCAGGCCGATAAGCAGCAGCGCCGCGACGAGGTTTATGACGCCCATCACGAACTGGATGACGATGAGCTGCCAGTTGCGGTGGACGTGCCGGAAGCCTTCCTTGATAGTGTCCATATAAGACATCCCGGATATTTTAGCAGGTTTGACCGGCGAAATTCCGAACCAGTATAATCAGTCCATGGACGGCGCGAGCAGACACCGGGTGCTCAAGTGCAGGGGCAAATCATGCAGCGAGGTCGAAGACCTCGTGGCCGAGGAAAAAAGGCTTGCCGTTTCCGTAAACGGCGTCGAGGTCCTGAGCCTCTACTGCACGCCGCTCATGGTGAGGGAACTCGTTGTGGGGCTTTTGATGACCGAGGGCGTCGCCGAGGGGATATGCGCCGACAGCATGTCCATCGTCTACGGCGAGGAGGAAATAACCGTGGACGTGGCCGCCGAGGGCAAGGTAAGGACCGGGGGCGCCTCCATAACGTCCGGCTGCGTGGGGGGCGTGACCTTCCGGAAAAAACATACCGCCGCCGCAATGAAGGACGGGTTCAGAATACGCCCCGCCGCCCTCCGGAAACTGTTCGCGAAGTTCCAGAAACTCTCGGGCCTCTATAACTCCACGGGCTGTGTCCACAGCGCCGCGCTCTCAGACGGCGAGGACATCCTCTGCTTTGCCGAGGACATCGGGAGGCACAACGCGGTGGACAAGGTCCTGGGCCACGCGGTGCTTGAGGACCTGGACTTCAAGGGCAAGCTCATGATGGCAAGCGGGAGGCTTTCCTCGGAGATAGTCTCAAAGTGCGCCAGGTGGGGCGTGCCCGTGGTGGTGAGCAGGACGGCGCCCACTGCCCTGGCGCTCCGGATAGCCGGGGAAAGCGGCATAACCGTGGTGGGGTTCGTGCGGGGGGAGAGGATGAACGTCTACACGCATCCGGAGAAGGTTTTACTAACCAGTTAGTTTTCATTACATTGGAGTCTGTTGCACGAACATTTTCCATTGAGCAATTTTCATAAAACGAGGGGATAT
>CBDVCR010000150.1:0-6718 GCA_965372535.1 uncultured bacterium | reverse complement strand
TCCGGCGGGACTGGAAAACCCCGCCTATGCCTGTGATTGTTTTCATATCTTTTGTCCTCTTTTTCCATAGTGCTCATGCAATGTCCGGGTTCGACAGGCCCGGGCTAACGGTTGCAGTTTCTGACTTGCCTCGTTAACACCATCACCCTCTCGATGCCGCAGAGGTCTCTGACGACCTCGGCCACGTGGAACCCCGACTTCCGGGCAAGCTCCGCCACGCCTTTGGCCTCTCCCCAGCCGAGTTCGAGGAGCACAAGCCCTCCCTCATGGAGGCGGCGGGGCGCTTCGGCCAGTATCGCCCGGTAAAAGTCCAGCCCGTCCTCTCCGCCGTCCAGGGCCTCGCCGGGCTCCCAGTCCCTGATTTCCGGCTGGAGGGTCTCCATGTCCCCGCTTGCCACGTAAGGGGGGTTTGACACTATGGCGTCGAACGTCTCCCCGCCGACCGGCTCAAAGAGATGGCCCCTGAGGAAGACGGCGTTTTCAATCCCGTTTTCCACGGTGTTTTTCCGCGCGTAGGCGAGGGCCTCCCCGGAGATGTCCGTCCCGACGACATGAGAACCGGGCAATGCCTGTGCGGCGGCAAGGGCCAGGCAGCCGCTTCCGGTGCAGAGGTCAAGGACGCGCAGGCCCCGGCCCGGAGGGGGCAGGAGTTTTAAAAGCTCCTCTATGATTAACTCGGTCTCGGGCCGTGGGATGAGCACGCCCGGGCCCACGTGGATTTTAAGGCTGCGGAACTCCACACTCCCAAGGATGTACTGAAGGGGCTCGCGCCTGCACCGGCGGTCGAGCATGGCCCGGACTTTCGCCTCGGCCTCCCCGCCCGGTGCGGGGTCGTCCCGGTAGAGCGTTACCGTGTCGATTCCCGCAGCGTGGGTGACGAGTATCTCGGCCTCTTTTTCGGGGTTTTCGATGCCGCAGCGGGCCAGCGTTTCCGAGGCCGACTTAAGGAGTGCCTGCATGAGAAGAGGGGCGTCAGACCGTTTTCAGTTTCTCGGCCTGGAAGTGGGTGACGATGTTGTCGATTAGCTCGTCGAGGTTGCCCTCCATCACCTGTTCGAGCTTGTGGAGCGTAAGGCCCACCCTGTGGTCGCTGACCCTGTTCTGGGGGAAGTTGTAGGTGCGTATCCTCTCGCTCCGGTCGCCGGTGCCCACCTGGGCCTTCCGGTTGTCGGCCCGTTCCTTTTCCGACCGTTCGATCTCAAGCTCGTAGAGCCTTGCCCTCAGCACCTTCATGGCCTTTTCCTTGTTCTTTATCTGGCTCCTGCCGTCCTGGCACTGTACGACGAGGCCCGTGGGCTCGTGCACTATGCGCACTGCGGAATAGGTTGTGTTGACCCCCTGGCCGCCCGGGCCCGAGGCACAGAAGGTATCGACCCTGAGGTCTTTTTCGTCCACCCTTATGTCCACCTCCTCGGCCTCCGGGAGCACCGCCACCGTGGCCGCGGAGGTGTGGATTCTCCCGGACGTCTCGGTCTCGGGCACGCGCTGCACGCGGTGCACGCCGCTTTCGTACTTCAGCCTGCTGTAGGCGCCCCTGCCCTCTATGGAGGCGATTATCTCCTTTATGCCGCCGATGCCCGTGGGGTTGGACTCCATGACTTCCACCTTCCACCTGCGGGACTCCGCGTACTTGGAGTACATCCTGAAGAGGTTGGCGGCAAAAAGAGCGGCCTCTTCCCCCCCGGTGCCGGCCCTTATTTCCAGTATCACGTTCTTTTCGTCCCTCGGGTCCCTTGGAACGAGCATGAGCTTGAGTTCCCCTTCGAGCACGGGTTTTTTCTCCTTCAGGTCGTCAAGCTCCGCCTGCGCAAGCTCCTTCATGTCGGGCTCGCCGGAGCCCAGGAGTTCCCTGGCCCCTTCAATGTCCGAGAGCAGTTTCCTGTACTCTTTTATCTTCTCCACCACTGGCATGAGGGCGGACTGCTCCCTGGAGAGCTTCTGGAACCTCCTGTGGTCGGCGATGACGGCGGGGTCCATGAGGAGGCCGGTCAGCTCATCGTATTTTTTCTCTATGTCTTTCAGTTTTTCTATCATAGGTTGCTTGCCGCGGTGGGCGGGGGATTACGCCCCATCCTCGGCGGCCACGGCCTCCTCCAGCGCAAGGGCCTCGGTCAGGGCCCTGAGGGCCACTTCTATCTGCCCTTCGTCCGGCTCGCGCGTGGTAAGCCTCTGGAGCGAGAGGCCCGGCAGCACCAGGAGCCTTACCAGTGCGTTGCCGCTCATCCGGGCCGAGAGCCTGAGGGTCTCGTAAGACACACCGGCGATCAGCGGGATGAGCACCACCCTTGCGAGTAATTTGTACGTGAAAGGCCATGACTGCGGAATCAGGGAGAACACGAGGATGCTTATGACCATCACTATCATGAGAAAGCTCGTGCCGCACCTCGGATGCAGGGGGCTGAAATCTTTTATATGCTCGACCTCCAGGCCCTTTCCGTTTTCAAAGGCGTGTATCACTTTGTGCTCGGCCCCGTGGTATTGGAACACCCGCCTTATCTCGCCCCAGAGCCCTATGAGCACCACGTAGAGCAGGAATACGGCCACCCTGACCAGGCCGTCGGCGAGGTTGAAGAGCACCGAGCTTTCCTCTATCGAAGGGATGGCCATGCCGAGGAGCTTTGCCGCGTAAAGGGGCAGGACGATGAAGAGCCCGATGCCCAGGAGGAAGGACACCCCTATGGTCAGGGCGATGGAGACCTTGCCCAGGGGCTTTTCCTCCTGCTCGTCATATGCCTTCGAGGCCGAGAACTCAAGCGCCCTGATGCCTATGGAAAGGGCGTGGTAAAGCGCCACGACCCCCCTGGTAACGGGCATTTTCAGTCCCCTGGGCAGTTTCCTCAGGCGCTCTTTTTTTACGTGTATCTCCCCGCGTGGGTCGCGCACCGCCACGGTCCAGGCGTGCCTGGACTTCATCATCACGCCTTCTATTACGGCCTGTCCGCCTATCTTGTTCATACCGCAAAAAAGCCGTCAGCACCGGCAAGGGAGCTGACGGCCATTCCTTTCGGCAGTTATTTAGCCTTCTTGGCGTACTTCTTCTTGAATTTCTCCACCCTTCCCTCGGTGTCCACCAGCTTCTGTTTGCCGGAGAAGAAGGGGTGGCAGCTTGAGCAGATGTCCACGTGCATCTTTTCCCTGGTGGACCTTGTCCTGAAGGTCTCGCCGCAGGCGCAGGCGACCTCTATCTCCTTGTATTCCGGGTGAATTCCCTGTTTCAACGTACCGTCCTCCAGATAGCGAATTTCAAAATCATATTATAATCGTTTTTTTCCTAATACATCAAGCCCCCGACTTGCCTCTGTCCCCGGCAGGGCCATCCCCCGCATCCGGCTCTCGAAGCAGGGCGAGTCGATACGCTATAATACCTTTTATGGAAAAGGTAATGGCAAAATTGGGCTGGGAACCGGTTATTATCCTCTGCCTCACGCTCGGTCTGGCCCCTTACAGCCCGCCCCACATATGGGAGAAGCTCCGGATGCTCCTCAAGGGCAGGCTCATACGCCCCATCGACTGGCTCGACCTCTTCCTGCACGGCATGCCGTGGGTCCTTCTGGCGCTTAAAAGCGTCCACTCCCTCAAGGCCGGCAAGTAAGGCCCGCCCCATGAAGGACGATACTCCGCACGAGGCAAGCCTGCGCATTACCTTTCCGCTTGGCTTCGTCATCTTCTTTTCGGTGTTAAACGGCGTGATGTTCAACGTCGCCGTGCCGGACATCGCCTCGGAGTTCGGCCTCACGCCCTCCGAGGTGAGCTGGGTGATGACGGGCTATATCGTGGTCTTCGCCCTCGGGGCGCTGGTCTACGGCAAACTCGCGGACATGTACTCCGTGAGGGGCCTCATAACGCTCGGCCTCCTGCTGCTTAACCTCGGCTCCCTCGTGGGTCTTCTCACGGTTTGCTATCCCATGCTCATCGCCGCGCGGATACTTCAGGCAAGCGGGGGCGCGGCCATCCCCGCCCTTGCCATGCTGGTGGCCACGCGGTATTTCCCCCCTCGCCTTAAGGGGTCGCTCCTCGGCGTAATCGCCTCCACCGTGGCCGCGGCCGCGGGGGTGGGCCCCATACTGGGGGGCTTTGTCGCGGGGGCGCTCAACTGGCGGTACCTCTTCGTATTCACCCTTCTCACCATATTCACCATCCCCGCCCTCCGGAGGCGCCTGCCGGGCGAGAGGGGGTCTGAGCGCGCATTTGACGCAGCCGGGGCGGTGCTCATAAGCGGGGGCCTGGCCGCGCTTCTTTTTTCCGTAACGCTGGGGGTATGGTGGGCCTCGCTCCTCGGGGCGGTGCTCCTTGCCCTTTTCTGCGTGCACGTCGCCCGTTCCGAGAAGCCTTTTATTAGGCCCGGGCTGTTTGCCAACCACCCTTACCGAAACACCATAATCGCCACGTTCCTCTCGATGGGCACGGTCTTCGGGATGATGTTCATGGCGCCCATCATGTTAAGGGAACTGAACGGCCTGGGCTCCATGAACATCGGGCTTGTGATGTTCCCCGGCGCCCTCGTAGCCGCGCTCCTGGGCAGGGCGGGGGGCCGGATGGCCGACAGGAAAGGCTCCGTGCCGGTGGCCCACGTGGGCATGGCGCTCCTTGTCGCGGGGTACGTTCTGCTTTCCACTGTTTCGGGCGGCGGGCCGCGGGTGGTGGCGGCCTGCCTGGTCGTGAGCTACGTCGGGTTCGCCTTTGTGCAGTCCTCCATGCCCCACACCGCTTCTTCCGCCCTGCCCCGGGAGCACGCGGGCATAGGCATGGGGATATACAACCTCTTCTTCTTCGCCTCCGGGGCCTTCAGCGCCGCCGGAATAGGCAGGCTCCTTGACATGGGCTCAATGGGGTTTTGCGTTAACCCCCTCAACGCCTGCGGCCCGGCCTGGATTTACTCAAACATCTTCGTGCTCCTTGCCGGGATGGCGGCCCTGGCCTGGGTGGTTGTGTGGCGGACGTTCGGCAGGGGCGGACAAGTCAGCGCAAGAGGGCAATAGGGCGGCAGGCGAAATCAACGCTCCCAAAACACAGCAAAACCGCGGATAAGCAGCTGCACCCCGCACCCTCCATCCGATTTGCAACGGAGCAGCCCGTCAGTGAACTTGTCAAGATGAACGGGTTCCCATGGACGAGTTCCGCCTGCTGAAAGTAAAATGGGCTGCGGAGAGTTCTTTGACATGGGCGGGAAAGAGAAAGCGTCGAGGCGGGGTTGGAAAACCCCGTCTATCGATAAAAGCGAGCAATAAAGGGCCAGGCCGCCTTGAACACCCTTTGAACGCCCGGACGGGACGGGATATTCCTGAAAATCAAGGGGTTGCAAAGGTTTTAAAGGAAAGGCTTTGAACACATAAAAAAAGAGAGGCAAACGGCAGGATTAACCACAGAGGCACGGAGGCACGGAGAACGGCAAGATTCGAGGATTCAGGGATGCAAAGATTCAAAAAAAATAATCCCCCCACGCCTCCCTTTACGTCCTTCGACAAGCTCAGGATGAATGGGGGGACAATGAAGCTCATCCTTCGACAGGCTAAGGTTGCTTTTCAATAACAGGCCTTTCCGGTAAGACCGGCGGCCATGCCCCTGTCGATAACCAGGGGCGAAAACGGCCCCGGCATATCGCCTCCGGGGTACACAACCGATGCCGCCTTGCCAAAACCCCGCCCCGGCTGGTAGAGTAATTTACCCATGCGCGCCATCTCGCTCCAGTCCGGCAGCAACGGCAACTGCGTCTACGTGGAGGCCGGGGGCGCAAGGCTTCTGATAGACGCGGGCATCGCGGGCATAAGGGCCGAGCGAAGACTCGCGGCCCACGGCATAGACATCCGGCAGGTGGACGCACTCCTCGTCTCCCACGACCACGCGGACCACGTCCGTTACGCCGGGGTGTACCAGCGGAAGTACGGCATGCCCGTCCATGCCACAGGTGGGACGCTGGAGGCCGCCTTTTTGAAGTATCCCATGGGGAAGATTGAAAACGTCCGCACCTTCCGGGCGGGCGAGACGCTTCGCATCGGGGACGTATCGGTGCATACGGTGCCCACCTCCCACGACGGCGCGGACGGCGCGGCCTTCGTGGTCTCGGCAGGGGACAAGTCCCTTGGAGTGCTCACCGACCTCGGCCACGTCTTCGACGGCCTCGCGGAAGTCGTCGCCTCGCTGGACGCGGTCTTTTTAGAAAGCAACTACGACCCCGCGATGCTCGCCGCCGGGCCGTACCCGGGGTTTCTCAAGCGCCGCATCCAGGGCCCGGGGGGGCATCTTTCAAACAGGGAGGCCGCCGAACTTCTGGCCGGGGCGGGCAGGCGGCTTAAATGGGCGTGCCTTTCGCATCTTTCCGAAAACAACAACCACCCCGCACTGGCGCTTGAGGCCCACCGGGAGGTCCTTGGCCCTGCCATGCCCCTTTACGCCGCAAACCGGTACGCTGCAACCGAAATGCCAAGGTTTTAAGACAGGCAAGATGAAGGTCCTGCGGGAAAGAACCAGGGGAAAAAGCGATGTCCTATACTGAATTATTACTCAGAGCATAAAATAGTTTACCCCCCCCCTTTTTTAGCAAAGGGGGGCGAGGGTGGATTTGAACCGGACTATTCCCTGTAGCTTGCAGGCTGTCCGACAATTGTCGACCTGAACTTGTTTCAGTATCTTTATGGAGGTGTAAATATTGTAAATACAAGATTCTGAAATAAATTCAGAATGACAAAACCAGCTATTTTTGCATTGTCGGACAGCCTGC
>CBDVCR010000149.1:0-6825 GCA_965372535.1 uncultured bacterium | reverse complement strand
AAGGCGGCATGATTAACGCTAAAATGTGTCCAACTAACCGTAGGGCGCTACACCGGCAATTAAATAACTTAATGCCGTCATTCCCGCGCAGGCGGGAATCCAGACGAAAAGCACTGGATTCCGGGTCAAGCCCGGAATGACATGACAGCGGTTCTTTCATATATTTAGTTGCCGAAGTAATAGTAAAAGGGAATGCTTACTATTTACAGCATCTTATACGCCATAGCCCTTGTTTTCGTTTTCCCCTTCGAGTACCGGAAGAGGCCTCGGGAGCTGAGGAAGCGCTGGCTTTCGGAAAAGCTCGGCAAAGCGGGGCCTCCGGCCGGGGCACAGGGCAGGACGCTATGGCTTCACGCAGTTTCCGTGGGCGAGGTCATCGCGGCGGTCCCGTTTGTCAGGTCTCTCAAGGAACGCCGCCCCGGCCTGAGGGTAATCGTCTCCACCATTACCGACACCGGCCGGAAGGTGGCCGGGGAGCGGTTCGGGGATGCTGTTGAGGTCGTCTACCTGCCTTTTGACCTCGTATTCATCCTTAAGCGGGCGGTAAGGAGGGTGAGGCCCTCTCTTTTCTTGGTCATGGAGACCGAGTTGTGGCCCAATATGCTGAGGGCCATGAAGGCCGAGGGCGTGCCGACGGGCATACTGAACGGAAGAATATCGGAGAGCTCCTTCAGAGGCTACAGGAAAATACGGCCCCTCATGAGGCGCATGCTCAGCCATGTTGACTTCTTCTGCATGCAGGACGCCCTCTATGCGGAGAGGATAATTGAACTGGGGGCCGATGCAAAAAAGGTAAATAATACGGGTAATTTTAAGTTCGATATTAAAGTAAAAGATGAGGAAATATCCTGGTCGCGCGCCCTTGACGGTCCGGTGGTGATAGCCGGGAGCACGCACAGGGGCGAGGAGGGCCTGATGGTCTCGACCTTTAAAAGGCTCAGGGAGGATATACCGGACGTAATCATGATAATAGCGCCGAGGCACCCGGAAAGGTTTGACGAGGTGGAGGAGCTTTTAAAGGGCGAGGGCGTCCCTTATATAAGGAGAACCCTGATAGGGGATGGCCAGAGGGTGTCCGGCTCGGTTGTGCTCCTTGATACCGTTGGCGAGCTTTCCTCTGTCTACGGCATCTCGGACGTGGCGGTAATGGGCGGAAGTTTCATACGCCACGGGGGGCAGAACCCCCTTGAGCCGGCGTATTTCGGCAAACCCGTGGTGTGCGGCCCGTACATGGGAAACTTCCCCTTTATCAACGAGTTCTATGAAAACGGCGCGGCGGTGGAGGCGGACGAAGAGGGCCTTTACGGAACCTTGAAGGAATTGGCGGCATCCGCCCGGAAGCGGGAGGCCATTGGCGGGAGGGCCAGGGAGATACTCGTTAAGAACCGTGGCGCGGTGGAAAGGGCCATTAAGGTGGTGGAGGAATATCTGGGTAAGGATTGAGCAATGATGGGGCTGTTTGAGATAATTTATTATACAGGGTACCGTGTGAAGACGGCCCGGGACCTCGCGCGGTGCAAGAGGCTGCCCGTCAGGGTCATAAGCGTGGGGAACATCACCACAGGGGGCACGGGCAAGACCCCTGCGGTCATCGCCATCGCCGGGGAGGCGCGGGCAAGGGGGTTTGCGCCCTGTGTACTCACGCGGGGCTATAAGGGGAGGCTCAAGGGGCCTTTGCTGGTGAGTCCCGGGATGCAAAGTGCCGATGTGGGAGACGAGCCCCTGCTGATGGCGGAAAAGCTCGGGGATATACCGGTGGTCAAGGGCGCGGACAGGCATGCCTCCGGAATGTTTGCCATTGAAAATTTCTCTCCCCCGCCCGACCTGTTCATACTCGACGACGGCTTTCAGCACAGGAGGCTCGACAGGGACCTGGATATTTTACTTGTAAACGCCCTGAACCCCTTCGACAACATGAGGCTCCTGCCCATGGGAAATTTGCGGGAGCCCCTGAACAGGATGCAGAGGGCGGATGCCGTCGTGATTACTAAATCCGGTGGCGTTAAGACCGACGGACTGACGGAATTCATAGGAAAGTTTAACCCCCGCGCCCCCGTGTTTTTCTCCGGGCACTCGGCCTCCTCCGTCACGACCCCCGGCGGACAGGAGCGTCCCGTTGAGTGGCTCACGGGGCGGGCGGTTTACGCCTTTTCCGGGATTGCGGAGCCGGAGAGTTTTATTGACGCCCTTCAAGCCCTGGGCGCGGACATCAAGGGCAACATGGCCTTCAGGGACCACCATGCGTTTACCCACCGGAATATAAGCAAGATAGAAAGCTCCGCCAGGGGGTGCGGCGCCGAGTGGATAATCACAACCGAAAAGGATATAATGAGGCTTAAGGGTTTGGGGCTTCCCGATAACCTTATTGCCTTGAAAATCGAGTTCACCGTGGGCAGGGGATTTTATGGCTTCGTGTTCGATGCCCTTACACCGTAGGAGGCGCCGATGATAAGGTATATCAACGTAAAGAGCAGGCAGAGGAACGAGCTTATCGACATAACGTCCGAGGTGGAGAAGGAGCTGCGGGAGGACGGGGTGAAAAACGGGATATGCCTTGTCTACGTGCCCCACACCACGGCGGGGGTCACCATAAACGAAGGGGCCGACCCAAGCGTAAAGAGCGATATCCTGGGCACATTGGCCAAGCTCATCCCCCATGACCATAACTACCAGCACATGGAAGGCAACGCCGACGCCCATGTGAAGTCCTCCGTTGTGGGCGCTTCCCAGTTTGTACTCATAGAGGAGGGCAAACTCGTGCTGGGCACGTGGCAGGCCGTTTTCTTCTGCGAGTTCGACGGGCCAAGGCACCGGCGTGTGGCGCTCAGGTTCATAAAATCCGCGTAACATGAAAAAATACGACGTTATCATAGTGGGCTCGGGCCCCGCGGGGATTTTCTCGGCCCTGGAGCTTGTGGGGGCCAACGGCTCTCTCAGTGTCCTTATCGTCGAGAAGGGCAAGGACCTCGGCAAGCGCAATTGCCCCATGAAGATAAAGGACATCTCCTGCCGCTCATGCCCGGAGTGCGGCATGGTCAGCGGCTGGGGCGGCGCGGGGGCTTACAGCGACGGCAAACTCAACCTTTCCCCCGACGTGGGCGGGTTTCTCACCCGGTACATGGACAGGGAATCCCTCGCCTCATGGATAGACCACGTGGACAGAGTCTACCTCCGCTTCGGCGCGCCGAAAAAATTATACGGAGGCGACGCCGAAAAGATACGTAAGATAAAAGCCCTGGCATCCAGGAACGACCTCGAACTTGTCCCCACCAGGGTGAGGCACATAGGGACCGACAACTGCCTCAAGGTACTTAGGAAGATGGAAGAGCATCTTAAAAAGCACGTAAAGGTCCATTTTGACTCGGCGGCAAAGAGGGTGCTGGTGGAAAAGGGCAAGGCATGCGGCGTGCTCATGGAAGACGGCGCCGAGTACCGTTCGGACTTCGTTGTGCTGGCCCCCGGCAGGGAGGGCTCGAAGTGGCTCGAGTCAGAGGCCAGGAGGCTAAAGCTCTCCACGCTCAGAAACCCCGTGGACATCGGCGTTCGGGTGGAGGTGCCGGCGCCGGTCTTCGAGCACCTTACGGATGTCACTTATGAACCAAAGCTCGTGTTCTACTCAAGGAAATTCGACGACAGGGTCAGGACCTTCTGCGTAAACCCTTACGGCGAGGTGGTTAAGGAGTATTTAAAGGACATATGGACCGTAAACGGCCACAGCTACGCGCGCAGGAGGACCAACAACACCAACTTCGCCCTTCTGGTGAGCACTACTTTTACCGAACCCTTCAAGGAGCCCATCTACTACGGCAGATATATCGCGGGCCTTGCCAATATCATCGGCAACGGCGTCATCGTGCAGAGGCTTGGCGACCTTCAGGCCGGAAGGCGCTCCACCGAGGAGAGGATAAGCAAGGGGCTTGTCCAGCCTACTCTAAAGGACGCCACCCCCGGGGACCTGAGCTTCGTCATCCCCTATCGCTATCTTGCCGACATATTGGAGATGCTGGAGGCCCTGGACGGCATCGCCCCCGGCGTAAACTCGCGGCATACGCTCCTTTACGGCCTTGAGGTCAAGTTCTACTCGATGCAGCTCAAGCTCACGGATGCGCTCGAGACCGGGATAGGCAACCTCTATGCCGTGGGCGACGGCGCGGGCGTAAGCCGCGGACTTATACAGGCATCCGTGTCCGGGGCGGTAGCCGCCAGGGACATCCTCAAGAAAACCGGCAGGGCTCCGGGGAAAACAAAAAAGCAACGCAGCGCGAAATAAAAAGCCGCGGACTGAAGGCCCTATCCCGGTAGTGGGTCAGTTTGAAAGCAATGCTAAAATTTCCTCAATCTCCCACACATGGTCAGTCACGCCAGCTTCCATTGCCGGGGTAACCCTTAAAGACCTGTGAACCCGGCAAAAATTGTAATACATGAAATGAAGTGCTACCGCATGGCTTAGGTTCTCTACCTTCTTGGAAAAGGCATTTGTAAGCCTCGTAAACCGCCTCATGTTCATGCGCATGGTGAGGTTTTGCCGCTCTACATAGCTTGTGGATACTTTCTTGTTATCAGGTTCGCCGTTCACCTTATATATTTTTGTCCCGATGCACCGGGGCGGACTGTATTTACTATCAGGGTTTTCAGGCAGACCGTAAAGCTTTACCAATTGACTGAAATCAATCTTGCTTCCAAAGGCCGTTTCTACAGCATCCAGATACATCCTGTGACCATCTGTAGTCAACTGCACCCTGTTATCAAGACGGCTTGATAGGTCTTGCATAAAGGCTGTGGCGTCCTCTAAAGCTCTATTTCCAATATACCAAGTGGGTACAAGCTTAGAATCCGCGCATATCGCTGTAAACGTCCATACATCCCCATAACCGAACTTACCCTTTTTATCTTCTGGTACATTTTTTTCTTTGGCATAACAGAAGGCCCATATCTCGTCACATTCTATCCGCTTGCACGTGAGATTGCGGAGCGTTTTGAACTGGTACTCAGCACAAGCTTTTCCCACGTCCGCCAAGAGTTTAACCACTGTGTTCTTGGCAACCCCGGTCATGCGTACCGTGGCCCGGATGGAGTTCCCCTCCACGAGGGCCGCTATCACCTGCTTTTGCTTATCGGGCTTTAGTTTGTTCATGAATATAAAATATCAAAAATGCTTGAGTATGTCAAGCATTTTATTATCAAATCTCAAAAAATCGCGATTTGGGGATTGACAATGTAAACCCAGTAGTTTTAAAATAGTTTTATGGTAAATAACGACACAGAAGATTATCGCACTCCGGGGCAGCTCATAAAGGCGTTATTAGATGCCCGTGGCTGGACACAGCGAGTACTCGCTATCATTTTAAATGTTGATGAAAATGTAGTCAACCGAATGGTTCATGGTAATAGAACCGTTGATGCTGAAATGGCGCTTTTGTTGGGTGAGGTTTTTAACATCCAACCAGAGATGTTCTTAGAACTTCAGAAATCATATGACCTCGCCAAAGCTCGTATTGTTACAAGGCCCGATCCGGGACGAGAAATTAGGGCTCATCTTTTTGGAGAATTGCCCATAACGGAAATGATTAAGCGAGGGTGGTTAGATGCTGACGATGTTCGCGATGTTCCTAAGGTCGAATCCGCTTTAATTAAATTCTTTGGTGTATCTTCAATTGAGGAAATAGAAGTATTACCTCATGCCGCGAAAAAGACAAATACATTTGCTCCGGCTTCACCTGCCCAACTTGCTTGGATTTATCGTGTTAGGGAAATTGCTAACGACATGCTTGCAGGTCGATACTCGCCTCAAAATGTACGTAATGCTATACCTAAGCTGAAAAACCTATTGCGTGCTCCAGAGGAAGCGCGTAAAGTCCCGAGGATTCTCGCGGAATGCGGCATTCGATTTGTAATAGTCGAAACACTTTCATCAGCAAAGATTGATGGTGGTTGCTTCTGGTTAAATGATTTTTCTCCTGTTATAGGTATGTCTTTACGTTATGACCGAATTGATAATTTTTGGTTTGTCCTTAGGCATGAACTGGAGCATGTGCTACAGAGGCATGGACGGAATGCCATTATGTTGGATACCGAACTTGAGGGTGAACGTGCGGGGACTGATACAGCCTTGACAGAAGAAGAGCGTATAGCCAATGAAGCGGCCTCTGGTTTCTGCGTACCAAAGAAAAAAATGGATAGTTTTGTAGCGCGTAAATACCCATATTTCTCGGAAAGGGACATCATTGGCTTAGCAAATGTTTTACAAATTCACCCTGCTTTAATAGCAGGTCAATTACAGCATATAACTAATCGATATGACCGCTTTCGACAGCATTTAGAAAAAATACGCCACATCGTTACGCCATGCGCGGTGGTAGATGGGTGGGGTGACGTTGCCCCAGTCGATTTGTAAAGGAGGACAATTAAATGGCAAACAAGCGTCAGGAAATGGAACGTCTAATTCGTCTCTATAGAGACGAGACAGGCAAGGATGAATGGGACATGAAGGAAGTTGCCAAATTTGCCGTTAAAAAAGGCTGGCCACTTCCAAAGCCGGAAGACCCCATAGAGCGATTAGCAAAAAAGTTTTCTCAGGTTGCCCGTGAGCAAATTAAGAAGGATGATAGCACAGGCAGACCATATCGTGTCTATCATTCATTTACTCAAAAACAGGGAGACACAACACTCCATCTTTGGTTTGATATAGATGGGGATGCTTCACGGAAAAAGATGGTCAAGAGTCTCATTAATCGCCGAGAACAGATGGTGGCTGATGGTCTTCAGCTTACTTAGTCGTCCCTGAAAAAGTCGGGGTTTCAGGCTGACAGGAGCAACCTGCAAGTT
>CBDVCR010000148.1:0-6833 GCA_965372535.1 uncultured bacterium | reverse complement strand
TTTTTCTTTACGGCAGCCACCTTCTTCTTGACTACGGTCTTCTTCCCGGCAACCGCCTTCTTTGCGGAAGCCACTTTCTTCTTGACGTTTTTCTTTACGGAAGCTACCTTCTTTTTTGCTGTGCTCTTCTTTCCAACTGCCATGCACCAACCTCCTTTCGTTGCAACCAAGACCCCTTAGGGGCTTCTGTTTAACCTCCGCCAAAAAGGACACCCTTTTTTCGAGGCAGAGGCCTCTTAAATAAGACGCCATAAATTATAACATCATTTCATGTGTCCAACTCAAGAAAATAAATTACCTCGTGAGCATCACCGCTCGATGCTTGCGGCTCTCCACGAGATGGACATCCGGCAGGTTCCCGAAAGTGCTCTTATTGCCGCTTATAATCCTTAAGCTCTCGACAATGCCAGAAGGTGCATGTTTCACCGGCTGTCCTGCCTGTGAATTGCCGGTTGAATCAACGCTATCTTTCCTGTCCGTCAATTATCCGGCAGAGGAAAAACTCCCGCTGCTTCACTGCGCCGGCAGCCTCCCGCTTCGCCGTTTACCCGGCGGTTGCCGTCACATCCCGCTTCCGGATGTTTATGTTATGATGGTGTGAAAATGAAAAGGGCTTTCTTTCCGTAACGCATGGAAACCATCTTCAAGGCGCTCCTGGGCGCGATAAGCCTGATAATGCAGCCGTCGGGGGAGCTGGTGGACATTGTGCTCCGCACGTTCGGCGTCTCCGGCGTTGCCCTGCTCCTTGCCGTGGCCGTGGGCCTGCCCCTGGGGGCGTTCGTGGGGCTTAAGCGCTTTCCCCTCCGGGGGTTCGTCATCGCCGTGCTTAACGCCCTCATGGGGCTTCCGCCGGTGGTGGCGGGGCTTTTCCTCTATGTCCTTCTCTCAAGGAGCGGCCCGCTGGGCTTCATGGGGCTCCTTTACAGCCCCTCGGCCATGGTCGCGGTACAGTTCGTCCTGGCCCTGCCCATCGTGGCGGCCCTTACGCATTCGGCAGTGGTGGGCGTGGACCCCTCCGTCTGGACCGCCGCGCGCACCCTGGGCGCGACTCCCCGGCAGGCCGGAGGGACCGTCATAGCCGAGGCCCGCTACGGCATCGTCTCGGCCGCCGTCGCCGCCTTCGGCAGGGTGATGGCAGAGGTGGGCGCGATTCTTATCGTTGGGGGAAACATCGCGGGCCACACCCGCATGATGACCACCACCATAGCCATGGAGACGGACAAGGGGGACTTCACCCTCGCACTGGCCCTGGGCATCATACTGCTCGGAATCTCGGTGGCCGTAAACATACTGCTGCACCTGATACAGAAGAGGGCGGGACGTGAACGTTAATCTCGCCATATCCGAAATCCAAAAGAGCTACGGAAAGAAAAAGGTCCTCGCCGGCTGCACCCACGCCTTTGCAAACGGCGTGACCGCCGTGATGGGGCCGAACGGCTGCGGCAAGTCCACTCTGCTCAGAATCTGCGCCCTGCTTGAACCCCCCGACTCCGGCGCTGTGCAGTATTACCATACCCGCGAGCGGAGCGTCCCCCATGATTTGAACCTCATGCGCAGGATAACCCTCGTGTTGCCCGGCCCGGGGATGTTCAACGCCACGGTCTGGAAAAACGCGGCCTACGGCCTGAGGATAAGGGGCGTGGGGCGGCTGCAGACGGGAAAGCGCGTGAAGGAGATATTAAAGACAGTGGGCCTTTACGGAAGGCGCAGGCAGAACGCCCTCACCATATCAAGCGGCGAGGCCCAGAGGCTCGCCCTTGCGCGGGCCATGGTGCTTGAGCCCGAGGTGCTGTTTATCGACGAGCCCACGGCGAGCCTGGACGAGGAAAACACCGCCATAGTGGAGGAGCTGATATTCGGCATGAGAAGACCCGGCGGCCCCACCGTGGTCATCGCCACCCACGACCGTGCCCAGGCCGAACGCCTTGCCGACAGGATTATCACCATACGAAACGGCAGAGTCCCCCCGCGCCCCGGCGCAAGCCCCCTCGGGCATACGGACGCAGGGACCGTGAACCTCTCCATGGGCGCGGGCGGCGATACGCTCATCAACCCCTGAGAGTTTTTTTCAGGCATATGTTCCGATGCGTGAAGGACCGGCCCCCCGGGGGAGCGACTTAAAAGGACGCCCCGAATGTATTAAAATATATGCTTATCGGGTTGAGCACACCAGTTATTTGTCATTCCCGCGAAGGCGGGAATCCAGACGCAAAAACACTGGATTCCCCGGTCAAGCCGGGGAATGACGTAGATGGTATTAAGGGTTCTGGTGAGGTCAACCCGATAAGCATATTAAAATATTCACCTGGCCCGGCCAGCAAGCATTAAGCGGAGGTTTGCCATGGATTGCTCAAACGAAAGGGAATGCGCCTGCACCTACCCCTCCTGCCCGAGGCGCGGCAATTGCTGCGAGTGTGTCTCGTACCACAGGGAACAGGGGGAACTGCCGGGGTGCTTCTTTAACCCCGAGTACGAGAGGACCTACGACAGGAGCGTGGCGAACTTTATAAAAATGAAGCGCGGATGACGCTATTTTTTCCCCTGTACTCATTTTTTACCTCCCCCCGGAAAGAAACCACCGGGGCCGCGTTGCGTTTGCGTTAAAAAAGACAGCCCCCATTTATTGCCTTTAGCCCCATTGTTTGCGGAACTCCCGCCCCTACACGCTGCATCTCATATAACCATACGGGGCTGAATAAATCAAGCCCTCGCGGCGCCGGAAACCACCCCCGTACTCTCGCATGGATTGCCGAGGCCCCGTGGAAAAGCTCAGGCCAGATATCATGCAAAGGCTCTTCCCACGATGAGCTGCTTGCACGTAATAGATTCAAAGAGGACTGTGCGGCACGGTAATTCCGCTCAAACCAGAGCTATAAAAAAAACTAAAGTGTCCATTAATAAAATTTTTGGGTTTTTCCTTGACAGTTCCTACTTTAAGTGTATATAGTCAGCATGGTTGCATACATTTGAAAGCGAAAGGGCAAAACCTGAGCAATCAGGTGACGCAAAGCTACCTGTCCCCTGGTAAAGGTAAAGGGGAAAGAGGGGTTGCCGAATTGGGAGCAGTATTTTAATGCCGCCGTTTCGGTGGTGTTTCCTTCGGGGGGAGGAGTCCTGCGTCAATAGGCCGAGCGGTTAAGTACCATAGCCCTGTTCAGGCGCGGTATCTCATCGGCTTTTCGGTCTTTCGCGGCACTGCTGTAAAACTGACACTGCCAATTTGGGAAAGGGGGTGGAATAACCGAGATACAGGATTGAGGGAGGAGGGCCATCGCATTTAATTCCGCACTTTTTGAGAAGGCTGCGTATTAACCGGCTGTATTCAGACATAAAAACGGAGGTATCAAAATGAAAAGATTTGTCGTGACTGCAAGCCTTTTGTTTTCCATGCTCATCCTTTGCGGAGAAACACACCTTGCGTTTTCCGCGGAAAAAATCAAATATGTTGGATGCGGAATTGTGAAGAAAGCCTTTATGGCTGAACTCGTAAAGGAATTCACAAGGACCTCCGGCATTGAAGTCGAAATCGAGGGCGGCGGGGCCACACGCGGCATACGGGCTGTCGCTTCCGGGGATGCTGTTTTAGGCGGGACATGCCGCCATGCCCTGGAAGTCCCCGAAGAGAATGGCATTAAACTTCACCATGTGGCATGGGACGCCCTCGCCGTCATCGTCAATAAAAACAACCCGGTGGATTCCATATCCCTCGAACAGTTAAAGAGCGTGGTCGAGGGCAGGATAAAGGACTGGGGCGAACTCGGAGGCCCGGCAAATACGCCCCTTGAATTTTACGCGCGAAAGGGGACTATATCCGGTGTGGGCTTGATAGCCCGTGAGATTATTTTTAAGGACTCCGATAAGGAATTTACCGCCACGAAGTTTTTCAAATCCAGCGGCCCCCTTGAAAGGGACATAGGGAAAAACAAATGGGCGATAGGGCTCACCGGGATATCAAGCGCAAGAAAAGCGGATGTGAAAATCCTCAAACTAAACAGCATATCCACGTCCAAACAGAACATCGCGGCCGGAAAATACCTCCTCTACCGGCCCCTTTACCTGGTTACAAAAGCCAAACCCGGTGAGCTGGCGGCAAAGTTCATAGAATTTGCAAAGAGCAGGAAAGGACAGCAGATTATCAGCCGCCAGGAGACCGTCAACATTCGAGAAGGGGGCAAGCTCTGGAGGCTATACAGAAAACAATAGCGAACTCAAGCGAGGCGGACCATGAAAATTACAATAGTTAGAAAAATTTACATGGGGATTGCCATTCTGGCCGTGGTCCTGGTGGGGCTCGCCTTGTTCTTCCAGTTCAACATCGGGCTCACAAAGAAAGAGCTTGGGATGGTCCACGAATACCATGAGCTTCAGACAGTGCTCAACGAAAAAATCGTATCGCAGTTTAACTGGGGGGGTTCCCTTGCCATAGACTCCATACTTTTTGGAAACGCGTTCAGGGGAGAGCTTGACCCTGCGCAATGCGGACTTGGCAAGTGGTACTACGGCTATAAACCGCCGAAGGCTCTGGAAAATAGCTTCAACAAAATAGAGAAACCCCACAGGGCTCTCCATGAGACAGCAGCGAAGATTATCGAAGCAATGAATGCGGGGAGGGCCGACATCGCAATGGACCTGCATGAGCAGGAAGTGATCCCTCGGATGGCGGAGACCCAGGCGGCCCTTGCCGAGTTGAGCAACATGGCCAGGGATATTTCAGAACAAGCCATGCTGGACATGGAAAGTGCCCAGGATAAAATGGGGTCAACCTCCATGGTCGTCTATCTCTCTATTCTGGCAACGCTCATTGCAAGCTCCATAATGTTTCTGGCAAGACCTGTCAAAGACGGTCTCACCCATATCTCTAAATGGATCGATACCATGACGGCCGGTGACCTGACAAAGGACATACACATCAATTCAGAGGATGAAATCAGCGTAATGGCATCCGGTCTCAACGTTATGGTTAAAAATCTCCGTGAAATAGTAGGGGAAGTGACCAGGGCAGCTGACAATGTAGCCTCCGGGAGCTTGCAGGTGTCCTCCAACTCCGAGGAGATGTCGCAGGGCTCGACCGAGCAGGCCTCGGCAGCGGAGGAGGCGTCCTCCTCGATAGAGCAGATGGCGGCCAATATAAGGCAGAACGCGGACAACGCCCAGCAGACGGAGCAGATAGCGAGGAAGGCGGCCCAGGACGCAGAGGAAAGCGGAAGGGCGGTGGACGGGGCCGTAAGCGCCATGAAGCAGATAGCGAACAAGATAGGCATCATAGAGGAGATAGCGAGGCAGACCAACCTCCTTGCGCTTAACGCGGCCATAGAGGCCGCGCGGGCCGGGGAGCACGGCAGGGGCTTCGCGGTGGTCGCCGCGGAGGTAAGGAAGCTCGCCGAGCGCAGCCAGACCGCGGCGGGCGAGATAACCGGCATATCGGCATCGAGCGTCGAGGTGGCCGAGCGGGCCGGAAAGATGCTTGAGCAGCTCGTGCCGGACATCCGGAAGACGGCGGAACTGGTGCAGGAGATAAGCGCCTCCAGCAACGAGCAGAACGCCGGGGCGGAGCAGATAAACAAGGCCATACAGCAGCTCGACCAGGTAACGCAGCAAAACGCCTCGGCCTCCGAGGAGATGTCCTCCACCAGCGAGGAGCTTTCCGCCCAGGCACAGAACCTTCAGGAAGTGATATCTTTCTTCACGATAGGCACAGACGGCGGGAGCGGAAGGAGCGCCATTGCCGGCAGGGCGGCGCCGAAGGCCGTCCGGAAGACGAAGATAGCCCATCTGGCCCATGAGCCCGGCAAGGCCGGCGGGGCGAAAGGCGACGGGCCGAGGGCAGGCACTGCAACAGGGACCAATATCGATATGGGCGCCGGCGGAAAGGACAGCGCCGATTCCGAGTTCGAGAAGTTTTAGGGAAGAATTATCAACCAAAGGAGAGAGGCCATGAGCGTATCGTCGATAAACGAAACAGCCCAGTACCTGAGCTTCATGTTGGGCGAGGAGGTCTTCGCGCTCGACATATCGAAGGTGCGGGAGGTGCTGGACCACACGAGCATCACCAGGGTCCCGCAGACCCCGGAGTTCATGCGCGGGGTGATAAACCTCCGGGGCGGGGTGGTGCCCGTGGTGGACATGCGGCTCAAGTTCGGGATGACGAAAACCGAGCAGACGGTAAACACCTGCATCATCATCGCTGAGGTCTCGCTGGAGGAGGAGACCACGGTGCTCGGCGCGCTCGCGGACTCTGTGCAGGAGGTCTTCGAACTCGACCCGGAGCAGATAGAGCCCTCGCCCTCGATAGGCACGCACCTTAAGACCGAATTTCTAAAGGGCATGGGCAAGCGGAACGAGGAGTTCGTGCTCATACTGGACATAGACAGGGTGTTTTCCGCAAAGGAGCTCGAGGCCGTGCAGGCCGCCGAAACGGAAATTGCCACAGAAGATGAAATATCCGAGCAACCCTCCGAAAGCTGATAAAGAGGGACCTTGAAAGCCGCCTGCCGTCAAACGGCAGGCGGCTTTTTTTGTTTTATAGTGTCCGTTAGGGCAGCGGGTACGGCATGCAAGCAAACCCAAAAAACTGTCAACAAGTGTCACCAGGTGTCAAAATCTGACGCTTGATATTTTAGCACTATCGAGTCCGAAAAGAGAAAAATAGAGATAAAAGAATAACTTATCAAAAAATATAAGGCAGAAAAGAGTCAGGCACTAAAATTGCAGGTTTAGATTTGCTTATAATTAAATTTTTGGGAACACACTTCGATGTCAGAGCTTCAAGAAAGGGGAATTATGGGCTGGAAAGATTTGGGTTTAAAGGGCAAGTTCGGAGTTGGCTTCGGGGC